>CAZSQT010000028.1:0-50297 GCA_964609295.1 uncultured Gammaproteobacteria bacterium | reverse complement strand
GTCTCATATTCATCAGGAAATTCCCTCCAATCTACATTACTACTTGATTCACCATAATCACAATTAACGGCTTGAGTATCATCTTCCCATTGCAATTTACCATAAACACGATAATAGCTAGGACACTCATCTTCACTATCGATAAATATCGCATATTTACTCCCATTTGGATCACAAGGCCAATCTTTGAGGTAGCTGTAAAAATTATCCCCACAATTCAAAAGATCAATCTCCTCCTGAGACGGATAACACAATTTGTCATTATAATATTCTTCAAAAGCTATTTTAATCCTGGCCAAATCTTTTTTTCTTCTCGCATCTTTTGCCTTATTTACTTGCAAAATAGGATTGATAGTCATCACCGCCCCCACAATCAAAACAGATAGTATCACCATCACCAACAAAACTTCTACAAAAGTTACTCCTTTTTTCATATTTATCTAATCACTAAATTACTAAAATAATACCACAAACCTTCTCCCCACCACCAAGCCACCAGAGTCCCCAACAGCAAAAACGGACCAAAGGGAATCATTGTGCTCTTATTTTTTCCTTTAAATACCCAAAGATAAACAATTCCAAAAACTGCTCCAATTATAAAAGCCACATAAAATGCCACTATTATATTAGGGTAACCCAACAATAATCCCATAAATATCGCTAATAATACATCACCCATCCCCATACCTGACTGACCTCTAATTTTGACCAAGCTCAACAAATACAAAAACAAACTTGCCCCCATCGCACTATAAACAATATTTAACAAATACAGCATGGGCGGCCCTACGGGCCGCCCTATTATTTGATAAATAATTGCCAAAAAAATCAACGCCCATGTTGACCAATCGGGGAGATACATCGTCTTGGCATCATAGACTGCACTATAAACAACTAAAATAATAATACAGTAACTAGTAACTAGTAAATAGTAATTAGTAAATGGTAATTTAAAATTTAGAAGAAATAATATTCCCATTATTATTTCGACAATAGGGTAGGAGATATCTAATTTTTTACCACAACACTGACTTTTGCCTTTTTGCAACAAAAACGACAACACCGGCACATTATTCCACCAATTCAACCTCTTTCCACAATAGTCACAAAAAGATCTTTTTCTGTTTGTTTCTTGGTTATTGTTTCTTGTGATTTTTTTTTCGCACGAAGTGCGAAAAATCAACATATTAATAAATGAACCAAAACACAAACCAATTATAAAGACCAAAAGTTCCATATCTATTTATACCAAAAAACCCGCCCTAAGGCGGGTTTTAAATTTCAGACTAAATTAAAACTTATTGGATACTACCTTCAGGAACACACATTAAATTAGCATAATCACCAGTACCTTTATTAACAGCACAGAAACCAGTTTCGCTAGCTTCAGATTCGGTTGGAGCGGTACAATTTACTCCATCAACATCAACCAAAGTAGCAGTAGCATAAGCTCCTTCAACTTCAGAAACACCATTCAAACACTTTAATTCAGAGGCACTTGCTCCAGTTCTACTAGCTTTAGCTTTAGGACAAAAACAAACATAATTAGAATCACTAGTGTGGAAAACATACATCGCATCAGTTGAATCAATCTCAACAGTACTGGCAAACTGTTCTTTCCCAGCAAAAACACCTTTAAGTTCAGATGTTTTAATTAAAGGACCATCATCTTCATAAGTATTATCTGCTATATCATTTCCTAAAATACCAAATCTCGGATCAACAGAAACAAAAGATATACCTTCAGTTCCATCAGCCACATAAGCTGTTTCTGTCTCTGGATAAGCATCAGTCCATTGATATCTTTGCACTGAAGCATAATACCTCTCAGATGCATTCAAAACCTCAGCTGCATCATTTTTAAATTTAGAGTCCCTAGCCTTATTCGTCTGTTCAATAGGATTAATAGTTGAAAGCACTGCTACTGACAAAATCGCAATCAAAGCGATAACAATTAACAACTCTACTAAAGTAAAACCTTTTTTTAATATTTGTTTCATAATACTTTAATTAAAAACTATTAAAATTGACTTGTCAAGTTATAGATTGGCATAATTACGGCAATCACCAAAAATCCTACCCCTACCCCTAACACTATCATAATCAAAGGCTCAATCGCTGCCGTTAACGATTTGACCGATTGTTCCGCCTCAATTTTGAAAAAATTTGAGACTCTCATCAATACTTCATCCAATTTTCCCGTCGCCTCACCAGTTGCTACCATTTGGGTAACTACAATTGGAAAAATAGCTGTTTCTTCAAAAGAAGAGGCTATATTAAAACCTTTTTGGACCCTTTCTGCAATTTTTTGATAAGCATTGTAATAATGTTCATTGCCAGCCACCGAAGCTGTAATTCTCAAAGCATCAACTAGCGAAATACCAGCTGCCAACAACATTGATAAAGTTCTAATAGTATTGGAAATAATTGTTTTTTTGTTTAATTCTCCAACAATAGGAATCTTTAAAAACAATTTATCTCTTTTCAATCTAAACTGTTTATTTTTGTTTCCTGCCTTAAACATTGCAATCGCCCCAACGATCAATAAAGGAAACAAAAACCACAATTTTGAAACCACTGTAGAAATCGAAATCAACACTCTTGTCATCGCAGGCATTTCCGAACCAAATTCTCCATACAAACCCATCATTTTAGGAATCACAAAAATCATCATAATAAAAGTCACAATCACCATTCCGATAATAACGATAATAGGATAAATCATCGCTCCTTTAATTTTGCCCTTAAATTCCTCTTCTTCCTCTAGATTGTTAGCCAATTTTTGCAAAATCTCTTCCAAAACCCCCCCTTCTTCACCCGCCTTAATCGAAGCGATATAAGCTTCGCCAAAAACATTTTTATATTTCTCCAAGGCCTCACCCAATGGTTCTCCTCCTTGAACTTTTGTCAAAGCATAGTCCAAAATTTCAAACATAAAAGTACTCTCTTTAGACTGATTTTTTAAAAGTGATAAGGAATCAGTCAAGGCCAATCCAGCTGTCATCATTGTCGACAATTGGCGAGTAAAATTAGAAATTTGTTTCAAACCAACTCTACCCAAAATCTTTTTATTAATTTCTTCCAATATCCCACTCATTTTCTTTTCCACACTAATTGGTATCAATCCAGTTTCTTTGATAGACGCCAAAACTTGTTTTTTGTCTGCCGAATCTAATTTACCCTGAATTAACTTTCCATTCCAATCTCTAGCTTTAAAAATAAAATTAGGCATTTAATTTGTTTGATCGCAAACTATTTTGTAAGTCTGCTGGTTTTAATGCATAACTAGTCGCTACTTCTTCACTAATTTTGCCACTCTTCACTAGTTTGGCCAAATAAGACTCGAGACTAATCATCCCCACATCGCTACTTGTCTGGATAATATTGTCAATCATAAAAACCTTACCTTCCCTAATACAATTTTTGACAGCCGGTGTCGCTACCAAAATTTCAAAAGCTGGAGTCAATTTACCATCAATTGTTGGTACTAATCTTTGAGAAATTACCGCCGTAATCACTGAAGCTAATTGGGTTCTAATTTGCTCCTTCACCTCAAAAACATCAATAATTCTATCAATAGTTTGAGCCGCTGAATTGGTATGTAGGGTAGAGAAGACCAAGTGTCCCGTCTCGGCGATTGTCAAAGCTGATTGAATTGTCTCAAGATCCCTCATCTCACCAACAAAAACGGTATTTGGATCTTGCCTCAATGATGATCTCAAAGCCGATGGAAAATCTAAAGTATCATGGCCGACTTCTCTCTGAGATACAATCGACAGCTTAGGCTTAATCAAGTATTCTACTGGATCTTCAACCGTCACAATATGACTAGCCTTTTGTTGATTTATTTTGTTAAGCATTGAAGCTACTGTTGTTGATTTACCCATACCTGTTGGCCCTGTCACCAAAATAAAACCTTGTTTATATTCCAAAAAAGAATTAAAAATCTCTGGTAAACTCAAATCTTCAAAAGTAGGAATATCTGGCGGAATAATTCTCAAAGCGGCTGACACCATCCCTTTTTGCAAAAAAATATTGACCCTAAAACGAGAACCCTCAACTTCGATTGAAAAATCCCATTCTTTCTGTTCCAAAAATTTCTTTTTTTGCTCTTCATCCAAAATTGACATAATTAATTCTGCCATTTCTGTTTTAGAACCAATTTCAAAATTAGTCACATTGACCAATTGTCCCCTAATCCTCATTTTTGGAGCTATCTCCGAAGACAAATGAATATCACTTGCCTTATTGGCTACTGCCATTTTTAATAATGCTTCTATTTTTGTATTCATATTTAGTATTGAGCTACTCTAATAACTTCCTCAATGGTTGTTATCCCTTCTAAAACTTTAACATAACCATCTTGCTTCATTGTTAACATACCATCATCCATTGCCATCTTTTGGATATCACCGGCTGTCGCTTTACTCAAAATTGCCTTACTTATTTTTTCATTAACCGGCATAACTTCATAAATAGCAATTCGTCCATGGTAACCAGTATTATTGCATTTTTCACAACCAACTAATTTGGGAATCTTCATTGGTCGATTTTCTTTTTTCCACTTGTCTTCAATCATGTCATAGATAGGACCCAAAGTTCTTTTAAAATCCTCAATTTGAGATGGTGTCATATCCATCTCTTGACTACATTCCTTACACACTCTTCGCAAAACCCGCTGTCCCACTACACAATTCATTGCCGAAGTTAGCAAAAAAGGTTCTACTCCCATATCCATCATTCTTGGTGGTACTCCAGAGGCATCGTTGGTATGTAGGGTAGAGAAGACCAAATGTCCTGTCAAAGCTGCGTTTACTGCCAATTCAGCTGTTTCTGTATCCCGGATTTCTCCTACCATTATGACATTAGGATCCTGACGCAAAAAAGAACGCAAGGCACTAGCAAAAGTTAAACCAGCCTGACTATTTACTTGCACCTGATTGACCCCCTTCATCTGATATTCAACTGGGTCCTCGATAGTCACCACATTGACTTTCGTCGTCGCTACAATATCCAAAATAGAATAAAGAGTCGTTGTTTTACCTGATCCAGTCGGACCACAAACAATAATAATTCCATGAGGTCTTTCAATTGATGACATTAAATTTTTTAAAGCTAATCCTCTTAAACCCAAATCTGGTAAAGTTGGTACCTTTTGAGATTTTTGTAAAAGTCTCATTACTACTTTTTCCCCATAAGTTGTAGGCAAACTAGATACACGCAAATCAACATCAACTCCATCATTGGAAAAGAAAAATCTACCGTCTTGAGGCACCCTCTTCTCGTCAATTTTCAAACCAGACAAAATCTTAATTCTGGAAACCACTGCATCATTAACATTGCGAGGCAAAATATATTTTTCTTGTAAAATACCATCAATCCTATATCTAACTCTGACATTTTCTTCTTGCGGCTCAATATGGACATCCGAGGCTCGTGCCTTAATCGCGTATTCCAAAACCGTATTAACAATCTTAGCCACTGGCGCTTCTGCTGAAACTTTATTAGCCTCACTAATCAAAACTTCTTCCTTTTCATATTTTTTTCTCTCATCCAAAGCCTTACCTACCTCAGTCGCAATCCCTTTTTCTCTCTCATACTTTTCTTCAATAAAAACTGAAATCTGTTTCTGAGTCGACATTCCTGTCTTAACTCTCATTCCAGATTTTTTCTCTATAAATTCAACCGTTTCCAAATCCAAGGGATTCACCATCGACACATACAAAATCTTGTTTTTGGTATCGAGATTGTAAGGTGCTACCAAATATTTTTTTGCCACCACTTCTGGCACCAAAGACAAAGCCTCAGGAGAAAAACCAATCGTATTTAAATCAATAAAAGGAACTCTCAAAAAAATCGCCTTCGCTTCAACCAATTCATCGCTAGAAACCAAGCGCAAATTTTTGATAATTTCCTCTTCGCTTTCTCCTGTCTTTAGCTGTCTTAACTTTATCTCTTCTGCTTTTTCTTTTTTGATTAAATTTTTATCCAACAAAACATCCGTCAAATTCTTATAGACTTTTGGGGCAGCACCAATCATAGTATACTAATACTATATGAAAAATGATTTTCATTCAATACTCATCATTGATGACAACCAAAACCAAACCGATAACTGGTTAAAAAATAAATTTAAAGAAATAAATCAAGAATTATCACCTCACAATCCAGATTTATTTATTATTCAAGAAGACTATTCTATTAACAAAATAAGAGAAGTCAAAACTTTTTTATCCAAAAAACCCTTTCAACATCAATCCAAAGTTATTGTTATCTATTCTGCCCAAAATTTAAAAACAGAATCTCAAAATGCTCTCCTCAAAACTTTAGAAGAAATAGGGGATAACTATATTTTTTTAATCTCAAACAACAAAAACAATCTTCTCAATACCATTTTGTCCCGTTGTTCTCTGGTAAATCTCAAAAAACAACACCAAAATACTGGTAAAATTATCCCTACTAATGGCCAATTACCCTCCCAAAATTATCAAAAGGATGAAGTCAAACCCTTACTTGAAGAACAACTTTATCTCCATCAACAAGCTATGGTCAAAAATCCTTCAACCCAAATCAGTCAAAAAATAAAAACAATAATCAAAACCCTTGATATGATCAAACACAATGTCGACCCCCTCCTCGCCCTCGACTATTTTTTCCTAAATTAATTTTATCTCCGCATTTTTCCCTCATTGATTTTCCAAAATAGTGATATAATATCTATAGATATGTTTTCTCCTATATTTACAATCAATAATGAAGTTCTAAAAAACATCAGCACAATTGAAGGAGCCAAGGCGATTATTGATGAAGCCCCATTGATTCCAGCATATGAGAAACAATTCCAACAAGAAGCTATCGTCAGGACTGTTCATTATGGTACAAGAATAGAAGGAAATGACCTAACTTACCAAGAAGTTGCTAAATTAGTCGAAGGTAAACAAATCACTGGACAAAACCGTGATATCCAAGAAGTTATCAACTATCGCAATGTCGTTTCCTATCTCGAAGAACTTTGGGCTTTGTACGACGCCAACATGCCTCTACCAGAAGAAAAAACTATTCCCGAATTTGATGAAAGCGGCCATCGTCCTTTTTATTATTCTGAAACCATTGTCAAAAGAATTCACGAACTCACCACCCAAAAAATCATTCCCGAATCAGAAATCGGCAAATACCGTCACCAACAAGTGGTCCTCAAAAACACCCAAACAGGTGAAATTGCCCACAGACCACCACCCGCCATCGAAGTCCCATACCTCATTACCGATCTAATCGCCTGGCTCAACGACAAATCTTCTCGTGAAATTCATTCAACCATCCGCTCTGCCATCACCCAATATGTCTTAGTCGCTATCCATCCCTTTATCGAAGGTAATGGTCGTGTCTCTCGTGCTTTTGGAATGCTTCCTCTCTATGTCGAAGGTTATGATATCAAAAGACTTTTTTCTCTAGAAGAATATTTTGATAGAAATGCCGAAGAATATTACAACACTATTCAGTCTACTCACAATTTATCCAGCAACATCTTTAAAAGAGACTTGACTTCTTGGATTACCTATTTCACCAAAGTTTTAGCTATCGAATTAAATAGAATTAAAGAAAAAGTTCAATCTCTCTCTCGCGATCTCAAATTTAAACAAAAGTTAGGTGGCAAACAAGTCCATCTCTCCGAAAGACAAATTAAATTAGTGGAATATATGCAACAATTCGGTGGCCTTCGTATGCCTGATGCCAAGCAAATTCTCCCCATGGTCTCAGATGATACTATTTGGCGTGATCTCAAAAAACTCATTGATGACAAAGTTGTCGAAAAACGCGGTTCTACCAAAGGCGCTTACTACTGCTTGACCAACGTCTAAAATTGTTACTTTCTACTCATCAATTTAACCAAACCACTGACCGGGCTCAATTTATAAAACTTCCGTTCATCCCTCGGTTTACGACCTTCCATATTTTTTTTAATAATTTGTTTTCCAAAATTTTTTCTACTTATAGGAGAAGACATTTCTCGCACAAATGCTACTGCATTCACAAAATCACTGTTGCTCAAATCATCAACTTCTCGACCCAAAAGATCGGTCACACAAGATAAGGAATATTCTTTTAGACTCATATAATCAAAGATTTTATCATATAATAAACATAATGTTAAAACTATCCGATTTTAATCTAGAAACCATTACCCCAGAAGAGTTAGGTGAAATTTTAATTTCTGCCAAAAAAGCCTATTACACCGATAGTCAGCCAATTATGGATGATCATACTTTTGACACCCTAGAAGAAATTCTTCGCCTCAAAGCCCCTCATCATCGGATATTCAAAAAAATCGGTTCCCAAAATTTCAATACTGGCTTTGATAAAAAAGAACATCAAATGCCCATGGGCTCCCAAAACAAAGTTAATACTTTTGAGCAACTCGTTCACTATTTTGAATTAAAAAAACTCACCACTACAAAATTCGTGGTGCAACCAAAATGCGACGGCATATCTCTCGAACTAAAATATCAAGACGGTAAATTTGTCGATGCCATCACTAGGGGAGATGGCAAAACAGGGGACCTAATCTCTCAAAATGCTGTTAAAATGAAAAACTTTCTTCCTCAATTAAAAAACAGTTTTACTGGTTTTATCCGTGGCGAAATTGTAGTTACCTTAAGTGATTTTAAAAAACTCAATCAACAATCTCAAGAAAAATATTCCAATCCTCGCAATGCCGCCTCTGGTCTATCCCAACGCCTCGACAGTAAATACAGTCAATTTTGCTCCATCTATGCGGTTGAAATTTACCCTAATCAAAAAACTGAATTGGAAAATATCAAGCTACTCCAATCACTAGGCGTCACCACTGTCGAATCTCACCTCTGCCATTCTTTTGTCGAAATAGAAAAAATTTATCAAGATTTTCTTAATCACAAAAGAAAAACATACCCTTATGAAATCGATGGTTTGGTTATCAAAATAAACAACATTAAAATTCAAACCCAGCTTGGTCAACACAACAATCGCCCCAAAGGTCAAGTCGCTTACAAATTTCCTGCTTCTAGTTCTCAAACAAAAATAGAAAAAATTACTTGGCAAGTTGGTCCTCTTGGCACCATCACTCCAGTTGCCCAAGTCACTCCAGTAGAAACCTCTGGTGCCATTATTACTTATGCCTCCTTAGCTAATTATGATTTAATTAAAAAATTAAATGTTAATATTGGTGACATCGTTGAAATCAGCCGTAGGGGAGATGTTATTCCTCATATCGAAAAAGTAATTACTAAAGTTAATTCTGGCCATATTATCGCTCCCACCCATTGTCCCGTCTGTGACACAAAATTAATTACTGATAATAAATTTATAAAATGTCCCAACCCCACTTGTCTTGGCCAAACCCTTGGTGTTTTAAATCTCTTTTGCAAGACCCTAAATATCAAAAACATTTCCCAAAAAACCATCAAAAAACTCTTTGATGCTGGCAAATTAAAACTTCCTGGTGATTTTTATAAATTAAAAATTCAAGATATTGCTACCCTGGCCAATCTCGGTGAAAAATCAGCCAAAAATATAATCAACGAAATCCAATCAAAAAAAACATTAACCCTCAACCAAGTTTTTGATGCCGCCCAAATCCCCAATTTTTCTCATGCCCGTATCAAACAAATGATAGATTTTGGTTTTGACACCCCAGATAAATTATTAAATTTAAAATTAAGCGATTTTGACAATCTCCCTGGTTTTAAAATCACCCTCGCTCAAAAAATTATCCATGGTATTAATTTACGAAAAGAAATAATCAATTCGATTCTTTCTAACACCGTCATTGCGACCCCGCAGCTGCGGGGGAAGCAATCCCGTAATCTAAGCAATCTCTCTTTTGCAATAACAGGGGACTTATCAATCCCTCGCAAAGAAATGATAGCCAAAATCGAATCCCTTGGTGGCAAATTCACCTCCGCCGTCACCTCAAACACCAATTATCTTTTAAGCAATGAAACCGATTCTAATTCTTCTAAATTTATTCAAGCCAAAAAGCTTGGTGTAAAAATAATAAATGAAGATGAATTTAACAAATTAATTGCTTAGCAGTCAAACACTCCGAGTGCTAACTAACCCCTAAAATACGATAAAACCTATCCTTAGGTTAAATCTAAACCATACATCAATATCTATCATTTTATATCATAAAATATCAAAAATATTTTAAACAACTTGAAAAGAAAATAATTATCACCATAAAATAAAACCCCGCCAAAGCGGGGTCAGAAACCTTGGTAGCCATAAAGCTTTCCCACTGGGATTTGTCCCAAAGTTCTAGTTATACCAATATTATATCAGACAAATTTCTAAAATGTTAAAATACCCTTATGAAACTATTTTTCGGTCTGGGTAATCCTGATAAAAAATATCAAAACACTCGTCACAACTTGGGCCAAATGGTCATCAATAAAATTGCCAAAAACAAATTTGACAACTTTCCCAAACTCAAAGCCAAAATTTTTCGCGATGGCAATAATTTTTATGCCATTTCTACTGACTATATGAATCTATCTGGCATTACAGCTCAAAAAATTTTAAATTATTTTAAAATTGATCCAAAAGATTTATATATCATTCATGATGATTTAGATTTGGGGGTAGGGGAGTGGAAGACCCAACTTGACCGAGGACCTGCTGGTCACAATGGTGTCATTTCTGTAATTGAAAATATCGGCACCCAAGCCTTTAATAGAATTAGAATTGGTATTGGTAAACCTCAAAACAATATCCCAGTCGAGGATTATGTATTACAATCCTTTTTGCCAAAAGAACGCGATATAATAGACAAAGTAATTAAAGAAATACTAATTACCATTTACTAATTGCTAAATGGGCCGTTAGCTTATCTGGTAGAGCACTGCATTCGCATTGCAGAGAGAGCAGTTCAAGTCTGCTACGGTCCACAAACCTGTTAAAATAGAGTATGAAAAGTGTAGTCATTTGTGGCAGTCGTCGCTTTAAACCAGAAATAAGAAAATTTAGCCGTCAGCTAAAAAAACTCGATGTTATTGTTTTTGAACCATATCTACACTGTGACCAAAAAGAATGGAAACAATTTTCCAAAGAATATCAAAAATTTATTTCCCTAGGATTAACCCATGATCATTTCTATAAAATAAAAATGGCTGATACTGTCTTCATATACAATAAAGATGGATATGTTGGTAACAGTACTACTTTAGAAATTGGCTATGCCGTTGCCTTGGGTAAACCAATTTATGCTCTAAGCGAAGACAAAGAACTTTGTCGTCAATCCTTATTTAGGGAAATTATTAAAACTCCTAAAAAACTTATTTCCAAGCTCCAATGAAAAAACCCATTCAAATATCAGATCTGCTAAACAAACAAAAGGAGTTAATCAAAGGTCGTGGCAAATATGTCAAAAATGATTTTCAGGCCTACGGTCTTGATTTGGCCAAAGAGCTTAACGATTGGAAAAATCGCTCCCTCTATATTCGTCTAGCCAAAACCATTGACCGAAAAATTTTGGATCAAGCTAGATATTTTGTCAAAGATCAACGAAATATTCAAACCCCTTACAAACTTTTTATGTGGAAACTCAAAGAACTTAGGCAAAAAAAATAATTTAGTGTATAATACTACAGTGTAAATAATCATACCAATAATCCTATGAAAAAATTCTTTAAAAACCCCAAAAAAATAATAACTATACTAATTATTGCTCTAATAATTTTTTTGATAATTCGTAATTACAATATCAAAAAAATGGAATCTTTGGGCTACAATCCCAAGCAAGACATTTTAGTCACTCCCCAAATACAAACTATTGCTTCCAAGCTTAATTTAGCTGGATCAATCGATGCTCAATCCAAAGTTACTCTCCAATTTCAAAGTGCCGGACAATTATCATGGCTCGGAGTTAAAGTAGGGGATACCGTCAAAAAATATCAAGCCATCGCTTCGCTAGACAAAACTTCCCTCAAAAAAAATCTCGAAATCCAATTTAATAATTATCACACCGCTTTGAGCAATTTTTACGATACTACTGATGATTACAAAGACACAGTTATCACTACCGAATTCCAAAGAATTTTGGACAGAAATCAAAATACTTTAAACAATTCTGTTATCAACTATGAACTAACTGACCTAGCTATTAAATATGCTACTTTAACTTCTCCAATAAATGGAATTGTAACCACCGTTGGATCCGCTTTACCCGGAACCAATATTATTCCTAGTAGTAACACTTATACAATAGTTGACCCCAACACTATTTATTTCAAATCAGAGATAGATCAAGAAGAAGTAAATCACATACAAGAAGGACAAAAAGCACAAATCATTTTGGATAGTTTTGAAGATGAAATCATTGATTCTCAAATCAAATACATATCTTTTACCCCCATTGCTGGACAAAGTTCTATCGTTTATGAAGTTCAATTTGAATTTCCTCAAACCAATAATGACCTAACTTATCGACTTGGTATGACTGGCAATGCCGAAATTATTATGGACCAATCAATAGATGCCTTAACCATCCCCATCGAAGCTGTTATTGAAGAAGACGATACCAAATTTGTCTTTGTCTATAAATCAAACAAAGAAATAGTTAAACAAGAAATAAAAACTGGTATCGAATCAGAGTTAGAATATGAAGTTTTAGAAGGTTTGTCTCAATATGATCAAGTCGTCATCCAAAAAAGATAAAAAAGTTCTTCTCGAACTCAAAAATATTTTTAAAACCTACAAAACTGGCGATACTCTTTTCAATGCCCTCGATGGTGTCTGTCTCAAAATTTACCAAGGAGAATTTGTCGCCATTACTGGCGCTTCTGGATCAGGTAAATCAACCCTCATGCATATCATTGGTCTTCTTGATACTCCTACTTCCGGAAAAATAATTCTTGAAGATACTAATATTGAAAAATTAAACGAAAACGAATTAGCTTCTCTAAGAAACAAAACTCTTGGCTTTGTTTTTCAACAGTTCAATCTTTTACCCAAAACTTCATCTCTAGAAAATGTTATCTTACCTCTTCTTTACTCCGATATTCCCAAAGAAAAACATCTTTCCCTGGCTCTAGAAATGCTTCAAAAAGTTGATTTAAGTTCAAAGACAAAAAATACCCCCGCCCAACTCTCTGGCGGACAACAACAAAGAGTTGCCATTGCCAGAGCTCTTATCAACAATCCCAAAATAATTCTCGCCGACGAACCAACTGGTAATTTGGACAGTAAATCTGGCAAAGATGTTTTAGCATTTTTAAAACATCTTAACCAAAAAGAAAAAAGGACTATCGTTATGGTTACTCACGATATGGACTTAGCCAAACAAGCTCAACGGATAATTATTATTAAAGATGGCAAAATTATAGGAGAAGAAAAATGTTAAAACTAAAACCCAGTCTCGACGATCTCATCAAATCATCAATTCGCTCAATTTTAAAAAACAAAGTTAGAACTTTTCTCACTTCTTTGGGCATTATTATTGGTGTTACCTCTGTTATTCTCCTAGTTTCTATTGGTAATGGCCTCAAAGATTTTGTAGTTGAACAATTTGACAGCCTTGGTTCCAATATTGTCTATGTTATGCCTGGCAAAATGTTTAGTGGTAATGGTGAAGGTTTTGCAGGCGGTGGTCAAAGCATGATGAATAATTCTTTTAAAGAAAAAGATTTAACCAACCTCACAAGAAAACTTGATATTGAAGCTATTTTCCCTATGATAGAAACTAGGGCCGAAGTTAAGTATCTTACCAATAGTAAAAAAACCAGTTTAGAAATAACTAATTACCAATATGGCAAAAGTATGAACAGTTTACCTTCTTCTGGTAATGGTCGTTGGTTTACCAAAGCGGAAGAAAATAAAAATAGTAAAGTCGTTATCTTAGGTTACAATGTCAAAGACGAACTTTTTGGCAAATCCAATCCTCTCAACAAAAAAATAAATATTTCGGGACACACTTTCAAGGTTATTGGTTATCTCGATCAAAAGGGTAGGGGACTAGGCGGTGCCAGTATTGATGATGCTGTTTATATTCCCCTTAATGTCGGTTACAACATAGTTGGCCACAAAAATATCCAAAGTATTGGTATAAAAGTCAAAGACAAAGAAGATATCGAAAAAATTAAAAAGCAAACAGAAGAAATTCTCAAAAAAGATTACAAAAAAGAAGATTCTTTTAGTGTTGTTGATCAATCTCAAATTCTTTCTTCCATCAATACAATTTTAAGTACTTTGACCGTCGCCCTTTCTGGTATTGCCGCCATTTCTCTGATTGTCGGTGGTATCGGCATTATGAACATAATGCTAGTTACCGTTACCGAAAGAACTAAAGAAATTGGTCTTCGTAAAGCCGTCGGTGCTTATCCTCAAGCTATCCTTCTTCAATTCCTTATCGAAGCTATCATTTTATCTTGTTTGGGTGGTGGTATCGGCATTATCTTGGGTAGTCTTGGATCCTGGGGTATAGACAAGATTTTTCCCGCCAAAGTCACCCTCGAATCAATAATCCTCGCCTTTGGTGTATCAACAATTGTCGGTATAATTTTTGGTGTTGCTCCCGCCCGCAAAGCCAGCAAACTTTCACCCATCGAAGCCCTAAGATACGAATAACAATTTACCAACTACCTTTCCTCATCATCTCTTCTATTAGCTCAAACTGTTGTAAGGAAACATTTTATCCCTTTAATGCTCTTTCATTTAAAATGTCTAAAGCTAAATTATCAGCTCCTTTGACAGTTTCAATAATACCAATAATATCAGCCACATTACCTCCAGATTCCATAACTCTCTGTACTTTTCTTAAACCGTTATTTTCCAACTTTATTCTTTCCATATTTTATATTAACAAATTATTAAAAATTTTTATCCTTATTAATTATTTAATTTAAACCATTCATTCCACAAAAAAGTTTTTTCTTCTTCACTAACATTTTTCTCTTTAGATCTATCTACCAAAGCCCTACGCACTTTATTTAAAACGACATCATTATTTTTAAAATCGTCATCTACATTACCACCAAAACGAACAAAATTACTAGCTACAAAAACCCTTTGTTCAAGAAAAGATTTTCCATCAACATACGATGTTCCATCTTTTAAAATATCCTTTAAAACAGACAAATTAGCCAAAATTTCTCCCGCCCTTTCCTTATTATCCATAAATCTTACTTCGCCACAACTCTGTCTCACTTCTCCATAAGCTTCTTTTACTAAAGCTTCAGTTTGTCGATACACATTTTCCCGCTCCATATTCTTATAATTTCTAACTTCAATTTTTTTTCCTTCTTTAGACATAATTTAAACAAAACAAATCATTAAATAGGGTTAGGATTAAAGCAATTATAGCACAAAACAATAAGTGTCCATAATAATCTGTTATTATTAAATATATGCCACCAGAAACAAGTCTTTTTAACTCTGCCTCATATTATCTGTCAAAAGATCAAGTCGATTTTTTAAACGATACCCAAACAGTTTTAGAAAGACTTGAAAAAGATCACATCTCTGACTATTCATTTTTAGTCGCTCCTGTTGCTAAGGCCTACGAAGGTTACCTCAAAGATTTTTTCTTAAAAATAAAAATTATGAGCCACAAACAATATAATAGTGATCATTTTAGGGTAGGGAAGACCTTAAATCCATCCCTTCGTTACAAAAAATTTTCTATTTATCAAAAATTAACCAACATTAGTGAAAATGGCGAAAAATTAGCCGAAATTTTGTGGACCGCCTGGAAATACGGCCGTAATCAAATTTTTCATTATTTTCCAGGAAAATTACAAAAATTAACCCGTGCTGAAGCCGAAGAAAGAATCAACACTGTTCTTAAAGCCATCATCACCTCTGGAAGATTCCTAGACGAAAACCCACAGGGATCTTCCTTTTAGCCGTATCTACAATATGGATAGGGTAGGCAAGACCAGAAATTTTATCCCTTAATTCTCTCATTATTTTTATTTCTTTTTTTAAATTAACCCTATATCTTTCCAAACCCGCCACTTTATCACAGTGATAAATATAATAAGGTTTTACTCCTAATTCAAGCAATCTTGTAAAAATTTTAGCCAAAACATCACTATTATCATTTATACCCTTAACAAAAACTGATTGAGAAAACATTGATATTCCCAAATCTCTAATTTTTTTAATTGCAATTTTGTCAATATCCTCATATCTATCAACATGAATCAAAATATACAATTGTTTTTTAAATTTTTTGATCAAGTCCAAATCAATTAATCTTGGAAATTTAGTATGTATTCTTACTATTTTAATATGTTTAATTTTTTCCAATTTATTCAAAACATATTTCAAATAATCAGGCACCGTCACTGGATCCCCACCTGAAATAATTACTTCATCAATTTCTCGATGACTTTTAATGTATTCAATTATTTTTTCCAACTCTCTTTTACTTAAATAATATTTATTTTTTTCACCTACTTTTCTAATTCTCGTACAATAAGGACAATAGCTAACACAAGCCAAAGTAAGCTCCAGCAAGACTCTTTTGTTATATTTCCACACCAAACCTTTAATCACTTCAAATTTTTCTTCATTTAAAGGATCGAGAGTTTTTCTCCCTCTAATAAAATTAAAAAACATGTGTTATTATTAAAATTAATATGACTAAAAAAATCAAAATCAACCAAGATCTTTGTATTGGGTGCAACACTTGTGTCGCCCTAGATCCAGATCATTTTGAATTGGATTCTACCACATTTAAAGCTAAGGTAAAACAACAACCCCCTCAAATTGATGATACAATTAAGAATATTATTAATTCTTGTCCTGTTAAAGCAATAGAAATTATTGAGGAATAAAATTATGAAATTTAATTTAAAAAAACAAAAAAACATCAAAGTAAGTTCATTAACAGCTATCTTTTGTCTTTTATTGATAGTTGGACTTTCTTTTTATTCAGGCATTATGTATTTCAAAAATAAAAATGCAAACTTAATTCCTGGTTCTGGTACCAAACTAGAATTGGTCAAAAGCAATAAGCCTAATTTAGAATTTTACACTATGAGTTTTTGTCCTTATGGTAATCAAATGGAAGACATCCTTCGTCCAGTCTTTGATTTAATCGGCGACAAAGCCAATATCCAACCCAGATATATTTTTGAGGAATTAACCGACCTAGAAAATTCTTGTAAAAGTATGACTGGAGATATAGAGATGTGCCCTCAATATGTTGAAATGAAATATGTTTCCTCTATAAAAGAGTGTGAAGAAATCATCACCAAAAATCTTAAAGATTGTCTTGATGAAAACAATTACATCAAATCCAATGATGGTAAATATTACACCTCTCTCCATGGTCGCCAGGAAGCCACCCAAAACCTTCGTGAAATTTGTGCCTGGAACATTTCCGAAGATAAAAGTAAATGGTGGAACTTTGTTAACAATGTCAACATCAATTGTAATTACGAAAATGCCGATAATTGTTGGGAAGACCAAGCTAAAGCTGCCAACCTAGATACTCAAGCTATTAGCGAATGTTTTAACAATGAAGGTATTAAATTAATTCAAGAAGAAATTGCTAATACCAACAAACACGAAATAGCCGCTTCTCCTACTTTAATGGTAAACGGAGTTCTTTTCCCATCAGAAGAAGCCTACAAAGAAGATGGTAGTGGTACAATGCTTCTGGGCAAAAAAGAACTTAAGCAAACTGATTATCGCACTCCAAACGGTATAAAAGAAGCTCTTTGTTATGCCTTCAAGAAAGCCCCAAAAGAATGTTCCAGTATTTTAGTTGATACTAATGTTCAAGGAGCCAACACTGATGGTGGCTGCCAATAAATAATTTAAAAATCTGTTAAAACCCCCGAGAATTCGGGGGTTTTGTCTTTATGAAATTAAACTCTCATCAAATAAGAAAAAGTAAGAAGAAACAAGCCAATGATTTAGGGCAAAAAATTAAAAGAAATCCTATTATTTTAGTCTTAGATAATGTTTTAGATACTTATAACATTGGGTCATTTTTTCGCCTTGCCGATGCCATTGCCGCCGAAAAAATTTGTCTCTGTGGTCCAGTAGTTACTCCACCCAACGTTAAAATTCATCGTGCCTCTATTGGTACTTGGAAATTTGTCCCTTGGGAAAATTATGAATCAACCAGCGAATGTCTCAAAAAACTCAAAACAAATGGCTATTCTATCGCTATTTGTGAACAAAATAATAAAAGTAAAATTTACAATAAAATAAAAGTGAAAACCCCGGTTGCTTTAGTCTTGGGTAGTGAAGTAAAAGGAGTTCAAAAACAAGTTGAAAAAATGGCTGACTATACCCTAGAAATCCCTATGTTTGGGGTAAATAAATCACTTAATGTCTTAGTCGCCGCATCCATTATTTCTTACAATATTTTGTCCTATCTTTACGAATAATTTGCTTATTGTAAACCTAATTTATTCTGCTATTATTAATATATCTCTAAAAATACACAAAAATTATGTCATCATCTAATAATTACACCGGCGAACAAATTGTTGTTCTTGAAGGATTAGAACCAGTTAGAAAACGCCCTGCAATGTATATCGGTTCCACAGATCACCGTGGACTTCATCATTGTCTAACTGAAATCATCGATAATTCTATCGATGAAGCTTTAGCTGGTTTTGCTCAAAACATCTGGATTATTATCCATAAAGACAACTCTGCCACTGTTGCTGATGACGGTCGAGGTATCCCCATCGATATCATGCCTAAATACAAAAAACCAGCCCTTGAAGTTATCATGACCACCCTCCACTCTGGCGGTAAATTTGAAGGCGCTGCCTATAAAGTTTCTGGAGGTCTTCACGGAGTTGGTGCTGCTTGTGTCAATGCTCTCTCTCAACTCTATCAAGCAGAAATTAGAAGAGACGACAAAATTTATTCTATGAAATTTTGTCGAGGTAAAGTAAAAAATAAACTCACTACTATCGAAAAAACAGAAATTCCACTTCTTGAAAAAATTCTTCCCGAAAATACATCCGGAACCACTGTCCGTTTTTATCCTGATCCACAAATTTTTAAAGAAACTACCGAATTTGACAACAAAATAATTATCAAATCACTCAAAGATAGGGCTTATTTAACATCCAAAATATACTTCCACTTTTTTGATGAAAGAAAAAACACTCAAAGACATTTTTATTTTGAAGGTGGTATTTTATCCTTACTTAAAGAGCTCAACAAAAACAAAAATACTATTCACGAACCAATTTATTTACACGGATCAGAAGAAGATGTTGACGCAGAAATAGCCATCCAATACAATGATACTTTCCAAGAAAACACCCCATCATTCGTCAACATTATCAATACCCACGAAGGTGGTACTCATCTTTCTGGTTTTAAAACCGCTCTTACCAAATCTATCAAAGACTATGCTATCAAAAAAGAACTAGTCAAAAACAAAGAAGACAATATTACCGGTGATGATGTTAGAGAGGGTTTAACTGCCGTCATCTCTATCAAAATGCCTAGCAAAGAGCTCCAATTTGAAGGTCAAACAAAGGGTAAGCTCGGTAATAGTGAAATTCAACCTTTAGTCACCAAAATTGTCCGTGAGCAATTAGATATGTTCTTTGAAGAACATCCCGATATCGCCAAAACTATTATTAGCAAGTCCCTTTTGGCTATTCAAATCCGCAAAGCCGCTAGAGCTGCCAAAGACGCTATTATGAGAAAAGGTATTTTTGATTCATTGGGACTTCCGGGTAAATTAGCTGATTGTCAATCCAAAAAACCAGAAGAATCAGAAATATATATCGTTGAGGGTGATTCGGCAGGTGGTAGTGCCAAACAAGGCAGAGACCGTCGCTTTCAAGCCATCTTACCTCTTTGGGGAAAAGCTCTCAATACAGAAGGAATGAGATTAGACAAAATTGTTTCTTCTGACAAACTTAAAGACTTAATTATTGCCCTAGGTACAGGAATAGGAGATACTTTTAATCCCGAAAAATTAAGATATCATCGCATTATTATCATGGCTGACGCCGATGTCGATGGTGCTCACATTGCCACCCTTTTATTAACTTTTTTGTTTAGACATCTACCTTATACAATAGAAAACGGCTACGTCTACATTGCCATGCCTCCTTTATACAAAATTAAACACGGCAAAGAAATCAAATATGTCTATACAGAAGAAGAAAAAGATCATTATCTTAAAACCATTGACACCAGTAAAGCCTTTGATATCCAACGCTACAAAGGTTTGGGGGAAATGAATCCACAACAATTATGGGAAACTACCATGAATCCTGGTAGCCGTTCTCTCAAGCAAATAACTATACAAGATGCCCAAAAAGCTGACGAAACCTTTAGCATTTTAATGAGTGACAATGTTCCGCCTCGCAAAAAATTTATTCAAACTCATGCTCATTTAGCTACTTTAGATATTTAATATGAAAAAAACAATTAAAGAAACAATTCCAAAATTACAAACAATAGGCAATGTCATTAACGTTGATATTGTTGCTGAAATGGAAAAATCATATCTAGATTATGCTATGAGCGTTATCGTTCAAAGAGCTTTACCTGATGTTCGTGACGGTCTTAAGCCAGTTCATCGCCGTATTATCTATGCCATGAATAATATGGGCCTATCTACCGCCAAAACCACCAAATCAGCCAAAGTTGTTGGTGAAGTTTTAGGTAAATATCATCCTCATGGCGACATGTCTGTTTATATGGCCATGGTCCGTATGGCTCAAAGCTTTTCTCTTCGCTATCCTCTCGTTAAAGGTCAAGGAAACTTCGGCTCAATCGACGGTGATCCACCCGCTGCTATGCGTTATACCGAAGTAAAACTAGAAAAAATTAGTTCTGAAATGGTAGGGGATATTCACAAAGATACCGTTCTTATGACAGAAAACTTTGACGCCACCGAAAAAGAACCCTCTGTTTTACCATCAAAAATACCAACCCTACTTCTCAATGGAACTGACGGTATCGCAGTTGGTATGGCTACTCGTATTCCACCACACAATTTAACTGAAATTTGCCAAGCAATCGAATACACTATCGACAATAGCCACCTCGAAACCGTTGAAGAAGAAATTGACATTAAGCCAATTATTAACAAAAAACAAAGCACCCAAGATATTGTCCTCAAACCAGTTTATGATCTTGAAAAAATTAAATTTAATTTTGAAACTTCAGCTACCGTTGATGAATTAAGCAAAATTGTTAGAGGACCAGATTTTCCCACTGCAGGCGAAATATATGGCAGAGAAGGAATCATCGAAATGTACCAAACCGGTCGAGGTAAATTTATCATCCGAGGCAAAACCAATATAGAAGAAACCAAATCAGGTAAAATCCGTATTATTGTAACTGAATTACCTTACCAAGTTAACAAATCCGAATTAGTCAAAAAAATTGCCGACTTAGTTAAAGACAAAAAAATAATTGGTATATCCGATCTTCGCGATGAATCTGATAGGCACGGTATCCGTATCGTTATTGAAATTAAAAAAATCGGTCGACCAAAAACAATTCTCAATAAACTTTTCAAATATACCCAACTCCAAAATTCATATTCTGCCAATATGTTGGCATTAGTTAATGGTATCCCTCAAACTCTAAATCTAAGACAAATGTTACTTTTGTTTTTACGCCATCGTGAACAGATAGTGCGAAGAAGAACTATCTTTGATCTAAAATCAGCTTGGCTTAAAAGCCATATTTTAGAGGGCCTAAAAAAAGCTCTTGATATCATTGACGAAATTATAAAAACTATTAAAACCTCAAAAAGCACTGATGATGCCAGAGATAATCTTATCTCAAAATTCAAATTTACTGATCTTCAAGCAAATGCTATTTTGGAAATGCAACTTCGTCGCTTAGCTGCTCTCGAAAGGCAAAAAATAGACGAAGAATACGCAGAAATACAAAAAAATATTGATAAAATGACCAAAATAATCACCAAGCCAGAATCAATGTTAAAGGTCTTAAAAAATGAAAACCAAGAAATAATTGAAAAATACGGTGATAAAAGATTAACAAAAATTTATTCGCAAGGCCTAGAAAATTTTAGTGATGAAGACTTAATTCCAAATGAAGCTTGTCTTGTAACTGTTACCAAAACTGGTTATATCAAACGAGTTCCCAAAGAAACTTATCATAGTCAAAAAAGAGGTGGTATCGGGGTTATGGGCATGAGTACCAAAAACGAAGATGAAATTAGTACCATCTTTTCCGTTCAAACCCACGATGAACTTCTTTTCTTTACTAATAAAGGTCGTGTTTTTAAAACCAAAGTTTGGGATGTTAATGAAGGAACGAGACACGGTCGAGGTCAAGCCCTGGTTAATCTTATTAATATTGTCCAAGGAGAAGAAATTCAGGCCGTCTTACCAATCAAAAAAGATAATCAAGCTAAATTTATTATTCTGGCAACCAAAAAAGGTATCATCAAAAAAACCGCTATCGAAAAATTCAAGAATATACGTCAAACAGGTTTAACTGCCATCAAACTAGACAATGATGACCATCTAAGTTGGGCTAGAACTACACAAGGAGATGATCAAATCTTTTTGGTAACTTTTCAAGGTAAAAGCATTCGCTTTGATGAAAAAGATTGTCGTCCCATGGGTAGACATACTCGTGGAGTAAGAGGTATTTTGCTCAAACAAGATGACTATCTTGTTTGTATGGATGTCGTTTCACCTTCCAGCGATGATTTTCACCATCTTCTGGTAATTACTCAAAACGGTATCGGTAAAAGAAGTGATGTCTTTTTGTATCCAGTCCAAAAAAGAGGTGGAGTTGGAGTTAAGGTCGCCAATCTAAGTGATAAAACTGGTTTAATCGCTGGAGCTCAAGTTATCACAACCATTCACGACCAAGTTATCCTTGTTTCCAAAAAAGGTATTACTATTAAGCTTCCTGTCAAAAATATTCCTACTCTTTCAAGAAATACTCGTGGGGTTATCCTTATGAGATTAAAAAATAAAGAGGATAAGGTCAGCACGCTAACAGTTTTGGAAAAAATAGAAGATATAGAGGATAAAAAGAAGGCTTAATATTATAAGACTTTTATCTTATTTATTATAAGACAATAACATTTTTTTTAGGAAGAATTTTTTATTTTTCAAGCTAAAATAGGGCAGGGGAGTCCCAGAAAATATTCAATATTATAGGACTACATAAAAACAAGATGACATCCTAGCAGTCAAAAGCACATACTGCTAATCAAGTCTAAATTTAGAATTTCAGCCTAATTTACGGCAAAAATAAAAAACGAAAAGTAAGTAAACACCTTAATGCACTAAAATAAGCTTTTTACCTTAAAACAGGCTAACTATAGGATTATTTATTACCAGAGTGAAATTTGTCATGTATCTCTCTTAACCTAGCATCAGTCATATGGGTATATATCTGAGTTGTCGCAATATTTTTATGACCAAGAATTTCTTGAACCGATCGTAAGTCAGCCCCAGATCTCAACAAGTCAGTTGCCATTGAATGTCTCAATGTATGAGGTGTTGCCTCAACTGGTAATTTTGCTTTTGCGACATAAGCCTTAACTAGCCTTTGTACCGATCTGGCCGTCAATCTCATTTTTTCATCATTGGCAATCACTTCATCCTTTCCTGACATTCTTATAAAAAGGGGCTTGTAATTATCATTTCTAGAAACAAGATATTTATCCAAATATTTGGCGGATTCTTTAGAAATAAAAACAACCCGTCTTCGACCACCTTTGCCAATAACTCCAAACTCACGCGTCTTTAAATTAATCTGATTTCTGTTCAAAGAAACCAACTCTGACACCCTCAAGCCGGTTGAAAACAACAATTCTAAGATAGCCTTATCTCGTAGACCCGTCTTACTAGAAAGCAAAGGTTGATTCAACAAACGATTTATCTGCTCCGCATTTAAAAATTTTAAACTATGATCTTTTACCTTAGGTACTTCCAATTTTTCTGGTTGCATAACCTTAAAATCATTTTTAACTAAATATTTCAAAAAAGACCTCAAGGCAATTATATAATAACCCTGAGTAATTGATTTCATTTCTTTATCAACCCCAGGTTGTCGTGATAAATATAAACGAAAATTTCTTATCATCTCAGAGTTAAGATCCAAAACACTAACATCATCTTTCTTTTTTTGACCAATTACATATTCCATCAAAACATTTAAATAATGCTGATAATTTCTAATAGTCAATTTTGAACAATTTCTCTCAATTTCTAAATACTCCAAAAATTTTCTGATATTTTTGCTCAAATCATAGTCCATATTTAATCTTAACACAAAATACAGACGATACTAATGTCACAAAAATAAAAAACATCGCTTACAGGCGATTTAATGAAGTCTGTTATACTTTATACCCAAAGATAGGCATAATTTAATATCAGGGGAGTCAAAGAGGAGTCAAGAGGTAGTATCCAAGCTAAAAAAGTAAAAAAAAGCATTGGGACAGTAATAGAGAATTATGTCCCAAAAATTAACTTTCAAAAAAGATGTTTTGTAAAAAATAATAAAATTAGAAAATAATAATTAGAAAATAATAATTAGAAAATCTTCCTCCCCCACCATCTTTTCCAACCCTATGTCGCAAAAGATACATTGTGCGACATAATAAATTCTTGTCCCCTCACAAGGGGGAGCTATCTACAAAATAAAACAATTAAAGCCAATCCTAAGTAACAAAATAAATTAATTAAATTTAAATATTACTCTTAAGTTAACTTAGAAGAGCCCTCTTGACAGGTTCAAAATGATCAATATAGTTTTCCACACAAACTATATCATAGTATATCACCCATTTATTTATGTCCTATAATTATTCCGTGAAAATTATAGGACGTGGCGTGAAAATTAGCACCCTCCCCCTTCCCTGCTAATACCCTTTGCCCAAAAAAATGTTAAAATACTTTATGTCAAATTTTTACGAACAAATCATTTCCAAAGCTAAACTTCTCAACAAAAAAATAATTTTACTTGAAAGTGATGTTGATAATCGCATAAGCAAAGCTGCTAAAGAGATTGAAGACAACTCTATTGCACAAGTAATTTTGTTGGAAAAATCCGAATATTTTACAGATTCAAAGCTAAAAAATGAACTGGCCCAAAAACTTTTTGAATTACGACAAGAAAAGGGGCTAACCCTCAAAAAAGCCCAAGAACTTATCAATGATCCCTTTTATCTAGGAACCATGATGGTCAAAGAAAATCTTGCTGACGGCTTAGTCGGTGGATCAGCTTCCCCCACTCCCCGCTTTTTAAAACCAGCCTTACAAATTTTAAGAATCAAAAATAAATATGCTTCCGGTTTTTTTATTATGAGTAATGAACAAAAAACATTTATTTTTGCCGATTGTGCCATTAACCCTAACCCTAATGCTCAAAATCTTGCTGATATTGCCCTTGATTCTGCCAATTCCTTCCTCGCTTTAGTCGAAAAAACACCCAAAATTGCCATGCTTTCTTACTCTACAAAAGGTAGTTCTACTAGTGAATCAATTGAAAAAATTCAACAAGCCACCACCTTGGTCAAACAAAAAAACCCCAATCTCTTAATAGATGGTGAAATTCAACTTGATGCCGCTCTCCTACCCGAAACTGCTCAACTAAAATGCCCCCAAAGTCCACTAAAAGGTGATGCCAATATTCTTATTTTCCCCGATCTTAACGCCGGCAATATTGGCTATAAATTAGCCAAAATATTTGGTAATCTAAGCGCTTTTGGCCCAATTGTTCAAGGTTTACAAAAACCAGTTAATGATCTTTCCCGCAGCTCTAGTATTCAAGATATTGTCGGGGTTGCTGCCATTACCGCCATTCAGTCGTCAAAATAATTCCCGAAATTATTGCTATTCCAATCCAAAGAAAAGACAACCAAACTCGCTTAAAAAATCTATCTCTCAAATCTGATTGTAACAAACCTTGAATAATATACATCACAGATACCAAGTAAATAGATCCCTTAAAAATCCCCACTGGCCAAAAAGAAAAAATTATTGCCAATTGAGACATCAAAAAAGCCGGTACTAAAACATAATGAGACCATTTTTTGGTCTTATTATCAACATAATTTTCAATACTCACTGACCAAAAAGTATAATAAAACAAAAAACAAGAAACCACAAAAACCGCCAAGGCATTCCACACAAACAACCAACAAAAAGAAAAAATCGTGTTAAACAAAAAGAAAGCAGAAAATAAAGAAATAATCGAACCAACCGTATAAGCCGCTCGATAAAGAGGTACCGTCCTATACTCTATCGCTACCACAAACACATTTTGTAATAAAAATATAAAATAACAAAGTATTCCGTAAATCACACTCATCAAAATTACCAATATAGCTTGAAAAGGCAACAATGTCGTAAACAAAGCATAACCCAAAAATAAACTTATTGGTAACACCACATATGCCAACCTCACCTTACCAAAACCATACCAAAAAACCAACATTATCCCCAAAGAAATTAGAACCAAACCAATATTACGCCAATCATAAGGCAAAGAAACAAATATCAAAAACAAGCAAGCATTAATTAAAGATAAGAAAAAAAACTTAATTTTTTTGTTCATAATCAAAACCAGCAAAAACATTAATTACATCATCATTTTCCTCCAATCTTTCAACAAAATCCAAAATATCATCCAACTGGCCCTCATTATCTAACATTACTGGCATCTTTGATTGCATAATCAATTCCCCTTTTACCCCCAATTTATCTTCAAATTTTTTCAAATCTTCCATCTTACAATAAATGCAATTATCTTTATAATCAATTAAGCCCATATCAATTAATTCTAGCTCTTTTTCTTCGTCTAAACGATTTTCCAACTCTATCTCCCCTACTCTATCAAAACCAAAAGAAACACTCCCATTCTCCCCAACTACTCCATTATTTTCTTTAAAAAAAAGCTTAACTTCAGCCAAAATTCTATTTTTATTATCAGTCTCCACTTCAACCATCACTGGAATATTGTGAGGAGCAAAGCCCTCTATAAAAAAACTAATTAAATTATCTTTTTTAGCATTAAATTTATTAACCAAACGATCAATATTCTCTTTAGGCATATTTATTTCTTTTGCCTTAGCAATAGCAGAATCTAGGCCAGAACCCGTCCTCAAAGCCGTCAAAATATTCCTCGCTGCTTTGGTAAACAAAGCACTTCTTTTTTTATCCTGAAGACCCTTCCTATTTTTGATATTATTCCATTTACTATGACCGGACATAATTAGAGTATTTTAACATTAAAACTTCTTCTTCACCAAAATATAGTTCACCATTCCACTCGTCCAAAGTTTCATCCAAAATATTTTCACAATCCCAAATTTTATCAATCATAAAAAATTCATAAGAATTTTCCACTTCTTTACCATAAACAAATTTACATTTATCAATATTTTCAAAAACACTATCAATAGAAATTACCGAAAAACCAGCAAATTCCAATAAATTAGCCATAAAAGTTCCTAACCCATTTTGATTAGTTGTATTAATGACTGACAACTTCACTTCACCATTAATAATCTTATTATCAGCAAAATCTCTAAAAGCCCACTCCCTAATAATAGACTTATCCTCGACAACATTACCCTGATAAATTTCTGTCTTTACCAACCAATTATTAATTCCCAAACGATAATTAATCCACCCTATTATCCCCAAATGATTCAATAAGTTCCAATCATTTTGCCAAAAATTAGTTTCCTTTTTCCAGACAACTTTATCAACCAAAAAACCAAAATTATAAAACAAAATATCATCAGCTAAATCCTTTTTTTGCTCTTCTTGTAATATTCCTTTGATTTTATCGACACGATACCAACTTAAACCCTGCGGTATCCACAACTCGACCTCAGGTAAAATTTCCAAAAAATTAACCATTTTTCTATCTGGTGAAATATTCAATAAGGCAATCTTGTCGTCAGTATAAATTCCCATCCTAAAATCATCCTTACCATTCCATTTGTTAAATTTAAAAACTGCCACTAAAATCAATAAAAAAACCAAAAACAACCACATTATCAACAAATTTAAACTATGTCTGTTCATTATATTTAACCAAATGATCTTTTAACTCTTCTGGTAATTCTATCTTATAACTAAAATTATCTTTCATAGACAAACTATAAGCATGCAAAAAAGGTCTTTGTAAATCAAAATTTAAAATTCCACCATATACTCTATCCCCCACCAAAGGCCAACCCAAATAAGCAAAATGGACTCTAATTTGATGGGTTCTACCTGTCTTAATTTGTACTTCCACCAAGCTATAAATTTTATTGTCATATTTATATTTTTTAATTACCTTAAATAAACTCAAGGCTTCTTTTCCATCAACTCCAACTCCAAATTTACCAAAAGAATATTTTGACCTAACTATAGGCACTTTGATTTGACCTTCACTAACAACATCACCCCCAACTAAAGCTAAATATTTTTTTTCAACTTGCCTACTTTTAAATTTATTCTTAAAAATATCTAAATATCGCTGATTTTTAGCAATCAACAATAAACCAGAAGTTCCCTTATCCAAACGATGAACTATCCCCTCTCTTGCTAAATTATTTTTACGATTTTTTTTTAACCAATTTTCTACTGTTAACAAAGAATTATTGTTTTCATTAGTAGTCACATAACCTGCTGGCTTATTAATAACCAACCAATCCTCATTTTCAAAAACTACCTCTATTTTTTTCTCTTCCATAATTCTATTATAAAGATAATAATTCCAATGAAAATAAGCCAATCCATAAAATTATTATAAATATCTCCAATCGGCATTTTCCAATAATCAATCACATAACCATATTTCAATCTTTGCCAAAAATTTAAAAAACCACCAATAATTATAAAAACCAAACCCCAACTTTTTAACCTTATTTCCCACAAAATCAAAAAAAATAGAATAAGTCCTGTCCAATACAAAACCCCCGGAATATTGATTCCCAAAAAAATACCACTATTATAAACATTCATAATCAATTTATTTTTCTCTTTCTTTTTCGCACTTAATACAAATAGTTGTATCGGGTTTCACTCCCAATCTATCAGTATCTATCATTTTGCCACACCTCTCACAAACTCCATATTTACCTATCTTAATCATCGATAAAGCCTTTCTTAATTGAATTATTTGTTTTTTTAAAAAATTTAACTTAACCTGTGAATCAAAATGCCCCACTTGTTCATCCAAATCTTCTTCTGATGAATTTTCCCCTGCCCTATCAGGATCAGTAAAGGGATCACTTTTTTTTATTCTCCTTAACATCTTTTTTAACTTCATCAACTCAGCTTCCAAAAAAATTTTGACAGGCAATAATAGTCTTTTAGGAATATTTATTTTTTCCGACATATGTCTCCTAGAATAACTAATTGAAAGACAAAAAGCAAACTGCAAATAAGATAAAGCAAACTATAAACAAAATTTAACCTAAAAACCAACGAAAAAATAAACAGAAATAAAAAATACAATAAAGTAATCGCTAAAAAAACAAAACCTTTCTTCCCACTTTTATAAAAAACCCAAGATCTATATTTAAACCTAAAAAAACGAGATAAAAATAACATCAAAATCACCAACAATAATTTCACCAACAACCAAATTTCATAAGAACCAAACAATAATTCATCAGCCAATAAAAAAAACATTAACCACAAAAAATTAGGAGTTAAACTTTCCAAAAAAGAATAAAATTTCCAATTATTTCGACTAACATACCACCAAGAAAACAACAAAACAGACAAAAAACCGCCAAAGTAACTAAAACCTGGATATGACCAAAAAGAAAACCAATTTACCCAACTATCATTAAATACTCCCCAGTCAAAAATTCCAAAAAAAATTCTTCCTCCAATTAAAAACCAAAAAAAAGATAGCCAACCAAAAGAAATCATCTTTTCAGAATTATACTCTTCCTTCATATTTCTCCAAACTAAGTATAAATAAACCACAATTCCAATAATTCTTACAACAGCTATATTCATCGGTTTTTATCGGTATCAAAAAAACTAACCTGCTTACCATTAAAGTATAAATTACTATAACCTGTCGGACCATTTCTGTGCTTTTCTACCGAGCAAGTCACCAAATCCTTAGCTTCTTCATCTTCTCGATGCAAAAACATAACTACGTCAGCATCCTGTTCAATACTCCCCGATTCCCTCAAATCACTCAATCTAGGTTTACCTCCTCTTGTTTCCATTGCTCTTGACAACTGAGCTGCTGCCAAAATTGGAACTCTTAATTCTCTAGCTAAATTTTTTAAACCTTGTGAAATCTCAGAAACCTCCAAAACTCTATTGTCACGCACATTTCCATGCATCAATTGTAAATAATCAACAATAATAAATTTTATATCTTTATCTGCCTGTAACCTTCTAGCTTTTGTTCTCAATTCAGTTACTGTCAATCCCGGAGTATCATCAATATACAAAGGAGCCTCTGCCAACACTCCCATTGCCTCAGACAAAGAAGCAAAATCATTTTCAGACAATTGACCAGTTTTTAATTTCCAAGCGTCTATCAGACCCTGTCTAACCAACAATCTATCCACTAACTCCTCCTTACTCATCTCCAGCGAAAAAATGCACACTGGCAACTTCTGCTCAACTGCTACATGTCTGGCAATGTTTAAGCCAAAAGCTGTCTTTCCTACTCCTGGTCTCGCTGCTAAAATCAACAAATTACTATCCTGCATACCTGCCAACATTCTGTCCAAAGAAGCAAATCCTGTTGGAACCCCTCTCAAACCTGTCCCCATTTTTTGTAATTCGTCCAAACGATCAAAACTTGCCGTTAACACCTCTCTTAAAGATGACGGTACTGATTTTAAATGTTTTTGTGACAAAGCATAAACTGACTGCTCTGCCATATCCATCAATTGATCCGCTGGAATACTTTCATCAAAAGCTCTTTCGGCAATTTTTGAACCAACAGTAATTAATTCCCTTTTTGCTGCCAAAGATTTAATAATTTTACCGTAACTTTCAGCATTTGCCGCCGTTGGCACTTCATTGGCCAATTTTGCCAAAAAAGACTTACCTCCAATCTTTTTAAGCAAATTCATTTCCTTCAACTTTTCCGCTACCGTTACAATATCAATTGGCATCCTATCCTCATACAAAGACATCATTGCCTCAAAAACCTTTTCATGATTTTCATTATAAAAATGTTCTGGTCTCAAAAAATCAGAAACATTCAAAACAACATCGTTATCAATTAATATAGCCCCCAAAATACAAAGTTCTGCCTCGTTTGAATTTGGTGGTACTTTAATTACATCCTTCATTTTTGATTAATTTGATTTCTAAACCATCAGGTAAATCATCTTTGTCTATTTTCAAAAAATCCACATAGTCCAAACCCTCTTCGTCAACATCATCCAAAAACTTATTAATTTTTTCATCACCTTTATCAAAACCAATTGGTATCAAATAATTAGCTCCTAATTTCTTTGCCAAATCTAAATAATTTTTTCCACTAATACCATTTAATTTATCTATTGATACTACCAACACATCTACTCCATCAATTTTTTCAATTTTTTTATCATCCAATTCCTTGTCAATAGAGTCTAAAAACATAACCTTTATCCCATCAACATTAATAGTATAAAGAGTCCCCCCACTACCATCAACCCAACCATTAATATCAACTCCACCAACTTCATACTCCCCTGCCCCAGCAATTACAATCCCCTTATCAAAAAAAACAGGAGATACATTCTCATGGTCAGTATAAATAGAAACTCGAGAATTTATTTTAGATTTTGCAAAATCCTCATTAACTAAAATTATTTCTTTTTTTCCTTTAACGGCAATTGCCTTTTTTCCTAGATATCTAATTTCCATATAGTTAATTTTAACATTTATTTTGATAAAGTTATGATAGAATCAATAAAGTATGTTCAAACAAATTTTTATTGCTATTATCATTGGTAGTTTTTTAGGCCTCAGCCTTACTACCGCCTACTTTTATTCAAAAAATAAAAATAACCCTTCCCCTCCTCCAACCGAAAACACAACAATAGAAGAAGAAAAAACAGAAGAAAAAAATACCGATAAACAGGATGAAAATAATTATGATGTACAAGAAAATATTTCAACTACTTTTTTAGACATTTTAGTTCCAGAAAACGAATCAATTGTTGAAAAAGAAACTTTATCTATTTTTGGCAAAAGTAACCCCAACAACATTATCTTAATCAACACTCTTGATGAAACATTTCACACTGTATCAAAAGAGTCAGGAGAATTTGATATAGATATCACTCTTAAACCAGGGATTAACATCCTTCATTTTACCGCTATTAACTCCGATGACTCCCAAATTGAAAAAGAAATTTTAGTTACATATTCAACCGCCAAAATATGAAAAAATACATCCTAGTACTAATTATCACCCTATTTTTGATCAAAAATAATGCTTTAGCTCAAAGCCCTACTGCACCAATTAACGATAACGGAGAAATCCAAAAAATAAGAGAAAAGGTAGAACAAAAAGTTAACGAAAAATTACAAGAGATGGAAAATAAAACCATTAATAAAAAAATATCAATCATCGGTGCCATTACCAAAATAGAAGATAACATTATCACTATTGAAAGAAAAAATATGTCCAGATCAATCAAAATTGATGATGAAACTATTATTGTTAATAATCGAAAAACTAGCATCAAAACTGAAGATTTAGTTGTTGGACAAAATATTATTGCCATGGGATACAAAAACAACGACCAAGTTCTCCTCGCCAAAAGAATAGTCTTTGTTGACAAAAAAGATACACAAATAAACAAAATAATCACCGCTGGCAATGTTGTCGATATTTCTCAAACATCCCCCGTTTTTGTCTTAATTCCTAGTAAAAATAAAGAAACACAATATCAAATTACTATTGACAATAAAATAACCAAAATAGTTAATAAAGAAAAACAAAAAATAACTAGCAAAGAGATTAAAGCCGGCAGTAAATTAATTGTCTCGATCTCGCCCACAACCGAAAACAACAAAAACTATCTCGCCAACTATATTATTGTCTTAAATTAACTCTTACTATTGCTATTTTTCTCTCTTTTGGCTAAAATTAGACAGAAAATAACTTAAATCTTATTTTGTTTCTTGGAATTTGGTTATTGGTTATTTTTTTATATGGTGGGTATAGCTCAATTGGTTAGAGCGTCTGCCTGTGGAGCAGAAGGTTGCCGGTTCAAGTCCGGTTACTCACCCCCTACTTATCACCCTTAATCCAATCAACCCTACTCAAAATCGGATAATAAAGATCATCTTCCAAAGCAATCTTAAAATCATCAATTTCTTGTTGGCTAGTTGCTGTTTTTTTAAATCTTACCTGTTTGGCTTCAGTAATAATCGCCAAAGGAGTTTGCTCCTTTCCTTCACCCATTTCTACCACCGCCCCAGCCGCCAAACCATCAACAATATTTGATTTGGTTACCTTCATTTCCCTGTCAAAAATATCTTTTTTACCAATATAATCATTCAACCCACAAAAACCACAATAACCAGTACTGATTCCAGTTGTTCCCCATCGCAATGGTGTCGTCTTACTATCAGTAATAATCACTCCGACATATTTCAAATTAAATTTATTTTTCAAATATTTCCAAATTATTTTCGCCGATTTATATGAATTTTTAGGCAACAAAACATAATAACCAAAAGAATTTGATTCATCAATTCCTGCTGAAGGAATCAACATATTGTTGTTTATCGTCAATCTAAAACCATATTTACTATCAACAAAGGCATAATAATCACTCTCTCTAAAAACCAATTTTTCTTTATCCATAACATCTTTTGCCAAATAATTTCCCTCCAAAATAGCCACTACCTTTGAAGTCAACACAACAATAGATTTTTCAGATAACTCTTTAATATATTTATCAATAAAATTCGTCAGACCAATATCTTTATTAGTAATTTTTTTAGTTTTAACAACTTTTATATTCATTTTTCCTATTTTAACCCATAAATGTTAAAATTAACAATGTCGACAATAGATAATACCCTAAAAGGATTTCGCGATTTTCTGCCATCACAAATGGCAGTTCGTAACTATGTCAAAAACATTTGTATTGAAACTTTCGAGCTTTTTGGTTTCCAACCATTAGAAACACCTACCCTCGAATATGCTTCAATTCTCAAAGGTAAATATGGAGAAGAAGCTGATAAGTTGATGTACTCTTTTAAAGACAAAGGGGATCGCCAAGTCGGTATGAGATATGATCTCACCGTCCCCACTTGCCGAGTTTTATCATCTTACAATCTTCCCTTACCCTTTAAACGCTATCAAATTCAACCCGTCTGGCGTGCCGACAAACCCCAAAAAGGTCGCTACCGAGAATTTATCCAATGTGACTTTGATACCTTTGGTATCAAATCTCCTATCGTCGATGCTGAAATAATTGCCATCATTTATACCATCCTCAAAAAACTAAATTTTCAAGACTACAAGATCAAAATTAACAACCGCGAATTACTCAAAAACATTCCAAATAGCATACTTCAATCTATCGATAAATTAGACAAAATAGGTGAAAAAGGAGTAATAAATGAACTCAAAAGTAAAGGCTTTAAATCAGACCAAATCAACGATACTCTCAAATATATCAAAACAGTACAACCAGATGATTATTTAAAACAAGTTTTTTCTTGTTTAGACAGTCTCGATATCCCTCAAAAATTTTACGAATTTGACCCCAGTATGGTCAGAGGTCTTGACTACTACACTGGTATTATTTTTGAAACTTATGTCAAAAAACCAAAAATCGGTTCTATCACTGGTGGTGGTCGTTACGACAACTTAGTCAAAACTCTAGGAGGACCAGATATCCCTGCTGTTGGTAGTAGCATCGGTTTTGAAAGAATTGTTGATTGTATTTTAGAACTAAATTTGATGCCAGAAATATCAAACACAAAAACCAAAATTATGGTTGCTAATTTTGGTCAAGAAAAAGAATCAATCAACTTACTAAATGAACTTCGAAAAAACAATATTGCTTCAATAATTTACCCCGTTGAAGAAAAATTAGGCAAACAAATAAAATATGCGGATAAACTAGACATCAAATATATCGGCATTATTGGTGAAGATGAAGCAAAAAATAATAGTATTACCCTCAAAAACCTAGAAACCAAAGAACAAAAAACTCTTAATTCCAATCAAATAATTGAACTTCTTTCAATTTCTTAAATTCATTATCAAAAGTTGCTAACTTAACTTTTTCCTTTATTGAAGTTGCTATTAAACAATCCGCCATTTTAACCCCACACTCATTACACCATTTCCAAGCCTTGATAAAATCAGTATCCTTAACAATTACAATATTTCGCATTAACAAAATACTTTCAACAATTTCTTTTATGTCATCTTTTTTAAAAAGATATAATTTCTCCAAAACATATACTATCTCCATAAATATAAATGATGAAATATATGGATATATTTTATTATTTTCAATATTTTCAATTAATTTTTTTGCCAATACAAACTGTTCTTTATTATCTTCTAAAAAATACCGAAGCCACACATTTGAATCAATTAATACTTTTTTCATAAATCACTATAATCTATATAATCCCTCTCTTTATTAATAATAATATCAATAACCGGTTTTCTTCCGCGAAATTTTCCAGCCAAAGATAATATTTTACTTTTTATAGGTTTAATATAAATTAAACCATCCTTGGCAAAAATTGTTGCCCTAGTAGGCTTATCAAGATTCATTTGTTTTCTAATTATCTCCGGTACATATATTTGCCATTGGCTTGTTATATTTATTATTTGTTGCATAATAATATTATAAACCTATCATTATTACAATGTCAATAATTAAAATAAGTAGAAATTAGAAATTTTCAATAAGAGCAAAGCCTTTCGCTAAAGAAATTAAAATTGATTAGAAATTATTTGATATATCTGCTATAATAACCCCTATGAAACAAGGAATTCATCCAAAATATTATGATGACTGTCAAGTCAGCTGCGTTTGTGGCAACAAATTTACTACCGGCTCTACCTTACCCAAAATAGAGGTTGAAGTCTGCAATAAATGTCACCCTTTCTTTACTGGCCAACAAAAATTTGTCGATATTAAGGGAAGAATAGACAAATTCAACGAACGTCTCAAAAAAAGCCAAGGCTACAAAAAGAAAACCAAAAAGGCTAAAAAAAATAAATAATGCCCACTATCAATCCAAATTTTGCCATTCTCGAATTTTATCCCGGACCTGGAGGTCAAGAAGCTCAAATATGGGCTAACGATCTACAAAATATGTATGTCCGTTACAGCAATAAACTTGGCTGGAAAGTTAAACAAATAGACAATAATGTTATTCAAATTTCCGGTTTTGATGTCTTTAACCAACTTAAACTAGAAACTGGCACTCATCGAGTCCAACGTATCCCTATTACCGAAAAAAGAGGCCGTCTCCAAACATCAACCGCCTCTATCGTCGTTTTACCCCAAATTAGTTCCAAAGATATCGTAATCAAGCCAGAAGATTTAGATTTCCAAGCCTGCCGTGCTGGTGGCAATGGCGGTCAAAATGTCAACAAAGTTTCAACCGCTGTCAGAATTACACACAAACCAAGTGGTGTAGTTGTCTCCGCTAGACAAGAACGATCACAAGCTCAAAACCGAGAAGTTGCCATGAACGTTTTAAAGGCTAAACTTTGGCAAATTGAAGAAAATAAAAAAAATTCACGAATTAACCAAGCCCGATCAGGAATAAGTCAATCCGACCGTGCTGACAAAATAAGAACTTACAACTACCCGAGAAATCAGGTAAAGGACCACCGTATTAACAAATCATTCAACAATTTAGACAAAATTATGCAAGGCGACTTGGAAGATTTACTACTTGAGCTCTCTTTTTTCTAACTTTACCTTCAAAAGCTTTTCCTCATTACCCCTATAAATCTTTACTGTAATTTCATCCCCTATCTTGTGTTTATTAATGACATTGATAAAAGAATTATCTTTTTCATCATTTAACTTAATTCCAGCAATTTCAGTAACAATATCACCCGCCAAAATACCAGCCTTTTCTGCAGGACTATCTTTAACGACTTCCTGAATATAAGCCCCCTGAGGCACTTCATTTAACAAAGCCGCCTGTCTAGATATCATTTGGTATACAACGCCTATATAAGGCCTATCAAACTCCCCTGTTGTCTTAAAATTATTAATTGATTCTTTTACAAAATTAATAGGCAAAGCAAATCCTATATTTTCTCCAGAAGCAGAAACTGCTACATTTACCCCAATAACTTCTCCAGAAGAATTAAGTAAAGGACCACCAGAATTACCCGGGTTAATCGCCGCATCAGTCTGAATCACATTTTCCAATTTCTCTGAACCAGCAAAAGCTGAACCTGCCACAATACCTCTCCCCAAGCCAGAAATAACTCCCGTCGTTACCGTTGATCTAAACTCACCCAAAGCAGTCCCAATAGCCACAACCAATTGCCCAACTTTTAAATTATCCGAATCACCCATAGCAATCGGTATTAAACCTTCTTTTTCAACTTTTAAAATTGCCAAATCAGTTAAAGGATCTCGATAAATATTTTTTACTTCCACCACTTCATCTGTTCCAATCACCACCTTATACTTCGCCTCTATATCAGCCACTACATGTTTATTCGTTACTATTAATCCATCTTCACTAATAATAAAACCTGTTCCAATATCCTGTTCAATTTTTTCCTCTTTTTGAGTATTTTGGGGCTGACCAAAAAAATCAAAAAAGAAATCAAAATCAGCAAAAGGATCATTGACAACCTGTATTTTGCTCATAGAAATAGTCACCACCCCTGGTGTTACTTCTTCTACTACTCGAGTTACGACTGATTCTTCGGTTACAATTTCTCGTGTCTTAGGAGCCAATATTCCTTCTTCACCACCCTGTTTATTTAACCAAACACTATAAAAAAATGCCCCACTAGCCATTAAACCCATAATCAATAGGCCCAACAACAAACCGACAAAAAAAGTTTTCATCTTTTTTATTTCCATAATCTTATTTATTCAACAACAGCTCAAAGGCTTTGTCAAGTTGTTTTTCGGTATCTTTTTCTTCAATATCAGGGATTACTCCCTCACCATGAATATTTTTACCACTTGGCAAAAGCCATTTAGCAATAGTGATATGAATCCCTGATCCATCACTAAAATTATCTGGTTGTTGCACTGTCCCTTTACCAAAAGTCTTTTCTCCAACCAATTTAGCTCGACCATACTCCTGCAAAGCTCCTGCCAAAATTTCAGCCGCACTGGCCGAACCACTATTTACCAAAACTACCAAGTCATCATCTAATAACTTCCCTCGACCTCGCTCGACCCCATAAGATAATTCATCCTTTAAATTAGATTTTTGTCTTACAATCACACCATCTTTAACCAAATCACTTCCAATCAAAACACTAGCCTGTAAATAACCTCCCGGATTATTTCTCATATCCAAGACAATTCCACCATACTCTTCTTTTTTACTTGCTATTTTTATTTCATTTACAATCTTATCCCATTCTTCTACCACTCTTTCTGTAAATTTATACAAACCAACTACGGCAATTTTTTTGTTATCTTTTTCCACCCATTCTAACTCTATACTTGGCACAACAATATTACTTCTATTCAAAGAAACATCAAAAGGACTATCTTCTCCCTCTCTATAAATATTCAAAATTACTTCCGTTCCTATTTCTCCCCTAATTAACTTAACCGCTTCCTGCAAAGAAATATCTGTTGTCTCTCTGTCAACATTATTTTTTTCATCTACAATTTTTAATATATAATCACCCGCCTTCAAGCCCGCCTCTTCTGCAGGAGTTTTAGGTAAAGGTGACATCACTGCCAAATTATTATCCTTAAAACCAAGCGAAATACCTACTCCTCCAAATTCACCCGACAAATCTTCATTGTAAGTCTCATTTTCCTCTGGAGGCAGAAAAACAGTATAAGGATCACCCAAAGAATCAACCAAACCAGATATCATTCCATATTCCATCTTTTTCTTATCCATATCTTGAGCATCAAGATACTTTACTTCTAACTCTTTTTTGACCTTAGACAAAAGAGAAAAATCAAAACCTTCATATTTTTTACGATTATAATCTTGACCATAGGAAAAAGATCCCCAAGCCACTACTACTAAAAACAACAAATATAAAATTTTATTTTTAAAAGACATCATAAAATCTATGATACCATCAATAACCGACCAATTTTAGAATTTAATAAAAATCTTCTTTTAATCCCATCTTTATATTTTTTTAATTCTTCCCACTCCTTAGATGTTAAAGATAAAACTGGCAAAGTCGTTTCTACTTCAAAATCACTTTCTTTATCCAAAACTACAAATGCCCTCACTCCTACTACTTCTGCTTTAGTCAAAAAACATTTTTCAAAATTATTAGTTAACAAAATATCCCCATCTAAAGAAGCCGACAAATCAGTTATCAAATCAATTTCTTCCAAATCACCGTTACCCCAAACCTTACCTTCGACCAAACCAATTCCCCCAAATTCAAAAGCTTCGAAAACAATCACTATTTGATCCTTATCTATATCATCAATTACCCCATCCACCGGGCTAAAAACATCTCTTATCGCCTCATTAGCTACTTGAAACATAAAATTTGAAAATTCATCTACTCCAACACAAACTCCAGCAATAGGAGCCACAATTCTATGACCCCAGATACCACCAAGTTTAAACATCATCTCTCCTTTAGCCAAATGCTTATTAGCCAATGGGAAAATAAGCTCTTCAATTTTTTCTTTTTTAAAATTTTTCAAACAACCAGGTAAAGTAAAACATTTGATTACCTCAGTATTATCTCTCAAAATCAAATCACCACATTTTACCTTTTGCCCTTTTTCAACAACCACTTCCCCGCCCAACCTCTTTATTATCCATTTAGTCTTTATTTTCTTTTTCATATCCTTATCTAAATTATACACAAAACCCCTCCTATTTCTCAAACAAACAAAATAGAAGGGGTAAAAAGATTAAAACTGAGTTGTAAAAGGCAACAAAGCCAAATGTCTTGCCTGCTTAATCGCTGCTACCAATTTTCTCTGATGTTTTTTGCATACACCAGTATAAACCGAAGCTATAATCCTTCCTCTCGAACTTAGATAAATACCCAAGTTTTCATAATCCTGCCAAGATGGTACCTTAGCAGTTTTACAAAAAACACAGCCTCTTTCTTTTCCTTTTCTCTTTGCAGCCAACAAGGCATCTTTTCTGTTTTTTCTTATATTCATATTTTACAAACTATTAAAATGGCAAATCTTCAGTTGCCTTATTATCTTCCTCTTTTTTTTCTTCTGCTTTTGGAGTTTCCTCAACTTGAGGAGTTTCCTCTGGCTTTGGAGTTTCCTCTTTGGCATCTTCAGAAGAACTATCTTCAACTATATCATCAGGAATAACAATATCTTCAATTTGATCTGAAGAAACATCAACTGGACCATTACTCAAATCATCTTCATGAGAAAAAGATGAATTATCATTATGGTGACTTCCTTTGTTGTCCAAAATAATCATATCATCAATAACTATTTCAGAAATCTGCTTTTTATTATTTTCTTGATCAACATATTCTCTATACTGAATACGACCGTCAACATATACTCTCCTACCTTTAGCCAATAATTGAGAGCATAGCTCGGCTAATTTATTCCATGCCACAATTCTATGAAATTGGGCATCTTCTTTTCTTTCTCCTTGCTTAGTCATCCAGGAACGATTGGTGGCTAAACCAAAACTAACAACAGCCATACCCGCTGGGGTATATCTAAGCTCAGGATCACGAGTTAAATTACCTATTAAAGTAACTCGATTGAGACATCTACTTGGCATATTTTTCTCCTTTTTTTTACTTTTTTAATATTAAATAACGAATAATGTTCGTTTCTCTGTTTAAAAATACATTAAAATCCTTAACTACCAAAGGTTTTTCTGATTCTAATTCCCAAACCCAATAATCTCCCCTACTAAAACCTTGTATCTTGTAAACCATTTCCTTTTGTCCCAAATGATCACGACTAGCAACTTCTGCCTTTAAGGTATTTAATTTAGACTCAACTTCTTTAAAAACTGAGTTTCTTTCTTTTTCTTCTAGTTTTGGCTTCAACACCAAGACTAATTGATAATTTATTTTTTTGTCTTCCATAAAACTATTTAGATTAACATAACTTTCCTTATTTTACAATCATTTTGTAAATCTTCAACTAGATATCCTTTTTCTTCAATTTCTTTTCTTAATAAATCCGCTTTTTTCCAATCCTTTTTTGCCCTTGCTTCCTGTCTTTTTGCTACCAAATCCAAAATATCACTAGGAATATCATCTTCACCCACTCCCTTGTCCAAATCCAAACCCAAAACCTTATCCATCTCCAAAACTGTTGCCGGAGAAGTTTTAGCCACTTTCCATACTAAAGCCATCACTTCAGGCATCGCCAAATCATTAGCTATCAATCCCTTAAATTCTTCAATTATTTTATTATCAATCTCTCCTTTAATTTTATTAGCCACAATCCCTTTTAACTTATGTAAGGATGTTTGCGCCGATTTTAAATTTTCCAAAGAAAAATCTAAACCACTACGATAATGTGATGAAATTACCATATAACGATAAGCCAAAGGATCAAACCCCATTTGCTCCAATTCAGATATAGTATACAAACCACCCAAAGATTTACTCACCTTATCTCCTCCAAAAGTCAAAAAACCATTATGCATCCAATAATTAGCTGTCTTTTTACCAAAAGCTCCATAAGCCTGAGCAATCTCATTTGTATGATGAACCGGTATATGGTCGATGCCTCCTGTATGAATATCAAAAGGTACCCCTAACTCTTTGGCTGACATTGCCGTACACTCAGCATGCCAACCTGGGAAACCTTTACCCCAAGGACTATCCCATTCCATTTGTCTTACTTGCCCCAAGCTTACCGAAGGGCTAAATTTCCATAAAGCAAAATCGCTTGGATTTCTTTTTTCTTTATTTTTTTCTACCCTCGCCCCCTCTTTTAATTCATCCAAATTTAATTTAGCAAAATCTCCGTAAGCCTCAAATTTACTTGTATCAAAATAAATTCCATCACTAGTTTTGTAAGCAAAACCATTATTTTCAATTTGCTTAACCAAATCAATCTGTTCTTGAATATAATCAGTAGCTCTACAAACTACATCAGGTCTAACAATATTTAATTTTTTTTCATCTTCAAAAAATTGTTGTTCATACTTTTTAGCAATTTCCCAGACAGACAAACCTTCTTTTTTTGCCCCTTTTTGCATCTTATCTTCACCTTCATCACCATCACTTATCAAATGCCCAACATCCGTCACATTCATCACATATTTCACCTGATAACCCAAATATCTCAAAGATCTAGTCAAAATATCCCAAGAAATATAAGCATACATATTACCAATATGTTGCGATGAATAAACTGTAGGACCACACGCATATATCCCCACCTTACCTGGCTCTATTGTTTTTAATTCCTCTTTTTGTCTCGTCGCTGTATTAAATATTTTCATTATCTTATTTTATCATTGACTAACTGTCAATCTGGATTATTGGCATACTCTTTTGTTTGAGATTTTTTACTTGCTGGCAAAAAAGCTCCCCCTCTCTTCTTTTTCTGTTTAGAAGGATGACTCACCATCTCATCTTGAAGCATAGCTTCCTGTTCTGCTTCTAACCTCTTCTTTTTTTCTTGCTCTGCTTCTTGATATTTTCTTTCTTCATCTTCTTCTTCTCTTCTTTTTTTCTCTCTTAATTCTTTTAATTCTGATTCAACATCTCTCCCTTTCATTTTATTTTTTTGTTTTTCTTCCATCTCTTTTGTCTTTTTTTTATCATCTTCCTCTTTTTTACTCGCATCATCTGTTTTTAAATCAGTAAAAAAATCCTTAAAACTAATCTTACCAATAGTTGAATCAACTATTTTGTTAGTACTTTTTTCCAAAACCTCCAATGGTTCAACTAGTTTCTTTTTAATCTTATGTTTATTACCTATCATATTTTTTGCCTCCCTTCAAAAGCTCGACTCAAAGTTGCCTGATCAGCAAACTCAATATCAGCCCCAATAGGTAATCCTCGACCAATTCTACTAATCAATAAATCAGGTTTAATCTCTTTAACTTTTTTACTAATATACAAAGCCGTCGCTTCGCCCTCCATAGTTGGATTGGTAGCAATAATCAATTCTTTTGCTCCATCCAATCTAACGAATAGTTCACCAAGTTTTAAATCATCAGGGCTAACATGGTCCAACGGATTAATTACTCCACCCAAAACATGATAAATACCATTAAAACCACCTACCTTCTCGATAGCCATCAAATCAATTGATCTCTCCACCACACATATCTTACTTTTATCTCTTTTTTGGTCCTTACAAATATCACAAACATCACTCTCACTTACTCCAAAACAAACTTCACAAGTTTTTATCATTGTTTTTAGTTTCTGCAAATTAAGTGCAAAATCATCAACAAAGTTTTTGGGGGTTGTTAGTAAATAAAAAACCAACCTAACTGCTGTTTTAGGCCCAATACCTGGCAATCTTTCAAAATATTCGACTAAATTCTTAATAGATTTTGGAAAATCGGTCATATTTTTTAAAACAAACCATCAAGCCCACCCATATCTTTCATTTTTTTTGCCGCTACTTCTTGTGATTTTTTCATTGCTTTGTTAACTACTTCCACCAATATCTTATTTTCCACTCCATTAATCGACAAAAACTTTATCTTTTGGTCTCCAGAAACTATCACCTTTACCCCGTTCTCTTCCATCTCAACCACCTCTGAACCAATCATCTTTTTTAATTTAAAAGCTTTGGCTAACATTTTTGCTTTATCAAACATATTTTAAAAATCCTTTTTAAAAAAATAATAGATAAATTATTGTAACAAATTTTAACTAAAAATATCTTTAACTACACTATACAAATCATTATCACTCTTTCTTTCTTCTCCTAATTTGGAGCTAACTTCATTAATTGGTGTTTCATTGTTAACCACCAAAGGCTTTTTTTTGCTTTTCGACAAAACACACTCAAAAACAGCACTTATTCCAAAAACATCTTTAATTCCTCTCTCAACTATTTGCTTATTTTTTAACTCTTCCAATTTATCTTTGTGAAAAGGATAAAAAACTTCTACTACCAACTTCCTCCCATCAAAAATTTTAGGTCTGGTTGCCCTCAAAAACGCTTCTACGCTATGATTATGAGGTTTAACACATGATAATAATTTGCCCCAAGACTCTTCTATCTGGGTCAAATCACAACCACAACTTTTGTTTATAGTTTCTTCAACCGATTGGATTTCTTTAGTTACCTTTTTAATAGTTGGCTTAACCACATTTACTTTAGGCTTTTCTGTCTCTAATTCTTTATCTTTCTTTTCAACTCTAGCATCACCAATAAAATCAATCACTGCCAACTGTAAAGGTAATTGGTCAATATCAACTTCTTTTTGTAATTTACCAGAAACAATCAATAAATTTAACCATTTACTCAAAACTTCATTACCCAAACCACCGACCAATTTTTCACCTATACCCAAATTTGACAATAATCTTTTTTGAAAAAAAGCTATCCAGTTTTGTCTTAAAATTTCAAAATCAACTCCCCTCTGAGCCATATCTTCTAATTTTTTAACAATCTTACTCTTATCCTTTGATATTAAATCTTTTTCTATTTCTTCACCTGTATAATCTCCCCCCTTATTGGCAAAAAAAGACATAAGCAAATCTGTCTTAAATTCCCCACCATACTGCATCACAATTTCGTTAAAAATTTTATGAACATTTCTAAAGCTTCCATCGCTATTTTCTACCAAAATATCCAAAAAATCATCCTCCATCTTAAAACCTTCTCCATCAATAATTCTTTTGATAGATTTCTTCAATTCATCCTTTTTACCTTTCCTAAAAGATATTTTTACCAATCTCGACAATACCGTCTCAGGAATTTTGTTTTCATCAGTAGTACACAAAACAAACAAAACATGTGCCGGTGGCTCTTCGATGATTTTTAAAAGTGCATTAAAAGCCTCTTTGGTCAACATATGCACTTCGTCAATGATAAAAACCTTATACTTTAATCCAACAGGTGATAAATAAGCATTTTCCTTTATTGATCTCACATCATCAATTCCCCTATTAGACGCTGCATCTATTTCGATAATATCGATTGCTTTTTTGTCTTCTATACTCAAACAATTTTTACATTTTCCACAAGCTTCACCGTCAATTCTTTCCAAACAATTTACATTTTGAGCCAAAATTCTCGCTGCTGAAGTTTTACCCGAACCCTTAGGCCCAGAAAACAAAAAAGAATGAGGTAAACTTTCAGAAAGCAATATTTTGGAAATTTTATCAGCAACATCCGCCAAATCCAACTCCGATATTTTGTGTGGACGATATTTTAAGTGATAAACAGACATCAACTAATTTAACCACTTCCCCACCTCTTTATCAATATAAACCTCTGTATCAATCAGCCCTTCAATAAATTTTCCAGACCATGATCCAACCAGCTTTGCAAAACTGTCTTCAAATCACTTTTTTGATATATTACTTCTCTTTGCAATTTGCTAGTACAAATTACAATATCCCCCAATCTAGTATAACCATCAGCATCTGCTTTTTTTGACATCGGAAAACCCAAAACCTGTGGAATATAATCCATCCTTCTGTATTTTTCATTTAAAGCCTTAGCCCTTTTTACGCCTACAAAAATAATACTCAACTCCACCCCCTGAGGATAACCATATTTTTTTAAAGTTTTTTGGGCACAAGCCAAAATCAATTCCTTATCCAGACAAAACCTACCCCCTGATTTGATGAAAATTAAATTTTTTTTAGGCACTTAATTTTTGCTTAACTATTTTTGCAACCACATCACCACCAGCCCTACCAGCAACTTTTCCCATTACTTCCTTCATCACCAATGGAAAATTATTTCCATTAGATTCTATCGCCTCATCAACTATTGTAGTAATCTCTGCCTCATCCATCTGTTTTGGTAAATATGATTTTAAAACTTCAATTTCATAATCTAAAGAAGTTACCAAGTCATTTCTACCAGCTTTTTGAAAAACAGCCTTTGATTCTTCCTTATTTTTTAACTCCTTTTGTAAAACCGCAATTTCATCCGATTCTTTCATCTCCCCTGGAGGTAATTGCAATGCTTTTTTATCAATCAAAGAAATCAAATATCGCAATATATCCACCAAAACAGAATTATGTTCTTTTAAGGCCTCAATACTATTTTGTTTTAATTTATCTTTAATCATTTTATCTTCTTGAGTTTTTGGCTCTTCTTCTACATTTTTCTCGCCAAAAAATAATCTTTTTTTTAGCATATCTCAAAGCAGAAGGCTTAGTATAAGCCACTCTTTTTTTGACTTCTTCAGTGATATCTTCTTCCATGCAAAGTCTTCTAAACTTACCAATAACATCATCCTTGCTTTCACCTTTTTTTCTTTTTACAATTATAGGCATTAAAAATACACCTCCTTGGTGTTAAATTATTTAAATAATATCAAGCTATATTTTACCTCATCAGTTGGTGTTTTGTAAACACCACAAAGCATCTAGGCTATTTATCACCCCATCGCCATTGTTATCCTTGCCAGCATCACAACCAGTGCTAGCAGTTGTCGGAGTTGCACTTGGAGTACTACTCGAATCAGATAAAGATTGAATACAATAATAATAGTCCAAGCTATTGACCACCCCATCGCTATTGTAATCAGTCACTCTGTCACATTTACTAGTATCAATCTCCGCTGTTGTTGGAGTGGCTTCTGGTGTTGCCACTGCTGCTGTTGGTACTACCACTGTAGGCACCGCCTCTGTCTCTTCTTCCGAAGCACTAGTTTGATCAGCTGTTCCACTGGGCGTCTTAAAGCTATAAGGTACTCCATTCTCCATATACTCATCACTACCAATTACAATCTTAAAATAATAAGTTGTCCCCGGCCTCAAAGTATCAACCTTGATGTTGTGAGAAGTTACCAAATCAGTTTGACCTGCCTTAATCATAGTATTAGCCGGAGTTGTCCCCCACGAAACCATACTGATAGATGGTTTTTCTGTTGTCCAGGTGATAGTTACACTCCTACCATCCTTGCCAGGAATAGCCAAAACATTTTGTGGTTTAATACTAGTATCGGCCCCCGACAAATAAGTCCTAGTGACATTCAAACCCATTACTGCCAAAACACCCGTCAAAATTACTATCACAAAAATTAAAATCGTTTTAAAACTTATTTTTTTCTTGTTCATATTAGATCTTTAACAAGAAAGCACCAATAACACCCAAAGTTCCCAAAAGAGTCAATAATATAGTTGTTCCAACACTCCCAGTTTGTGGTAATTCAGTTGCCGTAACCGCTGTTGTTGGAGTAGGAGTTGTCGTCGAAGTTGTTGAAGTTGTTGTTGAAGTTGTTGTTGAAGTTGTTGAAGTCGAAGAAGCTGCCTTAATTGTATAACTCCCTGTTGTATTTTCGCTACAAACAATCCCTTCAGTTGCTCCTGGAGCCAAAAAAATGTTAGTATCATCTGTTTTACCAGTTGTACAATTAAAAGTCACCGCTGCCGTCCCTTCTGATTTAGCTTTAAAATTTATTTTAAACAAAGGACCAGAAATATTAGTCACACCATTACCAAAAGAAATCTCCTGATCGCCAGAAAAAATAGATACCATCATCGTTCCATTAACATTATCAGTCTTAAAATTAATATCGCTACTATAAGGAAAAACTGTATTTGACAACTTTTCTACAGAACTAATTTCCAATTTAGATTTATCAAAATTCAAATCAACATCTCCAGTGACCATTCCTGACTCACCTATGCCTGTTACCCCAACAATTACACTAAAAGAAGAACCATTAGTATGCTCACCTGTGGCCGCATCCAAAGTATAATGAGGACCAGCCATAACCTTCATTGGCGACAATAAAAACATCATTGCAAAACATCCTATCAAAGTTAAAATTTTATTTAAGTTTGTCATTTATTTTGATTATTTGACTTCAACATTTAATGCATTACTACTTATGGGCAGTAATTTGGTAGTCGCATTATCTACTATCATAGTAACAGAATCTAAACCATCATTTCCAGTACTTATTTCAAACTTAAAATCTCCCGACTTTTTGGGCACTATCTCAAAACCCAAAAGATCAAAAGTTTCATCCTTGTTAATAGCCAAACCATTAGCTTCACTAACAAAATAATGAACCACTACCATTCCCACCTTGTCACTAATTTTGCTATAGCCAGGCTTGGGTAATTTATCGCTAAACTCCAAATTAGATACAGTAAAAGCCTCTTTGTCATATTTGATATACAAGCTCACCGCATCAATAGCATTGTTAGTATCACTCAAAGCTTTCAAGACAACAGGGTATGATTTACCCTTTTCCATCTCAGTGCTAGGAGTACTAAAAACCAAATTGTAAACAGGATCTTGCTTTTTTTCCAACTCTTCTGATGCAGTTGGTTTTTTCACCACATCTTGATTGGCATCAGAGGCCTTTTTGAAACTAGTTACTATCACAATACTCTGAACTATTATTACAAAAGCAATTAACGGTATCAAAACATCAAAAAACTTTTTATTTTTTTCTTTCATTTTTTTAATTCTCCCTTTATTATCTTTAATAATTTAATATTAATAAGTTTGGTCCTGCTTTTCAACTAGAGATTTTAAGAACAAAGCCACATCAGCCCCATTAACTACACAATCTCCATTCAAATCACCCCAAATCATGTCAGTAGACTCTTTATTTGCATGTCTAACTATTTCACGAGACCTCTTCTTCATAAAAGAAAAGTCCTCGCCATTAATAGAACCATCTCTTTTACTTTCAGCAATATCTCCACCTAGCACAGGAAACTTGGTAAAATCAAACTTATTTTCCCTACCCCCTTCAATTGACAATTGACCATGCAATTCATTGTAAACACTATCTTGTCCATCTATACCATATTTTATTCTCAAATGTTGAGGCCCTTTCAAAAATATTGAGACATTATCTTTGCCTACAAAATCAGATTCCAAATCAAAGACTACATTGTAATAATTAGTATCCTTAACCCAATGAGCTGTCACTTGCTTTTCTACCTTAGTATCACCAGAAACCACCAAAATATCCATCTCTGGACTACTCATACACCTCGGAGGTGAACCTGTATTAATCCCTACAAAAGTAAAATTAGCCGAAACCTTCGCCTCATCATTTGGAATTACAGGTGGTACAGAAGATTTAGTAATAGTCAACTTAACATCATCGATAGGGGCAACATTAAAAAATCTAGTTGTATCTTCAAAAAACGTAACTTGGTCTATTTCAGTCTTAACAATAGCATTTCCCTCATTAATTGCCTTTAAAGTTAATTGTAAAAAATCATCTTTCCCTTCATATAATTTCTCAGATTTATCACCACAATTAATACCAAAACTAACCTTTTTAAAAACACCTTCTTTGGCTTTTTTAAAACTTTGAATATTACAAGAATCAGGCTCTCCTAGATTAAAAATTAAAACATCATCCTTCTCAATATCATCAAATTTATCACTATACAAAAAAGACACATCAAGACCATATAATTTATAACCATCATCTCTACTAAAAACAATTTTTACATTATCACCTACATTAACATCCTCCTTATCCACTTTAGTCTCCACTTTCAAATCATAATCACTTTTTTCTCCTCCATCATTAATCTTAACCTTCAAGACCAAGTCACTACTCACATCAAGGGCACTATAAGGGTCTTCTGTAGAAATAAATTCTCCTTCAAGTGGAGAAATATTTATTTCACCTTTATTACCATCTTTAGATTTAACATTCATAGTAAAAAAATCAAATTCACCAGCTGACGAATAACTATTCATCAAACAATTAATCGTATAACAGTTAAATCCATCAACAACATAATCAGATTTTGCTTCTTTAAATTTAATATCATTAAAAGAACTAGTAACTATAGTATCTGAAGAAATCTCCAAATTGGGAGTTAAACAAACTGAAAAAGCCCCCATACGAATTAAGCTAGAATCATAATTTCCAAGCACATCCACCTTAAAAGTTTCATTTTTTTCAACATCTTCAAAAACAGTCTTATTAACAGAAATAGTCAAATCATCTCCTGCTGCCCCCCTCCTTGTCTCTTGTCTTTGCTTAACTAAAGTTAAAGTCAAAGCTAAAACACCTAATAAAACAGGAATTAAAATTAAAGACTTAATCTTTTTACCACCATTCATAATT
>CAZSQT010000027.1:0-1640 GCA_964609295.1 uncultured Gammaproteobacteria bacterium | reverse complement strand
TAGATGGTTATCTTGCCGGTACTAATAATGGAATAAAATTACCAGAATTTGTCGTTAAGCAAGGTAAAACTAGCGAAAATCAAATCTTAGGTCTATCTTCTTTTGACAAATCTTACTATCAATCAGAATTTACTGTAATAAAGATTGAAGATGGCCCTTCATACGGTAAGATATTAACTATATTTTTTGAAAACAAACCTGACAAAATTTTTGATTGTTGGATTTATCAAGATGAAAATGGTTACTATGATTTGCGTGGTTTTTGGGAATACCAACCCAGTGCTAATACCAAAAAATAATTTATTTTTTAGTCATTTCTTTAAATTTTTCCAAATTTTCTTTATTCTCTTTAATCTCAAAAAAATCTCTAGCTGGTTTTAACTTTTCAATCAACCATTCACCAACTGCATTTTTTAAATCCATTGGATGAATTTTTTTATTTTCATAATCTTCCACAAATTTTTCAAAATCAGTATATCTCAAATCTCCACCAAATTCTTCTTTTCTCTTAATTTCAAAATCACCCTTATTTTCTCCCCAAAAAATCAAAGTTTTAACCCAATCAATAACCGGATTAAATTCAATTTCACCTTCTGGACAATAAGCTTTTTTAATCTTCTGTTTTATTTCTTCCTCAGAGTCGTGAATAAAAATAGCGCTATTTGGTTTTGATTTACTCATTTTAAGACTTTCATTATCATTATTTTTTCCTTTTTCAGGGCCAGTCAATCCAGCAATCAAATTATGATGGATACAAATAAGGGATTCCCAATTCATTTTTTTGGCCACATCTCTGGCTACCACATGGGCTTTTCGCTGATCCATACCCGCATGGGCAATATCAATCCCTAGAGTAAAAATATCGGCCACTTGTAAAGGTGGATAAAAAAGAGTGGCCATATCCACATCACGACCTTGTTCCTTTCCCATGATAGAAATTGATCTTAAGTTTCTCGACAAAGTAATATGTTTTGAAACTTTCATTAGATTTTCCAAAATACTAGGTGTTTTTTGATAAAAATCTTTAGCAAAAATAAATTCAACTTCATCTTCTTTTATCCCAAAACATAGTAAAGAAGCTATCAGACCTTTTTTGAAATAATTAATAGTCGCCCATCTAATTTTTTCCCAATCACCACCAAGTTTATTGTTCAAAAAAGAGTGATAATCAGCTAAAAATATTTTACATTTTATCCCGGCTTTAATAAAATCAACTATCTTTCCCATAGAAATCAAACCAGTTCCCAAATGAATCAAGCCAGATATTTCAAAACCAATATAATGAGTTAATTGTTTACCACTTTCAATCTTCTTTTTTAATTCCTCAGGTACCAAAACCTCTTCGCAATTTCTAGTGATTAATTTTATTTTTTCTTCTGTTTGCATAAGCTTATTATAAACCATACTTAGACTCTTTTGGCAAAAACCAAATACCTTTTCCAATTAGTCCCCAAAGGCCAACATGTTTGCATGATAATTATCTCTTCATTTTCTTCTCTATAATTTAAATATTGCAATTCTTTTGCCTCAACTATTTTTTGATCATATACAACATATCTATAAGTTTTATCTTCTATATTTATCAAAACTTCATCATTTATTTCCAATTTTTCCAAAAGATAAAAAACAGCATTTTTTCT
>CAZSQT010000026.1:0-2028 GCA_964609295.1 uncultured Gammaproteobacteria bacterium | reverse complement strand
TCGAAAAGCTAAAGAAAATAGATTTTTCTATTGATGATTCCTAGTTAATTAGTAATTTATCACAAATTAGTAAAAAAAAGGAGGACAAGTGAATAATCTTCAATCACAACTCCACTTTTGACTTAAGACCAGGTCTAATCAACACATTTACATTCGTCTTTTATTTGGTTAATATTAATTATGACTAAAACTATTACAAATAAGATCCCATCTCAATCGCAAATAATTATCTATAAAACAGAAACAGGTGAGACCAAAATTGATGTTCGTTTTGAAAATGAAACCGTTTGGCTTACTCAAAACGCTTTAGCAGATCTTTTTCAAACAACCAAGCAAAATATAAGTCAGCACATCAAAAATATTTTTGAAGAAGGCGAACTTCAATCAAATTCAGTTGTAAAGGATTTGTTGACAACTGCCATCGATGGTAAAAAGTATACAACAAATTATTATAATCTCGATCTTATTATTTCCGTCGGCTATCGTATCAAAAGCTCTATTGCCACTGCATTTCGTCAGTGGGCCACCCTGCAACTACGCGAATATATTGTCAAAGGTTTTGTTCTAGACGACGAAAGATTGAAAAATCCTGATTTGCCATTTGATTACTTTGAAGAACTAACTCGTCGTATTGCCGATATTCGTACCTCTGAAAAACGATTTTATCGAAAAATTACCGATATTTATGCTACCAGTGTTGACTATGATCCAAGCGACAAAAGAAGCATTCTTTTTTTTAAGACAGTCCAAAACAAAGTTCATTATGCCATTACTGGAAGTACTGCAGCGGAGATAATTGCTAGTAGAGTAGATAGTAAAAAGGCAAATGTCGGCCTGACAAATTTTCGTGGTAGTAAGCCAACTAAAGAAGAAGTTGTCATTGCCAAAAATTATTTGAGTGAGCAGGAACTCTTGGTGTTAAATAATCTTGTTGAGCAATATTTAGTGTTTGCCCAAGGACAGGCAATGCAGAGGATACCAATGTATATGGATGATTGGATAGACAAACTCAATGCTTTTTTACAAATTAACAATAAAAATATTTTGAAAGATGCCGGTAAAATCTCACACGAGTTAGCTATAGAAATCGCCGAAAAGAATTTTGATGAATATAAAAAAAATGAAGCAAAAAGCATAGACAATGATTTTGATTCAGTCGCCTTGCACGCTCTCACCCTCGCCAAAACCAGAATTAAAAAATTAAAACAATAAATCAAAATGGATAATTATAACTTAATTTTTGTCGATTGTGAGGGTTATGGCCCGGCTCCCACCCTTAACGACGATAATAAATTTGAGTTTGGGGCCGTGGATTATAAATCTAGACAATCCTTTCATGGCCAGGGTGGAACAAAAGAAACATTTAAGAGATTTCACCAATGGTTGGGGCAGTTTAAGGGCAGAATTGTTTTTATTAGTGATAACCCAGCCTATGATTGGCAATTTATTAATTATTATTTCCATAAATTTTTGGGTTGCAATCCTTTTGGTCATTCAGCTAGGCGAATCTCTGATTTCTATGCGGGAATAAAAGGAGATTTCTTCGATTCGACCGGTTGGAAGAAGTGGCGGATTACTAGGCATGACCATAATCCCGTTCATGATGCGCTCGGTAATGTCGAAGCTTTTCAAAAAATATTAACGATGGAAGTAAAAAAAGAAGTAAATAGCTAAGCACCCGTTATTTATCTTGTCGCTTATTCTCATTAGGAAAAATTTCCCTTAAAAGTCCAGAAAACTTATTTAAACTTAATTTTTACTAATTTACTATTTTGCTCACAGGGTGATCGGATTCGTTTTAGAATTCGTTAGATGTTGTAATATTGGCTCGATTTTTTTCATCAAAAAATCTTTCAAGTGGCGAATCAAATATTTTTGGGTCCTCTTTTTCTAACATGGGCCTATTATACTCAACTATAAGCTATAAATCTATAAATATCTAATAAAATATATGTAAAATATATTACATTATTGTAACCATTCTGAAGCTTTAGCGAAAGATCTGTTGCCCGACATGGATTCGAACCA
>CAZSQT010000025.1:0-7367 GCA_964609295.1 uncultured Gammaproteobacteria bacterium | reverse complement strand
AGATGTCAAAGATAAGACTATTCACGAATTTCCTCTTTATAGTTTTGTTGTTTCTGATTTGCATGGACATATGAACAATATTCCTGTTGTCATTTTGATGATTGCCTTTTTGTTTTCAGTTTTGTCTGTTGGCAAATTTTCTACTATGAATTGGAAATTGGTTATTGGGACTGCTTTTCTCTTATCAATTGCTTATATGACCAACGCTTGGGATTTTGCTGTTTATGGTCTTTTATTTGCTATCGCTTATTTTATTTTATCCCTAAATTGGCGCAAAACACTCATTACTGGACTAGGTATAATTTTTCTTTGGTATTTGTTTACCTTACCTTTTTCTTTAAATTTTGACCCTATGATTCAAGGTATCAAGCTTAGTGATTCTCATTCTCCTTTTTACCAATTATTTATTCTTTATGGTGGTTTTTGGTTAATTATTTTCCCTTATTTGTTGACCATCAAAAAAAACAAAATAAAATTAATCGATAAATTTGTTTTGTCTTTAATTATTTTGGCCACTATTTTGGTTATTATCCCAGAAATTGTTTACATTAAAGATATTTATATTTTTGAGCATCGTCGTGCCAATACTATGTTCAAATTATCATATCAGGCCTTTATTCTTTACTCGCTTGTTTCTGGATATATTATCATCAGGATGATGTCTTTTTTGAAAAACAAAAAACTCTTTTTCTTTTATAAATTATTATTTTTAATCATTTTCTTCTGTCAACTTTCTTACTCTTATTTTGCCATCAAATCTTTTTATAATTTTTCCCGATACAAGACTTTGTGGGGTTTAGATTTTTTGCAAAAAAAACAACCGGCCAATATGTTTATCGTCAAATGGTTTAATCAAAATGTTTCTGGCCAACCAGTTATCTTGGAGGCAGTCGGTGATAGTTATAGCGATTACAATAATATTTCTATGAGTACTGGTTTACCAACAGTCCAAGGCTGGATAGTCCACGAATGGTTATGGCGAGGTGGTTATGATTTGCCAAAGCAACGCCAAGAGGATGTTAAAAATATCTATGAATCAACAGACAGTGATTTAGTTTCCAATCTTTTGGACAAATATCAAGTCGAATATATTATCGTTGGGCCTCAAGAAAAATCCAAATACAAAAACATCAACGAAAGTATTTTTGAGGAACTAAATTTCACTAAAATTATTTCTCATCAAGATATCAATGTTTATAAGCGCTAGTTTTTAAGTTATCATTAACAGATGTTAGATATCCTAAAAGGCTTAAATCCACAACAAAAGGAAGCCGTCATTTATACTGGTTCGCCTTTATTGCTTCTTGCTGGAGCTGGTTCTGGTAAAACTCGTGTTTTGACTCACAGAGCAGCTTATTTTATCCAACAAAATTTAGCCAATCCTGCAGAAATTCTACTTCTTACCTTTACCAACAAGGCTGCTGGTGAAATGAAAGAGCGGATGGCCAAGCTTCTCCCTCAAACATCCTCTCTAAAATCTAACAATTTATTTGCTGGTACTTTCCACTCTTTTTGTTGTCGTGTTTTACGCATTGATGGTGACAAGATAGGTATTGGTCATAATTTTAATATTTATGACTCTAATGACCAGCAAGATTTGGTTAAAAGAATTTTAATCGAAATGGATTTAAGTCCAAAAGAATTTAAACCCAGTTCTGTTATGTACTATATCGAAAATGCTAAAAATAATTTTAAAAATCCTCAACTTTGTCAAGACTTAGCTTCTGGTTTTTGGGAGGATTATGCCGCTAAAATTTACAAAAAATATCAAAAAAAATTAGAAGAATTTAATGCTCTAGATTTTAATGATTTGCTATTTAGGACGGTTGAATTACTTGAAAATGTGCCAAGTTGTCTTGATAAATACAATAATAAATTTAAATATATTTTTATTGATGAATATCAAGATACTAACCAAGTGCAATATCGCTTGAGTAAATTATTGGCTCAAAAAGACAAACAAATTACCGCCGTTGGTGATGCTTGTCAGGCTATTTACGGTTGGCGAGGAGCTGATTACAAAAATTTAGAAAATTTTCAAAAAGATTTTACCAATACCAAAATTATCAATCTTGAAGAAAATTATCGTTCTACCCAAAATATTTTAAGTGCAGCCAATAAGATTATTGCCAAAAATACTTCTCATCCTATTTTAAATTTATTTACTTCAAAGACTAGTCAAGAAAAAATCAAAGCCTACGAAGCTCAAAACGAAGTTGATGAAGCCGAGCATGTCGCTCAACAAATTGATTTTTATTTTCGCAACCTCAATATTCCATACAAAAATATTGCCGTTTTATATCGAATGAACGCCCAGTCTCGTGTTTTGGAAGAAGCTTTTTTAAAACACACTATCCCTTATGTTTTGCTTGGTGGAACCAGATTTTACGAAAGAGCTGAAATTAAAGATATTATTTCCATGGTTCGTTTTGCTTGTGACCAAAGAGATAAAATATCCGAAACACGAATTATCAAAACTTTAGGCAAAAGAAGGTCAAAAGTTTTTTTTGAAAATATTGATTCTATTTCTCTCAAACAAAAAACTAGTGATATTTTAAATCAGCTTTTAGATATTTCTGGTTATATGAGTAAATTTAATCTAAAAGATGAAGATCATCAAAAAAAGATAGAAAATATCAAGGAATTAAACTCTGTTGCTACTACTTACCCAAAAGTTCAAGATTTTTTAGAAAACATTGCCTTAGTTGAACAAGAATATTCTCTTCAAGAAAAAAACAAGAAAAAAGAAAAAAAAGAAGGTGTTCGTCTTATGACCCTTCATGGCAGTAAAGGATTGGAGTTTGAAGTTGTTTTTTTAGTAGGACTAGAAGAAGGAATTTTACCTCATCTCCGATGTATCGTTGATGAAAAAGAAATAGAAGAAGAGAGAAGATTGTGCTATGTTGGTGTCACTCGGGCCAAAGATTTTCTTCATATTACCTATGCTTCCAAAAGACTTTATTTTGGTAAAAGTTCTCTTAACGAACCATCTCGTTTTCTTGCTGATATCCCCCAAAATTTAATTGAGCATGACAGGTCTGGTTTTATTTCCTTCTCCAAAAATAAAAATCAAGACATTGATGATGACTTTATTTATGATAATGATATATACTAAGCCATGCATCCAGTTCAAACTCCTTTATGGGCTAAATTTCAACAATCTCAAGGGCATAAAGTTGTCAAAGTAAAAAATTTTTATATTTCTTTTCATCAAGTTCCTAAGACAAACCTTAGTATTGGAACCGCTCTTCGCGGTCCTAACTTTTCCTCAAAAATACTTCAAAAAGCTTATCAAGTTGGTCAGCAAGAAAATGCTATTTTTATCAAATTTGAACCAGATGTTTTTAAAGATAAAAAGATAATTAATTATCCAAATTTAGTAAAATCACCCAAAGAAGCTTTTTTTCCACATTCTTATATTATCGATTTATCCAAGAGTGAAGAGGAGTTGAAGCAAGCCATGCATCCCAAGACTCGTTATAATATTAAAGTGGCCCAAAAGCACGGTGTAATCGTCAAAGAAATGACCAACGACAAGGGTTTCAAAATTTATTTAGACTTATTACTTCAAACTATCAAAAGGCAAAAATTTTATTTACACACTCAAAAATACCATCGTGATTTATGGTCTTTACTCAAAAAAGACAAAATGGCTCATATTTTTATTGCCTTTTATCAAGATAAACCACTTTCTGCTTTTATGGTTTTTACCCAAGATAAACGCTTATTTTATCCCTACGGTGCCTCCAGCAATGAAAATCGCCAAGTTATGGCCCCAACTCTTTTGATGTGGGAGGTCATTCGTTTTGGTAAAAAAAAGAAACTCAAAACTTTTGATATGTGGGGTAGTCTTGGCCCCAAGGCTAAAGCAGGTGATTGGGGTTATGGTTTTCATCGTTTTAAGCAAGGTTTTGGTGGTGAGTTAAAAGAATTTATTGGCACCTATGATTTGGTTACCAACCGACCAATTTATATTATTTACAATTTAGTTGACAAAATTCGCTGGAAATTACTTCGCTTAAAGGCTAAAATACACCTATGAAGATTGATCTTAACAAATTATCAAAATTAGCTAATTTGCCTAGCTCTCAAAACAATCAAATACTCAAAGATTTGGAGGAAATTAGTAATCATTTTGATGTCTTACAAAACATCAATACCGACTCTATCGACCCTTTATATCAAGTCAATGGACTCAAAAATGTTTATCGACAAGATATAGTTAGTAGCCAAAAAACACTAATTAAAGATGGTTATTTTACAACCAAAGCAGTTATTAACAAAAATGGATAACAAACTAAACGCTTTTATTACCATTGTTGACCAGCCTCAAAAAGGAATTCCAATTGCCATCAAGGACAATATTTGTACCAAGGGTATCAAAACTACCGCTGGTTCTAATGTTTTAAAAGATTATATTCCTCCCTACAATGCCACTTTAATCGATAAATTATTAGATAGTGGCTATTCCATCATTGGCAAAACCAATCTTGATGCTTTTGCTCATGGCTCTTCTACTGAAAACTCTGATTTTGGTCTTACCCACAATCCTCACGATTTTGATTATCTCCCAGGTGGCTCTAGCGGTGGCTCAGCTGCTGCGGTTGGTGCTGGATTAGTCGATGTGGCTATTGGGACTGAAACAGCTGGTTCCATCCGTCAGCCAAGCGCTTGGTGTGGTGTCGTCGGCTTAAAACCGACTTATGGTTTCGTTTCTCGTTATGGAGTTATTGCTATGGCTTCTAGTATGGATTGTCCTGGTGTTATTGCCAACAATGTGACCAATGCCGCCAAAGTTTTAGAAATCATTTCTGGTAATGACCCCAAAGATGCTACTTCTAGCGATTATCCACCCTACATATTTAAAAAACTAAATTTGAGTAAGTTAAAAATTGGCATTCCTACTTCTTATCTAAAAGTTTGTAGTCCAGAAGTTTTAGAAAAATTTAGTCAAGTTAAAAAAGTGTTGGAAAAATTAGGTCATCAAGTTGTTGAAATTGACATGATGGATCCGGCTATCGCTGTTGCTGTTTATACAATTTTGCAAAGATCCGAAGTTTCTAGCAATCTTGCCCGATATGATGGTATTCGTTATGGCGCTACTCGTGATAATTTCAATTTGGAAAATCAACGCCGAATTCTCCTTGGCACTCATACCTTGTCAGCTGGATTTTATGACGCCTACTATACCAAGGCTCAAAAAGTCAGAAATTTAATTGCCCTAGATTTTAAAAAGAAATTTGATGATGAAAAAATTGATTTGATTATTTCTCCCACCACTCCCACTGTCGCTCAAAAAATCGGTTCTTCATTAGATAATCCTATGTTTGGTGAATTGGCCGATCAATTAGTCGAACCAAGTACTCTTGCTGGTCTTCCAGGAATTTCCATACCTTGTGGCTTTGTCGGTAAACTTCCAGTAGGATTTCAAATCATCGGCCCTCGCTTTTCTGAAAATCTGATTATCAATCTTGCTTTACAGTATGAAAAAAATAATAAATAAAATTTTTATTGTTGTTCTCCCCTTTTCAAGGGGAGATTCCCCGAAGGGGAGAGGGGTTTTTTTATGAAAATAACACCAATCATAGGACTTGAGGTTCATGTCGAACTAAATACCAAATCAAAAATGTTTTGTGCTTGTAGTGCCACCCATTTTCAAGCCGAAGCCAATACTCATATTTGCCCAGTTTGTCTGGGTTTACCTGGTGCTTTGCCTGTCCCCAACAAGACTGCCATTGATTATTGTATAAAATTAGGTTTAGCTCTAAATTGTCAAATAAACGACATCTCATTTTTTGAACGCAAACATTATTTTTACCCTGATCTTCCCAAAGGCTATCAGATTACTCAAGCCTTAAAGCCTTTTTGTATTAACGGTTATCTAGAGATTGATGGTCAAAAAATTCGTATTAACCGTGCTCACATGGAAGAAGATGCGGGTAAAAATATTCATGAAAATGGTCAAACTAAAATCGATTTTAATCGAGCCGGCGTGTCCTTAGTCGAAATAGTTTCTGAGCCAGATATCAATTCTGCTCAAATTGCCAAAAAATATTTAATTAGAATGCAACAAACTGTTCGTTATCTTGGTATTTCAGATGCCGACATCGAAAAAGGCTCAATGCGTTGTGAACCAACTATCAATTTAAAAATTGAAGAAAACGGTAAAACATTTTTTACTCCCTTGGCTGAAATTAAAAATATTGCTGGTTTATCAGGTGCTCTAGACGCCATAAATTATGAAATTGATAGACAAACAAAAGAGTTTAAAGAAAACCATCAAGAAAAAAATAATACTAATAAAACGACTCGTGGTTGGGATGCTGACAAAAAACAAACTTTTATCCAAAGAGACAAAGAGGGGAGCGCCGATTATCGTTATTTTCCTGAACCAGATATTCCACCTTTTGAAAATATAGAATATGATAAAAATTTACCCGAATTACCCGTCGATAAATTAAAAAAATATTTAGATTGGGGTCTTGCCCCTATTGATGCTGAAGCCCTTATCGCCGATTATAATTTTACTCAATGTTTTGAAAAAGCAGTTGGCAAAAATACCGATTTGGCCAAATCAATCGCCAATTTATTTTTGGGTCCTTTAAAAATTGCCTTAGACGTAAACAAAATTAAAGCAGAATATTTTAAAGACCTAATCGACTCAATCAACAAAAATGAGATTTCTTCAACTGTTGCCAAACAGATTATTTTAGAATCATACGAGACTCAAAAAAATCCGCTTGATATTGCCAAACATAAAAATCTTTTACAAATTTCCGATACCAACAAAATTGAAGAAATAGCTCAAAAAGTTATTAGCGATAATCCCAAAGCAGTAGAAGATTATGCCAAAAATCCCAATTCTATCGGCTTTTTAGTTGGTCAAGTAATGAAAGCCTCTGCTGGCAGTGCCAATCCTCAATTAGCCAAGACGATTTTAGAAAAATTGTTAAAATAATATATGGCAGAAATAGATAATGGTGGTGGAATACAAATAGCTAACCAGATGAAAGATTTTACACGAGACGAAATCAAAAAGATGAATACCTCAGACTATCAAAATTATCTATCTAAGATAAATAATGATATTAGTCCTAAAAATTTTAACCTTGAACTATTCAATCAAATTTATCAAAATATTGACGTTATTGTTGACAAATTTGGAGAAGAATTATCAGAAGAAAGCAAAAAAAATAATCAACCAAATTTTTTAATTCAAAGTAAATCTTTCAACGAAGGTTTTGTAGATGCCAATGTCCCCCAGATATTAATTGCCAAAATGACCAACACACTGTTGTACAAGGCAGAAAAATTTAATATTAAAATTCCCCCATCAGTCTTAAAAAAATATTATTCATACATAGATA
>CAZSQT010000024.1:0-12842 GCA_964609295.1 uncultured Gammaproteobacteria bacterium | reverse complement strand
CTTTTTAGCTATTTCAACCCCAGGAATTGCTTCTATCATTTTTTTTACTTTTTCCTTTTTTTCTGCATTAGCAATTATTGTAGGTTCATCTTTTATCAAATCCATATTTTTATGAATTATTTCTATTTCTTCTCCACTTTTTCTCTGAGATCTTTTGTAAAGATAAATTGTTGGCATATAAATTGCCTTAACAAAAGCCCCTATCCAAACCTCAAGAGGCCTATCATTAAAAGGTACAAAAGCAATCGCTATTCCGGTGCCTGCCACTAACAATATTAATGGCCATTTCAAAATACTCATAATTGGCAGAGCATTGATAATTATTGCCAATAAAATTCCTGCTCCCGCTTTTAAAAACTGTTTTAGGGTCATTTCTCCCACCAGCTTAAATTCATATGACGATATTTGCTGTGGTATCGGATGTTGTTCCATTATTTAATTCTATCAGTTACCAGTTACCAATTACCAGCTACCAATTGATACAATATACCTAATGAATAATCTTGTTATTATCGATGGTCATGCTATCGCTCATCGTGCTTATCACTCAATTCCCAAGTTAACCCATCATGGGAGCCCAGTCAATGCTATCTATGGTTTTTATTCTATGATTTTGTCAGTTATAGACCAACTTAAACCAACATATTTAGCTGTGTGTCTTGATTCTCCTGGTCCTACTTTTCGCAACACTGAATTTATTGGTTATCGTGCTAAGCGTAAACCTGCCGACAAAGACCTTGTTTGTCAGTTACCGTTATTACCTCAAACCTTAGAAATTTCCCAAATTCCCAATTTAGCCCTTGGTGGTTATGAGGCCGATGATATTATTGCTACTATCACCCAAACAAGTTGTTCTTCTTGTGACAAAATTTCAATTGTCACGGGCGACAAAGATTTAATGCAATTAGTTAATGATAAAGTCGAACTTTTTATGCCTATCCAAGGCCTTTCTGTCACCAAAACCATTACTCCCAAGGATGTTGAAGAAAAATTAGGCGTTTTACCCTCACAAGTAGTTGATCTAAAAGCTTTAATGGGGGATATGTCTGACAATTATCCCGGTGTTGCTGGTGTTGGTCCTAAAGCTGCCATTGATTTACTTAAGCAATATCACAATCTCGATAATATTTACAAACACCTCGATGATATAAAGCCCTCTGTCCAAGAAAAATTGATAAAAGACAAAGACAATGCTTATTTATCGCAAAAATTAGCTACTTTAGTTTATGATGTTCCTGTTAGTTTCAATCTAGAGACTGCCTCTTACAATCAAGACAAAATCCAAGGACTAAGTAAACTTTTTCAAGAATACAAATTCAAATCTCTTCTTAGCCGTTTAAACAAACCTCCTTGTGTTGACAAACTTTCCTTGTTTTAATATAATTTCCTTACTATGATTCAATCAGCTACCATTACCAGCAAAAGACAAGTTACTATTCCTATCTCTATTTACAAAAAATTTAAGCTCAAACAAGGACAAAAAGTTTTAGTAAGTTTAGAAAATAATTATATTAAAATTGAATCAGCCTCCAATTTAGTTGATCGTCTAGCTGGGTCAGTTTCCTTGCCCAAATCTTATCAAAAAATATCTCTTGACAAAATTATTCAAACAGCTAAAGTTAATCGTTTCAATCAAAACAATGGTTTTCGTTGACACCAATTATTTCCTTCGTTTTTTGCTAAAGGACAATTCATCGCAATCGCAAAAAGCAATTAATCTTTTCCAAAAAGCCTCTCTTGGCCAAGTTAAACTCGATACTTCAGTTATTGTCATTTTTGAAATTTATTGGGTTCTCAAAAGTTTTTACAAAAAAAACAATCAATTTACCCAAAAGATTTTGTCAGATATTTTAAAAATGGAGTTTATTGATTTTGAAAATTATGAGATTCTTAAATTGGCTATTTACAATCTTTCTTATTACAATTTTGACCTAGAAGATGCCTATAATTGTTTTTATGCTTCCAGAAACAAAATAAAAATTTTCAAAACCTTTGACCAAAAATTAAAAAATAAGTTTAAATTGATTAAAGGGGAATTTAATTAAAAATTATGAAAATAGCTCTTGTCCATGACTATATCAAAGAATTTGGTGGAGCTGAATCTGTCCTCGAAACTTTATCTGATATTTTTCCCAAAGCTCCAATTTATACCTCACTTTATTTGCCCCAATTTCTTGGCCCTCATCGCCAAAGATTACACCAAAAATGGCAAGGCAGAATCAAAACTAGTTTTTTTCAAAAAATCCCTTATGTTGGCAAATTTATCAGTCTTTTGAGAATTATTTCTCCTCTAGCTTTTAGGTCTTTTGATTTTTCTGATTTTGATATTATCATTTCCTCGGCCACTGGTGCTTATTTTCCTAATGCTTTAAACAAAAAATCAGCCAAGTTATTTTGCTATTGCCATACTCCTCCTCGTTATCTTTATGGTTTACCTACTGCTCGTAATTATTCCAAAAATCCTATCCTTAAGCCAATTATTTCAACCATGAACTATTTTTTGCGTTTAGCTGACAAAAGATATTCTCTCAATGTCAATCAGTATATCGCTAATTCTGCCACTACTGCCACCCGTATCAAAAAATTTTACAATCGCGACGCTCTCATCATCAACCCTCCAATAATTTTGACTAAATCTACGACCTACAATCCACGATCTAACTACTATCTTGCTGGTGGCAGATTAGCCAGGGCAAAAAGATATGATATTGCTATAAAAGCTTGCAATCAACTCGGCCTCAAACTAAAAGTTTTCGGCCGTGATTTTGCCAATTATCTAGATGAACTAAAGGCTATTGCTGGCCCAACAATTGAATTTGTAGGTGAAGTCAGTAACGAAGAAAAAAATAAATTATATTCACAAGCCAAAGCCTTTCTTTTTTGCGCTGACAATGAAGATTTTGGCATGATGCCAGTTGAATCTATGGCTTGTGCTTGTCCCGTTATTGCTTACAAAAGTGGGGGAGTTACAGAAACTGTCATTGATGGCAAAACCGGTATTTTGTTTGACCACCTTACTCCTCAATCTTGTGCCGAGGCTATAACAAAATATGAGAAATCAAACATTAAATCATCCGACTGTCTCACCCAAGCCGCTCGTTTTTCTCCCGAAGTTTTTATTAACAAAATCAAATCTACAATCTACGATCTAACTACTCATTAAGCCATCTTTCTGCATCCAATCCCGCTCTACAGCCATCACCAGCGGCAATAATTGCTTGTCGATGATTTTCATTGACACAATCACCAGCCGCAAAAACTCCTTCAACACTAGTCATTGTTGGATATTTTTCATTTTTTCCTGTCAACACTTGTTTGTGTTCATCCAATTCCAAAAATCCTTCCAAAAATTCTGTTGATGGCTGATAACCAACCGCCACAAACATTCCATCAATCTCCAAAACTCTTTCCTCCCCGTTCACAGTATTTTTCAACTTAATTGATGTTAGTTGTTCTCCCATTTTCAAGGGGAGATGCCCCGACGAAGTCGGGGAGAGGGGTTTTGAAGGGTTTAACTCTATCACCTCTGTATTCCAAATCATTTCTATCTTAGGATTATTCAACACTTTTTTTTGTTCTACCGCACTAGCTCTAAGGGCATCTCTACGATGAATCAAATAAACCTTTTTGCACAATCTTGTCAGAAAATCAGCTTCTTCACAGGCTGTATCTCCACCACCAATCACCGCTACTATTTTATCTTTAAAAAACATTCCATCACAGGTTGCACATCCTGATACTCCTTTACCTGTCAATTCTTTTTCTTTGGGTAAACCCAGCCATTTTATGGTCGCCCCAGTGGCTACTATTACCGATTTAGATTTTAAAACTTTTCCATCAACTAAATGTATTTCAAAATTATTATCTGCTGATTTACTAATCAACTTATTTACTATCCCAGTAGCTATTTCTCCACCCAAATTTTTAAATTGAGCCTGCATATCCATCATCAATTTAATGCCTCCCGTTCCATTTGGAAAACCGGGATAATTATCGACAGTTGTCGTTATCGTCAATTGTCCGCCTGGCTGATTGCCTGCAATTACTAATGTTTTTAAATTAGCCCTAATATTATAGATTCCTGCTGTCAAACCAGCTGGCCCAGAGCCAATAATCAAAGTATCATATACTATATTTTCCATGTTTTTAGTTTATCATGAAAATAAGAAGCTATGACCAATCAAACTCGAGAACTAGTCAAATTTATACTTAAACTAATTAGTGACAAAACCTCTTTTATCTTTTGGTTTTTTGTTCGTTTTGTTTCTACCTTTTTGCCTTTATTTTCAGTTTATCTTTTTTCTCAAACTATTGAATTAATCGAAAATCAAGCCAGTTTTAACAGTATTTTAACTCTTTGTTTATTTATTCTTTTTATTCATACCATTGATAATTTGAGTCGTATTTTGTCTATTGCCAAGCTTCAAGATATATTTAGCAATACCGAGTTTAATATCCATCGTTTTTTTATGATTGGACTTCACTCCAAAGACAAAAATGTTCGCCACGAAGCTATCCAGTCAATTAGAAATTTTGCCGAGTCAGTTAGAATAACTCTTCAAATGCTTCGTCAGCCAGGCATAGACAGTATTGTCTCTCTTTTTGTTATTCCTTGCATTTTATTCTTGATAGATATTCGTGTTTTTGTTATTTATCTTGCCTACCTCGTTACCTACTACTGTGTTGATAACTACACCACCAAAAAATATGCTCGCCTCAAAAATGTCCAAAATCTTCGCACTGAACGATATTATGGTAAGTTTCAAGAAACTAACGATGTTAGCCTTGAAGAAAAAAGATATGGTGTTCAACACACCAAAATCTGCAATTGGTATTTTAAAGAGTGGTTTTCTCTTCAATCAATTGCTGTTACTTTTTACTCGATAATTCTTTTTTATTTGGTTTTCTCCGTCTCTATTGGTCTTAAAAGTATTTCTAGTTTAGTCTTGATTATGGGTTATATCACCCAAACCCAAAAACACCTCAATTCATTTAGCGAAGTCAAAGACAGATTGGCTGATGTCAAAGTTGCCCTGGATCGTTTATCCAAAAGTAAAAAAGCTCTCAATATCGATATTTCGGACCTTATGAGATAATAATCTATGCCTGAACTTCCAGAAGTAGAAACAATTAGAAGACAACTTGAATCCAAAATTATTGGCAAAACTATTTGTGACATAAATATCATTTGTCCAAAAAGTTTTATAGGTGACCCTTACAAAATTATTGGTAAAAAAATAATTTCTCTAACTCGCAAAGGTAAACAATTATCTATCAATTTATCTAATAATTATGTTCTTTTAGCCCATTTCAAAATGACCGGTGGTCTCTTTTTCAAACCATCCAAACACACCCGAGTCATAATAAAATTTAAAAATAGTGTCGCTCCCTTGTCAAGGGGAGCTGTCCCCCGCAACGGCGGGCGGACTGAGGGGTTTAACTTATATTTCTCTGACCTCCGCAAATTCGGCTGGCTCAAACTCTTTACTCAGGCTGAGCTTGTCCAAGCCCAAAAAAATCTCGGCATTGATATTTTATCTCCCGACTTTACTAAAAAATATTTTTACAATCAACTTCAAAAATCCAAGCGTCCCATCAAAATTTTTCTTCTCGATCAAACTAAATTTGCTGGTATTGGCAATATCTATGCTTGCGACTCTCTCTTTTTGAGCAAAATAAGCCCTCTTACTCCCGCCCAAAACATCTCTTTATCCAAATCCAACACTCTATGCTCCAATATTCAACAAATTATGTCTGAATCGATTCTACACGGTGGTTCTACTGCTCGTGATCGCGGTTATCTTCTTCCCGATGGACAATCAGGCACTCACCAAAATCATTTTCTTGTTTATCAACGCGAAAATGAAAAATGTTTAGTCTGTAAGGCCAAAATAAAAAGAATCAAACAAGGCGGTCGTTTCACCTTCTACTGTCCCCACTGCCAAAAATAAGTTGTTCTCCCTTTGCCTGCCCCGCAACAGCTGGGGCCTGCCCCGCAACGGCGGGGTCAAAGGGAGAACTAAAGAGGGATTTAAAATAAAATTAAAAATTATTTAAGCAGTCCCATCGGTTCGTACCAATTAAATGGTTTAAGACACAAAGGACATTTTTCTGGAGGTCTTTTACCCTTGTGAATATAACCACAATTAAGACATTTCCATTCTAATTCGGCTTCACTATTGTACAAAGTATCATTATCCAATTTTTCTGCCAAGATTATATATCTTTCTTCATGTAATTTTTCTACTTCTACCAATTTACCAAACAATCTAGTTGCTTCGCCATTGCCTTCTTCTTTTGCGGTTTTTTCAAAATCAGGGTACATTGTTGCCCATTCATATTTTTCCCCTTCCGCGGCCATTTTTAAATTATCCAAAGTATTAGAAAAAGGTTTAATTTCCAAATCTCCAGTTGTTACTACATTTTCAGTAATCAATTCAAAAATTTCTGTAGCATGAACTCTTTCGTTTTCAGCTGTTTCTTCAAAAATTCTAGCGATAAATTCATCGTTATTTTTTCTCGCTATTTTGGCAAATAAATGATATTTATTGCGCGCCTGGCTTTCACCCGCAAAAGCTTTTAGTAGATTTTGTTGTGTTTGTGTCATATTAAATTAAAATAAACTTATAATTATTATTTCCTCAAAAGCATCCAAAGACCCAAGATAATCATTGTCGATGGCCATAAAATTTCAAACCTTATTGTATAAGGGAAAAATTGATTCCACAAAAGAATTGAGCCGACAACCAGGAAAACAATTCCCAAAAATGATCTTCCTCCGTCTTGTTTCATTTTAATTTTGTTTTTAATTTCGTTGGGTGTCGATTTCATTTTTTCTCCTTTATCTGGTAACAATAAAAGCATCAGTATATATATAATTAAACCACTTCCTCCCGCCAAAGACAAAACAATAAAGATTATTCTAATTAATATCGAATCAATTTCAAAATATTCTGCAATTCCTCCACAAACCCCAGCAATCATATAATCATTTGTTGAGCGGTATAATTTTTTGTCTATTTTCATAAATTCTTACAATTAGTTAATTTATCTAAATTATTAATAATCATTTTTCTGCCTTGATAAGAAATAATTTTTTCTTTTTGTAATTGTAACATTTGTAGAGTTACTGTTTCTCGTGATAGGCCAGTCATTGAGGCTAACATTTTATGGGAAACATTAAATTTAAGTTCTATTTTTTGACCCTTTTTTCTTCCAAAAGATTTAACCAAGGACAAAATTAAGGTTGTTATTTTAACTTTCGCATTACCAAATACCAAAGATTTATAGTTACACAATATGTCCGACAAATTAGATAAAACATATTTTATAATTTTTGTTTTTAATTCTTTGTCTTTTTCTAAATATTGGACAAAATCCTCTTTTGATAATTCCCAATACTCAACATTGGTCACTGCTTCTACAAAATACGTATTTTTTCTAGTAGTAAAACAATCGATTAAAGTTAGCAATAACAAAGGATTTAATACCGGCAAAACTAATTGTTCACCATTTTTGTTCAATTCATAAATTTTTACATAACCATTTCTAGACAATAAAATATTTTTTATTTTATCTCCAGGAGCAAACAATATTTCACCTTTGTGTTTTTTAACTAATGACTCTTTTTTAAAAAAGCTTCTTAACTTGAGTTTGGTTTTTATATCCATTTGTTAATTATATCAAATCCTTCTTGCCAAAATTTTTCATCTCTTATATTAACACCTTGCTCTTTTAATAATTGCTCGGGATTTCTACTCCCTCCAGCTCTCAAAATTTCTTCAATATTTTTCAAAAATTTGCTATCTTTTTTGTATTTTCCATACAAAGATAAAGTCAAAAGTTGGCCAAAACTATAGGCATAACAATAAAAAGGTGTCGAAAAAATATGACTTACATAACTCCATTCATATTGAAACATTTCTGGGACTTCAACTGCTGTTCCAAATTGTTTTTTTAAGTTGTTTAAATACATTTTTGATAATTCTTTTTCAGTTATTCCTTTTTGTATTGATTTATGAGCCTCCATCTCAAAAGAAGTAAAATAGCTTTGTCTCAAAATTGTTGCATACAAATCAGCCATTTTTTGCCAATACATTTGTTGTTTCATTTTTTCAAAAATTAACAATTCTGCCAAAGTAGAGGCTGTTTCGGCCAAAGGTAAATTAGCACTTTGGACTGATGAATAATGTTGATTGGCATAGATACTGTGTACTCCATGACCCAATTCATGGGCTAAAGTAGAAATATCTCTAATCTTTCCAGTGTAGTTAAGCATAATATAAGGATCTATTTCATTACTCAAAGTAGCACAAAAAGCCCCACTCCTCTTGTTTTCTTTAGGATAAACATCTATATGTTTATTATCTATTATTGTTTTGGCTGCTTTAGCAAAATTAGGACTAAATTCTTCAAAAGTTTCCAATACCAACTTTACTCCTTGTTCATAATCCATTTTTGTTTGCTTTTCTTCTATCGGCGCATACAAATCAATTCTGTTTAATTTTTTAACTCCCAATTTTTGTGCTTTAGCCTGAAAGTAGCGATGAAAAATTTTTTTATTTTTTTCGACAACTTTCATCAAAACCTCTACTACTTCATCATCAATTTCATTGGCAAAATTTCTCACCGAAATAGGAGACTTATAATTTCTTAATTTTGTTTCATAAACCCAATCTTGGACTGTTGCTTGATAAATGACAAAAAATTTATCTATATTTTCTTTTTGTTTACCTAACAATTGTTCATAAGCTTCCCGTCTTTCTTTTGGTTTTTTACTATAAACATAGTCAAGCAATTCAGCTTGAGTTTTAATAGTCTTTTTACCAATTTTATATTTTATTTCATTTTGGATTAACTCTCTTAGATCATCAATCGCGTTAGCCAAATTAGTATCCTTATTCATTATAATTTTTTCCTCATTTTCTTTTAGGCTATATTTGGCTCCTTTTCGACTATAGTCCAGAGAATATTCCAGATCCTTAATTGATCCAAACAGTCTTTTTGCATTTTTATCATCCAATCCAACCATTGGCGGATTTTTCAGACCCTTCATCCAATGAGAAAATTTTATTGTTTCTTCTGATATTTTTAAACTCAGATTATTCACCCTAGTTTCCATCAATCTTGCTTCTTGATTTTTAGTATCAGTTGTCAAAATCAAGCCCGACAATCCTCCCAAACGGCTCAACTTTTTTGATAATTTTTCTCCAAAATCTATTATTTCTTTAAATTTTGTCTCACTCATTTTGGCTTGAGGCTTAGCAATCAATTTTTTATACTTCAAAAAATCAATTTCCACCTCAGCCAACAATTTATCAAAATCTTTGATTTTCAAAATATCATCCAAATTCCATTTCATAGACTGATTATACATTAAAATCTGTTGTCCTTTCCCAAGAAGGAGAGAATCCCTCCGCAATAGCCAGTATACAGATAGATTTACCTCACAATAGCACAATTTAGGATTTAAATCGCCAATTTCTCCGACAAATAAGTTTTTATCAACGATTGATAGGGAATATTCAAAAGATTAGCTTTTTCTTTCAAGGCACAATACATTGAATCAGGTAATCTAATCGATACCGGATGACTGCTCGGTTTTAAGTTAGGAAAACTGACTTTTTCAAAATCTTTCGCTTCAAAATAATCAGAAAAGTCAATTTTATCAAAGAAATCTCTTTCCTGTTTTTTGTTTTTAAATTTTGGTATTTTAAGCATTTTTTTCATACAATATTTTCTCCTTTTTGTTTGTATCTCTTACTAAGTCATTTCCAAATAATTATAAAAAATTTTAATCTTTTATTCCCACTCCAGCTTCTTCATCCAAAATAGCCTCAACATTATTATGTTTTTGCAATATTGAAGCAGGGATATCTTCTGTTATTGGACCTTTTAGCGCTTTTTGAACAATATCAGCCTTTTTTGCCTTATTAGCCAAGAAAAATATTTTTTTACCTGACATAATATCAGCCATTCCCATAGTATAAGCAAAAGGATTATTAGCAATATCGGGGTAATCACACATATTTGAATCAATCGTTTCTTGAGTTAATTCAACTTCTCTTAAGTGTGAATCAAAATTAGAGTATTTGGGTGGTTCATTAAAAGCCAAATGACCATCCATTCCTACTCCCAGCATTATAATATCAGCCCCACCTTTCTCAGACAATAAATTTAGATAATTATCCTTATTTTCCGACAAATAAAAAATATTATCTTGGGGAATTGTTATTTTGGAAAACAAATTTTCATTCAAAAAATAAGCAAAAGAGTAATGGCTTGTTTTGTCCAATCCTTTGTATTCATCTAGATGAAAGGCATTCATTTTTGACCAGTCAATACCTTCAATCTTTGACAATTCATCCAAAAATCCTCTCATCGTATTGCCTGTGGCCAAAACTATATTTACATTTCTCCCCAAAGTCGTTTGTAGTTTTTTAATCTCTTCTGCCACTAATTGGGCTGATTTAATAGAAAATTCATTACTTTTTACTATGTTTATTTTCATTTCTGATTATAACATTGTAAAAATATATTTTTCATTATCTATTCAAATTTATTTAAAAATTTAGTTGTTGACATTCACTATATGTACATATATCATATGTACATGATTGGTTTTAGTAAAATTACTGGTTTTCAGTGGGATAAAGGCAATATTATCAAAAACCCCGCTAAACACCAGATAAAAAATAGCCAATCAGAAGAAATTTTTCTTGATGAAGATTTACTCATAATTGAGGACATAAAACATTCTCAAAAAGAGAATAGACAAATTGCCATCGGAAAAAGCTTCGATAAAACTTTACTCTTTATCGTTTTTACTATCAGAAAACAAAAAATTAGAATTATTTCCGCCCGCAAGGCGAACAAAAAGGAGAAAAAAGCATATGAACAGCTTAAAAAAAATTCCCAAATTTAAAAATGAGAAACAGGAACGCGAATTTTGGCAAAACAATGATTCTAGCAAATATATTGATTATTCTAAGGCTGTTAAAGCCAAGCTTCCCAATCTACAATTAACTTCTAAGCCAATCACTATTAGGCTTAATGTTGAATTAATCGATCGTATCAAAATCAAAGCCAATAAACTTGACATGCCATATCAAACTTACATCAAACAAATTATTTACAACAATCTATAATCTACGATCTATCTACTCCCTTATATCCTTCCATTTTCCCAATACTTTTTTTGGATGTTTTTTGAAGACAAAATAATACAAATTATTGAGCATTTGATACAAAAAATAATCATTAGCAAAATCTCTAACATTATTTTTTCGACTATTTATTCTTCGCGGGCTATACCATACCCACCAATTTTTACAAAAATCAACCTTACCTATTTTTCGCAATCTATGGGCTATTCCTTGCTGGTCTTCAATTACCGGATCAGCCTTTAAGTCGAATCCTTTAATTTTTTTAAAAGCCGTTTTTTTAAAACCAGAACATGATCCTGTCAACCAACCAGCCTTATCTATTGTTTTCCAAATTAAATCTTTATATTCAATCACCATTTTTGAAATTTCTGTCAAAATCATGTCTTTGTTGTCAGGGAAATAAAAACCACTAACTGCCACTGTTTTTTTATTTTTTGTCAAATAATTATAACCTTTTTTAATCCAATCCTTGGGAACATAACCATCAGCATCTGTTCTCAAAATTATCTCTGCTTGAGCTTCATCACAACCTTTTTGTCTGGCAAACAAAATTCCTTTTCTCTTTTCTTTGACTACTTTGTCTGCATATTTTTTCGCAATTTGGGCTGTTTTATCAGTCGAATTATTATCAACCACAATTATTTCATAATCACCCCTCTTCATTGTTTGTTTTTCCAGTGATTTTAAGCATCGTCCTATCAATTTTTCTTCGTTAAAAGCTGGTATAACTACAGAAACCTTAATCATGTTTTTTACTTAAATGCCAAATGAAACCCAAGCCCCAAAATTGAGCCAATATTAATATTATTGCCCCCACAAAAGGTATCCCTCCAATAGCGTTTAATAGTAAAAATCCCAAAGTCACAATCAAATAATTATTTTTAAAATTAAACAAATCTATCTTTTGTAGCCATTTACCGATAGCAATTGATGCTAAAAGGGGAGCCAAATACAATGCCAATAAGTATAACCCTCCCAAAATAATTACTAAAGGCATTCCAATTACAGTCACAAACAAAAATATCAAAAACAAAGGAAACAAAAAATACACTAACAATCCATAAAATAAATTTTTCGACAAATCTTTTTTGCTTACCTTTTCAAAAATCACAATTTTTTTATTTAGTATTTTAACTAAAACCAACAACACTAACAATTTACTCAAAATCGAAAAAAGATTAAATCTAGACCTGACTTTGTTTGCTTGAAAAGAATTTTCTGCCATCATTTTTTCACCCAAATTAGATTCTATCCACTTTTCTCCTTTTATTTGACCTTTTTCTTCTATTTGGTTACCTACCATTACTGCATAACCTTCAACTTTTGATTCTTCTTCTAACAAAACTTTCCCTCCAAAAACCAGCAAATTTTTACTAACTTCACCCTTTATCGTGACATTACTTCCCAAGACAATTAAATATTCGTCTATTTTTCCGTCAATTACTATATCACCACCAATGGCAACCAAATTTTTCTTCAAATTGCTTTCTGCATTTATGTTTATTTTTTTACCCAAAATTAATATATCTCTATTTATTTCTTCATTTTCTAGCATTACTTCCTCTTCAATAATTGCCGTTGGTAGAATTGCTTTTTCTTCTGCTTTTGCTCTTGGAGCCAAAAACATCAAAAACAAAAAACAAAAACACCAAATTAAATTTTTTAGATACTTCATAA
>CAZSQT010000023.1:0-2458 GCA_964609295.1 uncultured Gammaproteobacteria bacterium | reverse complement strand
AAGGCCAAGGGCAATATCATCGACAAAAGTGGGGGTGGTGATTTGATCAGCAAACATAGGATGATTGAGTGATTGAGTCTTAAGAGCATCAATAATCTTACGAACAATGTCTTTCTTTTCGGCAAAATTGGCTCGATAAGGATAGGCAATTCTGATAATTGAAGAGGAAATGCCGGAATTGAGTACTTCTTGCTCAGCAAAATATTTGGTCTGACCATACCATTCGATGGGAGCGGGAGTATCTTCTTCTGTATATTTTTCCTCTTTATTACCATCAAAAACGAAATCTGTAGAAATGTGAATTAGGTGTTTGTTGTATTTTTTGCACAATTCAATAATGTTTTTTGTCCCTTGCACATTTAATTGATAGCAGAGACCAGTCTTGTCACCATTTTGCTCCCAAGCCTTAGCGGTGTCAGTAAAAGCAGCCAGATGAATAAAGCAATCAAAATCAGGATTTTTTTCTGTCGCTTGAGCTAATTGATCTTTATCTAAAATAGATATACCTGTAGATAAGGAATAGTCGATAAAATTGTCCTCTGGTAGTAATTCAACTATACGGGAACCAACCAAACCCGATAAACCTGTGCCAATAATTTTCATAGATTAGTATAACAACTTTAAAGTTTTATTTTAAGTAATCTTTTTGATTGTTGGATAATCATTTCTTCTTGCGGTGTAATTTGAAAATCAATGATAGTTTCTGGAGTGGAATAAATAGTTTTTTCATCTTGGTTGACTATAGTATTGGAGCCTTGCAAGATAAACAAAAAACCTTTAGGTGAAATATCAAAGCTGCGAATTTGTTCAATTTTTGTATCATAAATAGGCTTTCCTTGATTGTCAACAATACCTTTTTTGTCTTCCCAAACAAAAAGTTTATTTGAAGAAGAAATCTTAAAATCGTTTATAAATTCTCCGGCATAAAGAGGGTTATCTTGTTGGTCATAAATTTTATTTGACTGGCTTTGAATAAAAAGTTCTCCTTTGGGGGAAAATCTAAACCTGCTAATCAAACTTTTGTAAAAATAAATATTGTCATAATGGTTTAAAATAGCCTTATCAAATTGTTGAATAAAAAGTTTGTTGTCTGGAGAACAAGCGATATCGTATACTTTTGCTCCATAATATATTCTTTTTCTATCTTGGTTGTAAATTTCAGATTGATTGTTTTTTAAAAAAAAGATATTTTCTTTATCATAAGAGGCAATAATTTTTTTACAATCACCCACCTTAAAATCTAATTTTTCACCGTTTTGGTCATAAATTGTATTGGCGTTGTTAATAACATAAAAACCATCACGGACAGGAATAAATTTCTTAATAATAAAATCATTTTCAAAACAAACATCTTTAGATAAATTATTTAAGGGGCTATTATTGGATTCTGGTTTTAATCCATTAGCACAACGCATTCTCTCTTCAAAACTTTTACCATAAAAAAGTTCTTGTATAGACATATATTGTATTATACCATATTTTAGGTAAAAAGTCAATTTTGGCTAGAATAATCAAAAGATTCCCCTAACTGTATCTAAATCACCAAGAAGTTTATCTTTGTCAGAAATTATGTAGTCCATTTTGGGCCAAGGAATGGCAATTTTGGGATCATCGTAAATGATACCTCCCTCGGATTCTTTATTGTAATAGTTATCGCATTTGTATTGAAAATCGGCAACATCAGTTAAGGCAACAAAACCGTGAGCAAATCCTTGAGGTATAAAAATCATTTTTTTGTTTTCTTCACTAATTTCCACCATTTCATATTGACCGAAAGTGTCAGAATTTTGACGACAATCAACGACAACATCCAAAACTACTCCCTTGGTACAACGAACTAATTTGCTTTGAGAAAAAGGTGGTTTTTGAAAATGCATACCGCGCAAAACAGCTTTTTGGGATCGAGAATGATTTTCTTGAACAAATTTGACATCAATACCATTTTGAGCAAAAATATTTTCACGATAAGTTTCCATAAAAAAGCCTCTTTCGTCACCAAAGACATCAGGGATGATGATAATTAAATCTTTTATTTTGTTTGAGTGGGTAAACTGCATAAAATGATTATAACAATCTAATAACCAATAACCAAATTTCAAGAAACCAACAAATCACAATAACCAAAATCCAATAATCAAAAATTAAAAGATTTAAAGCTGTAACATACCTTCAATTTTTCCGTCTTCTTCCATTTTTATCAATTGTTCTTTTAATTTATTGTCTAAATTACAGTTTCTAAAATCAGCATCTCCATTAAAAGTGGTATTCTCTGGGATTGAGGTTAAGGATTCACAGTTTTCAAAATCAGCACTTCCGTAAATAATTAAGCTATTTTTACGATTATTAAGAATATTGTAGTCTTTTGATGCTAAATCACCAAGGTAAATAATAGTGTCCTCGGTGATTTTATCTACACTGTCAACTATTTGATCCGGCAAACATTGATAAACAATCTCTA
>CAZSQT010000022.1:0-5491 GCA_964609295.1 uncultured Gammaproteobacteria bacterium | reverse complement strand
AGAAACTCAAGCTCCCGCTTACGCTTTAGCTTAAGCACTCAACCATCCTATTTTTTCTATCTTAGAGGAAAATGACGGGTGTAAATAAACTAAGATGCTGTCTTTCAAATAGCAATTTTTGGGAGAAATAAGCTCTGGGTAAGACCAGAAACAATTGCCACTTAAAAATATTTTGTTTATTTTGATTTTTAAGGTTAAGTTAAAATAAATTAAGCTTGTAGATGTTTTTTAAATTCTTCTGTGGACCTCGGTTCGTTACCGAGCATCTCCGCCATGTTGGAATTCTTTTTGCTTTATTTTTTCTCTTTTTTCGTATTTTTTTATCTTGCGGCCGATGCCGATTTCGACTTTAAACCATTTGCCTTTGGTAAAAATGGCGATAGGAATAATCATATATTTTTGATGGCGATAGGAAATTATTTTGGCAATTTCCTTTTTATTTAAAAGAAGAGGCTTGGGTCTAGTAGCATCAATAATTTGACCATGGGAATATTTGTAGGTGGGAATTTTTAGATTGACAAGATAAGGCACACTACCGATCATTTCTATTTTAGAATTTTGAAATTGAGGATTTTGGGTACGCAAAGATTTGGCCTCACTACCAAGGAGACTGATGCCGGCTTCAAATTTGGAAATAAAGGAATAATCGAGAGATTCCTTATTAAAATGTTTCATTAACTTGATTATACGATATTATAGACTGATTTTGTATATTTCTTGATTTTTGCCTAAAACAAAAATTAAATTATCTTCTTCAACGATAGTTAGGTCAGCTATTTTGATATCAGTAAAATTATATTTGGCCAAGCCTTGACCATCTTTTTTGAAAACATAAACAAAAGATTCGTCATGAAAAACTAAAATATCATTTTCCTGGGTAACTGACAAGTTTGTGGTAGAAGTGGATTCTATTGGTGGTGATATTTCAAAAGAAACTGCTTCTCCCCTGTCAAAAGGTTGGATAGTGCCATCAGAAGAAAGAATCCATATTTTGCCATTGATAGCGATTGAATTAGCCTTGGCGTCCAATTGATTATTGTTTTTAAGCCATTTTTGGACACTGCTAAAACCAGAGGCATTGGGCGGATATTTGAAAATCATAGCTTGAGACTTGTCCAAAATATAAATAGCATTATTCCAAAAATCAAAGTCTATGGGCTCTATATCATCTTCAAATTTCAAACGAGAAATTAGTTTTTCACCACTAACTTCAAAAATTTCGTTTTGATTGAGTAAATATATTTTTTGATTATTGACTTTTACATCAATCAAATTTTGATTTTCTTCACTTTGGTATAGAAGGTTTTGATTTTTGTTGGGATAACCTAGTGAATATAAAGAATTATTGGTTTTATCAAGAAGATATAAAATTTCTTGTTGGTAAATAATTTTTTCAAAATTAAGATTGTCGCCAAGATGGTTGGTATTGTAAAAAGATTCGGGGGTAAAAGAAGAATCAGATCCGGTTTGAGTTAAAAGGTTTTCTAGGCGAGTTAAATAATCATTAACCTCATCTTGGTTGATACCCAAAATTGCCATATCTTCAACAATTTTTTTGGTGGCAATAATTTCTTCGCTGGCTGATTCAAAACTTAAGTTTTTGACAACTTCAATATTGGTTATTTTTTCTTCAACTTGTTTTTTGTAATCATCATATTTAGATTGATTGTTTTCTAATCTATTTTTGCTATAACCTAAAATAGTCCCAACAGCAAGAACTAACAAAAGAATAATGGCATAAATTAAATACATTTTTTTTCGCTTGGTGACCTGTTGAGGATTTTGTCTTTTGACAAAAATATTGCTAGCTTTGGTTTCTACTTTTGCCCCTACTTCTTCTGATTTAGTGTCAAGTATTTCTTGATCATCTTCGCTGTGAACCTCAAGTAAAAAAGCAGCCTTTTGATCTTGATTGTCGGTAGAGTAAAGTAGAGAAATAAAATTTTCTTCAATGGCTTGAATATCGTCAGAAGAAAGATAGTTTTGAATTTTGGGAAAAGTCACAAAATCAAAAAAATCAGCGGTAGAAAAAAACAAACGATCATTGTCTGACAAAGAACCATTGACAAAAGAGTCTTGACCTGTGATTTCAATAAGTTGACTAATTTGATTTTGACGACAAATTAGAACAGAAGTTTGAGGTGAAGAAACTACAAAAAGTTTATTGTTACAAACACAAGCAACAATAATTTTGTAAGAAAGATTTTGCACTTTTTCTAATTGCTTGATAAGTTGAAGAGTAGATTGGAGGGCTTGAGGGGTAGGTTCTGATGAAGAAAAGTAAGAAGAATTAAATTGTTCAATAATTTCACGACCAATTTGACTTAAATCTAAAGATTCATCAGAAGAATAAATATTAATTAAACCAAACAAATGGCCTTTATTATTGATGAGATTAAAGTCATCGGGTTCATTTTCCCAGTGTTGAGACCAATTTTTGTTGTTAGTGGATCCTATAAAGGAACGGCAGATAAAATGCATCTTAGTTAATGATACTACAAAAGGAAAAAAGTCGCTAAGACAAAGAAAACAGTAAAGATTAGATGAATAACACTAGCTATTTGAATAAAAGCATCGTATTTGTCTTTGATATTTTTGGAAAAATTTTTGACTTGTTTAATAATAATCAAAGCAAAAATTAAATAAATAAAGGCGCTAGCAATGACTAAAATATGAATTAGGAGATAGATATAATTGTTGATATTTATATCAAGCATAATTTATTTCTATAAAGATTTTGTAATAATTTGGCGATTTTTTGAGGAGAAGCAATGTGCTCAAAAACAAGATTGGGATTTTCGCCGGCTGTTTCTATCCTAATAGTGCCATAATTAAAAATTGCCTGACTAATACCCAAAATTTTGTAGGAAGTATTTTGAATTTTGCGTAGTTGAGCTTGACGAAAACGACGATCAAGAATATTAGCCACATCAATATCAATAACTCTTTGATTGGTAATAATGGATAAATCATAATACCAAGATATAAATTTTTCGATAACAAAGGCAAAAGTAAACAAATACCAAAAAATTAAAAGAAGATTTAAAATATTGTATGGTAAAAAAGATTTAATACCAAAAGTATCAAAAAAGAAAGGAGCAATAATGAGAACAAAGGCGAGACTAATCCAATATACATTGGCAAACCAATGAGGTCGAAGAACGACTAAAATATCTTCATCTTTATTTCTTTCGGTAAAATTAAAAGTTGTAGGACAAACTAAAATTGAGGATAAAGAACTAGTGCTATAACCAATTATTTCTTTGATTTTGGCTGGATTACATTTATTGGGAGTCTTATAGTCGCTTCGACAAACATCTTTTTTTATTTTTTTCTTTTTTTCTTTTTTGATTGGAAAAATAGGATCATCAGGGGCGATAGTGTCGAGATCAAGAGATCTATTCATAGTTTATTTTAGCATAAATTACTTCTTCTCGATATTAAATAAAGAAGATTTGATAACAATAGCACCAGGAGCACGAAGATTGAAAACTTCTTTAAAATCAGAACCAGTAAAAGTGAAAGACCCTTTGTCGGTAGAAACTTTGACATTTTGGGTAAAACCAGAAGTAGAATAATCGACTGAAAAAGAATTAACAGTAGAAATAGGACCACCTTTGTCGCCAACTTGACGCCTTAATTCTTCTTTTGACCAGGCATTGGGATCATTACCACCAAAACAACCCCCAGAATCTATCTGAGACAGATGTGAAGAATCACCTGTTTTGGCATAATACAAAACAGCATTTAAAATATCAGTAAATTCGTCATTGGTTAACCAAGGATGACTGCGACCACAAGCCAAATTAGACCTAGTCTTGTACCAACCTTTGTAGTACCAAGCAGAACCTGCTTGTTTTTCGTAAGAATCGTTGGGCCAACATGATTGATTGCCACAGCTAGTATCCCAAATTTGAGGAGTAGCGTGGTCAAGTGAAGTATACGAATAAATAGCACCACCAGCAGTTGAAGCATACATAGTAGAAAAGACATTACCAGTCTTATTGCTTTTGATAACTAAGCCACGAGTGGCTTGAACAGCATCTTTCCACAATCCAGGAGAATTGTAACGAGAAGATTTATACACTTGACAAGCTTCAGTAACACAAATACTTTTTTGACCAAAATTAGTATAAGCAAGAGCATAGGTCCTGGCAGCGATGGCTTGGGCTTTGAGAGCCTCCATACCACCATCACTCCCCCAATTAGCAGGCATTTCGGCAATACCAACTAAGTAGTTGTCTTCAAAAGGTAAGGTGCCAATACTAGTGGCGATATTGGCGGGAACATCGACTTTTTCAATACGAACATCACCATAATAAGCCTTGAGAATAGTCTCATAATTTTGACCAGCTTTGGCGCGACCATAAGCTCCAAATTGACTCATACCTTTACGATGAGGAGCACCAAAAGAAAAAAGGGCAAAAGCAGGAGAAAATCCGGGGTTGTAATCAACTCGAGAAGCAGGATCACTAGAAGATGAAACATCACCGACTGAAGTATTAAACATGGCGGTCTTTTCGGCAATTAATTGTTGTTGTCTTTGGCTTAATTCTTTTTTGTGGTCTTCGGCTTTTTTAATTTCGGTTGAAAGAAAACCAAAACGAGATTCTAAATCACTTTTGATTTTGGCTAAACGAACTTTTTCAGTTTCCAATAATTTTTTGTTGTTGTTTAAATTGGAAATGTCAGTACTGTATTGAGTAATTAAATTTTTGTCTTGAGAAATAATTGATTGATACCAAGAATATTGACGCAAAAGATCAGAGCTTTCGTTAGATGAGATAAAAATCAAAAAAGGGTTAAACTTTTTACTATTAATATAGTAGCGTCGAATGCGTTGATGGAGAAGTAATTCTTGGACTTGAAGATCGGCTTCTTTGTCAATTAGTTTTTGACCAATATCAGTGATATTGTTTTCGGTAGAGATAATTTTGGATTTGGCATAAGAAATTTTTTGCTTTAATTCACTGGATTCGCTTTTGAGAGGAGCAATAGCTTTTTCTAAGTCGGCTATTTCTTTGGCAATTTGAGCAATTTGTTCGTCTAAAGATAAAGAAAAGACTGATTTGCTCGAGAAACAAATTAAAAATACTAGACACAAAATCAATAGGTAAGAGAAAATTTTCTTCACATATTAATTCTAACAGATGTTATAATTTTTTTATGAGAAAGTGGATAATTTGTATTTTTGTTTGTTTGGTGGGGTTTTTGGTAGTAGCGGAGAATAAAATAGAAGCACAAGGGTGTGGGCATAAAGATGAAGTTTGTTGTCAAGAAAATAATCAATGGACTTGTAAAGATAATAATTTGATGTGTGTCCAGTATGGAAATGAATTTCAGTGTGTACCTAAACCAAGTGATACTAACTTGATTGGAACATGCAAGTGTGATTCAGTTTGGTATAACTCTAGTAGATGTTTGAGTATTGATGATAATAATTATTGTGATGCTTCACAAGGAGAACAACCCTTTTGTATAACCACTAGAG
>CAZSQT010000021.1:0-6929 GCA_964609295.1 uncultured Gammaproteobacteria bacterium | reverse complement strand
AAATGGCTTGGTGTATATGTAAACGAAAGAGTCAAAAAAGATATCTTTGCCCATGTCTTTATGACTGGAAATAAAAATAAATTAAAAATAAAAAGATATATAAAAAGAGACAAAGAAAACAACAGAATGTCTTATTTAGTTGAAGATTTTGGTCAACCATTTATGTGTGAAGTCGATATCTATATGAACAAAGTTGCTTTTATCAATTACAACGACCAAAACAATTTATTTGGAATAATTATAGAAGATGAAACGATTGCTTTGACATTAAAATCTTTCTACTTACACTATCTTTGGAAATCATAATACTTTTATTGTTAAAATAAACTTGGAATTTTCAAAAAATTGGCTACTTCCCAATCACTTTTGTATTTAACAATATCTCGACTCAATCTCAACAAAGTTTCTTTGTATTGTACATCGTAAGGTATTTTTTCTCCTCTAGGCATGACCGCTTTATCTCTCGAATTTTTTTGTAAATTTTCACTAACAGCGACACTGGCAAAAAATTTTCCCTTATTTTCACCTTCTTTTTTTCTTTTTATTTTCAAAAAAACATTACTTCGATAATCAATTATTTCACCGTTACAATTAAATACTTCGGCTCTAGCAAAATAAGGCTGATTGTAGGAATGGCTAGCATTAAACAAATGAGATTTATCAAAAACAACCACATTTTTTAATTCATCTTTAACAAAATTAACCATTACCATTTTTGTTTCATCATCGTTTTGCAAGATATAGCTTTGACCTTTATAATGAGCCTTGGACTCTTTCCCTTGTAGGGAAATAGGAAATGCTTCTAGATCACTTTTCAAAAGAGTTTTAAAATTATCCTGTATTTCGGCAATATAATTTTCACTCTCTTTGTGCTGTGGCATGTTTATGCTGGGAAATATTTCTGTCATATTTTTTATTTTTTAAGCCACTTAATTCCCCAGTAAACAAAAGGAGTAGAAAGAGTTGACATAAAAGCTTTTAACAACCAATAAGGGATTATCAGTCCTAATAAAAAATTAAAATTGTTATTAAAACTTTTATCTAAGGAATAAAAAGCCAAAGTCATAAAAATAACTGTATCCAAAAAAATTGCCATGTGGTTAGACAAATTGTTGCGAAACCAAAGACCATATTTTTTTAGCCTTTGTTTTAGTTTCCAAAAAATATGAATATCAGCCAAATTAGAAACTGCAATAGCAGTCAGACTAGCGATAGAAATTCGAATTGATTGTGAAAAAATAAGTCGATAAGCTTCATTGTTGGGTGCATATCGTGCTGATGGTGGCAACAATACTGCCAATGATGCTACTAAAATTAACAAAAATACTACTAATATAGAAATTTTAGCCAAATTTTTGGCTCTTTTAAAACCAAAAACTTCAACCATGATATCGTTGATAGAAAATATCCAAGGTATCAAAAACATCCCAATTGCCCCAGTTAGATTAAAACCAAAAATTTTAAACAAAGGAAAAGTTTTAGACCCCATTAACTCTGCTGTAATAATGCAAAAGATATAGATACCTACTAGAACATCGGCTTTTAAGGTTTTATTTATTTCTTTTTTCACTAAGCATATTATAAAACATTATTTCTCATACCCCAAATATTCATTGCAACAATCAATTTTTTGTAATAAATTAATCTTCTCGAGCCACTGATTAATTCTACTAAATTTTAAATATTGTTTTTAAAATCAAGTTCTTGTAATTACACCTATAATATGATAATATAAATATATGAAAAAAGAAATCAGTCCAAGAGCAGTTGGGGGAACCCTTTCAGCTCGAGAAATTATAGCAAATCTCCGAAAGGAACAAGAAGAACAACATCAAACTAGTGAGATAGTAGGGGATACAGCTATAAAGGATGACCAAAGTGCAGAAAAGGAAAATAGAAAACTTAAAACCATTAGAGCAAAAATTCAGCAAACTATAGGATTTGAATATCAAATTGCCTTGGTTATAAATTCTTTAGGTGGTGATGCTGGAGAAATTACTGGTCTTCAAAACCAAAAAACATATATAAATCACAAAAATATTCAAAGGCATGCTGAGCAAGTAGGTAATTCCTTTATTGAAGCGAGAAAAGAAATAGATAACATAGTAAAAGAAGAATCGGACATTCTTAATGTTTCAAGTATTGCAGAATTTATAAAAAATGATCTTTTCAATCAAACCTCCGAAGTTAAAAATTACGAAAAATATTTAGGACAAACAAAAGACATTGTTGACTCAAATGTTGTTTTGCAAGAAAAAATTGAGAGTTTTGGCATCAATGTTCCTGATGATGAAAATTTGTCTTATGTTAATTTAATTACTACTTTAGAAGAAGTTAAAAAAGCAACTCATGACAAGATAATGTTGCTTAAAAATAAAACCCCTGAAGGAAAAGAAGAATTTTCAAATTATCTCGAAGGTGAAATCAAAAAAGCCAAAATAATGAATTACAAAATGGAAGTAGCAGGTAATAGCCTCTTGTTTTATAAAGATGATGATTATCAATCTTATGAAACCGCAATAAAGGAAAATCCTATTTCTTTATATTCTGAAAGCTATGGCCTTAAAGTAAATAACCCAATTTTAAAAGAAGACTTAATAGACATTGTTAAGTTTGAAAAATTAAGCCAAAGATTTGGTAAAGATACCGTCAAAAAGACAATTAGCCGATTATTAGCCCAAAAAGCAATTAATCGTGTTTATTCATTAAAGGTTGAAGAGGATCTTAGTGTAGAAAATTTTTTAAACAAAACTAATCCTAAAAAAACAGAAGAAAACAAAAAAAGATTAAATGATTTTCGCCAAAATGAAGTTCAAGCTTTATACAAAGTTTTAAAAGACAAAAATGATTTTCTAAAAGATAATCGTTTTTTTGAATCTCTTGCAAGTTTTTTTGGTAGAAATTTTTATGAATTAGATGAAACAAAAAATACAATTGGGCATATACAAGAGAAGAATCCTCCTCGTGAACGTTACAATCTTGAATACTACCAACGTGTACTCAACTATCGTCCTTTTGATAATGATGTTTTTCAAGAACTTATCGAAAATAAAATTAAAGAAACAAAAGAACTTACGGTAGCAATATCAGAAGCTAAAAATATTACAGATTTATCACTAATAAAAGAAAAATATTTTTCTGAATATGGAGAATATCTAAAAAGTACCATTTCCTCAAGCTCACAAAAAAATCAAGATCTAATTGATAAACTTCATTTTACTCATGCCAGGATGAATATGGGTTCCCCTTATCATTTAAATATAAATTATGACAGGGAAGAGATGCGAGATAAAATTTTAAAACAAATTAACAACAATAAAAAAAATAGAGATGAAGTCAGACAAAAACTTCAAGAAATTATTGAAAAAAATTTAGATCTACAAATTTTAAAACAAAAATTAAACACAGAAATTAATCCAGATTCCTCTTTGGATGATTTTTAATCTAAACAAAAATAATAGAAATAAATCACAAAAAAGTATCCCCTTCTTTTTTGCTACAATAGGCTAATGTTGGATTACAAAAAAAATCTTAATGAAAAACAACTTCAAGCCGTAGAAAGTATCAATGGTCCTGTTTTGGTTCTGGCTGGGGCGGGTACTGGTAAAACCCAAACAATATCAGCTCGTATTGCCAATATATTGACCAAAACCGATATTCCCCCTCAAAATATTTTATGTCTATCTTTTACCAAAAATGCTGTCAAAAATATGCGAACTCGTCTTGTCCAATATATTGGTCCAGATGCTTACAAGATTCGCCTTCACACTTTTCACTCCTTTTGTGGTGAGGTCATCAAAAACAATCCTGACAATTTTATTTTAAGCAAAAACACCGAATTATTGGATGATTTTGATAAATTAGAAATCATCATTCAGCTCATTGACGACTTGCCTCTCAATTCACCCCTCAAACCCTTTGGTGATAATTATTTTTACAAAAAAGATATTTTGAGTCATATTCAAACTCTCAAAAGAGAAAATATTAGCCCCCAACAATTCCTCCAATTAGTTCAAGATCAAGAGAAATTTTTAAAACAAACAAAAGATTTATTTTTACAACTAAAAACTAGCCCCAAAGAAACGCTCTCTATACTAGAAAAAATAATTAGTTTTGCTCCTCTTCAAATTTTAAGTTACCTTAATTTGCAAAAAACTTTTTATCAACAAGGTAATTTTGATAATGGTAAAGCCAAAAATCCCCTAATAAATTTCAAAAACTCACTTTTAAAATTTTATCTAGATTTAGAAAAAAATATTCCTAGACAAATCGAGCTACAAAAAATATACGATAATTACCAAAAAAAATTAGTTCAACTTGGTTTTTATGATTATGAAGATATGATTCTTTTTGTTATCGATCAATTCAAAAAAGATGAAAATTTACTTTTTGATTATCAAGAAAAATATCAATATATTTTGGTTGACGAATATCAAGATGCCAATTCTGCCCAAAATGAAATATTAAATTTGTTAACCAAAAATGATGAAAACCCTAATCTTTTTGTTGTTGGCGATGATGATCAATCTATTTTTCGTTTTCAAGGTGCCAATTTAGAAAATATCTATGAATTTCACCAAAGGTATAATCCAAAAACAATCACTCTTAACAACAATTATCGCTCTCAACAAACAATTTTGGATATTTCTGATTGTATTATTCAAAACAACAAAAATCGTATTGCCCAATTTTTACCCAATATCGATAAAAGTCTAGTCTCTGCTCTTGATATTACTTCTCGACCCATTACTCTTTTTTCTGCCACAGATCCCCTCCAAGAAAATTACTTCGTTGCTAAAAATATCAAAAAACTGCTTGATGGGGGAGTCAAGCCCAGTGAAATAGCTGTCATTTATAAGCAAAACAATGATGTCTTTGATCTTTTACCATTGTTAGAAAAATTACAAATAAAATATAGTCTTAGCAATGGAAACAATATTCTTGCCAATACAAAAATCAAACAACTCATCACCTTGCTTCGTTTTATCCAAGATCCCAAAGATGAGTTACTTTTTCCTATTCTTGCCTATGATTTTGTTGGTTTAACTGAAGAAGAACTTTACAATTTTTATCGTCAGGGTAAAATCTGTCGCAAAATTAAACGATTTCAAAAAAGGATTGCTCGCTCTCGACAAGATATAGAAAATTGCAATCTCAATCGAGCTTTTAACCGAATTATTCGTCGTTTTAAAATTTTACAACAAGTAGTTCAAAGTGAAAATTATGAATTACTTTCACAATTTAATGCTTTTTATGACCAACTCAAAAAATTATCTCTAGAAAAAAATGCTAGTTTAGCTGACTTTTTGCATCGAGTTGATCTTTTTATCGAAAACAATGTCGCTCTCGAGTCAGATTACAATATTTTTAATGATGATTCCATTAATTTATTGACTGTTCACAAAGCCAAAGGTCTAGAATTTCAATATGTTTTTGTCATCAATCTTATTGCTTCTCGCTGGGGGGAAAGTCGCTCTCGTCAAACCTTAAAGTTACCTCTGGGAATTTTACGTTATGAAGTCAACAAAACAATTGATGATTTAAGTGAAGAAGATAGGCGTCTGTTTTATGTGGCTCTTACTCGGGCCAAACAAGATTTATTTTTGACTTATGCTGGTGATAGCCCTTCTCAATTTCTTGCCGAAATAAAAACAGAATTAATCAATCAAATATCAACCGATACTGATTTGACCAAAGAAGCTCTTCTTTTTAATTTTCAAAAATATCCACCATTGTTGACCGATAAAGAATTTGCTCAAAAATTAAAAAAATATCTTCAAGATAACTACAAATTAAGCCCTACCCACCTTAATTCTTATCTCAAGTGTCCTCTTTGTTTTTATTACAAAACTATTCTGCGTATTCCTCAGATAAAAAATAAGCATGCCTCTTATGGGACGGCTGTCCACGCCACCCTTTCTTTTGTTCTCAAAAATAATTCTAGCAAAAAAGATTTTCTCAATGCTTTCCAAAATTTTTTGGCCAAAGAAAATCTCAAAAAAGAAGTTTTTGAAGAACTTTGGCAAAAAGGACAAGAGGAACTTTCTCTTTATTTTGACAAATACCAATCTACTTTTGACAAAGAATCTTTATCCGAATTTAGTTTTAAGCCTTGTGATGTTCATTTAGATGATATTCCTATTACTGGAAATATTGACAAGGTCGAAATTTTGGACAACAACCATGCTATTGCTGTTGATTTTAAGACCGGTAATCCAAGTAATCATAGTTATGATGCTGATTATCGTCGCCAGATTTTATTTTACAAACTATTGGCCGATAATTGCCCTCAATTTAAATACACCATTGATAGTGGTGTCCTTGATTACATCCAAGGTTGCCAACAAAAAAAGATAGAAATAAAAGATGAAGAGTTGAATGATCTCAAAAAACTTATCAAAGATGTTTATCAAAAAATTATTAATTTAGAATTTAATCAAATAGGGGAAAAATGCGATGACAAAGCCCATATCCATCAATTTCAAAAGATTTGACAAAAATATTCCTTTACCAGTTTTCAAGACCAAAGGAGCTGTAGCGGCTGATATGTATTGTCGTCTAAGCACTACTATTCCACCTCATCAAATCGCCTATATTCCCCAAAATATCGCCATAGAAATTCCAAAAAACCATTTTATTATTATGTCTTCTCGTTCTTCTGCTCACAAATTAGGCATTATGCAAGCCAATAGTATTGGTATTTTTGATCAAGATTTTTGTGGCAATGATGACGAATATGTCTATATTGCCTATAATTTTACCGACAAAGAAGTTACTATAGAAAAAGGGACTCGTATTGCTCAAATCATTTGCTTACCTTACAAAACTTTCGAAATTATCGAAAAAAATAAATTTAAATCTCCTACCCGTGGCGGAATCGGCTCAACTGGTATAAAATAAATTATATGACTGAAATAAAACCTGAACAA
>CAZSQT010000020.1:0-18664 GCA_964609295.1 uncultured Gammaproteobacteria bacterium | reverse complement strand
AAAACAGACTGGATCGAACAAATTATTTTGGATATAAAAAAATGTTTAGACAGTTCAGAAATCCCAAAATCTAGAGACGACTGCGACTATTGTGCGTATGTAAAAGCAGTGAAGGGGATTTGAATTCCTCCCTCTTTCGTCAAAAATGCTAAACTATTCCATGCCCCCCCAAAACCTCACCCAACTTGCCCAATTTAATTACCACATATTTGATGGAATGTATGAAAACGAGCCTTATTCACCAGAGCAATACAAAGAAAGACTTAAAGGGAAAAATCCAATTATTTTCATTGTCAAAAAAGACAAAAAGCTAGTAGCCGATTCAATTTCTTTTGAGCAAGACAATTCTTTTTATATCTGGATACTTGCCGTGGATAAAAATTATAGGGGGCAAGGTATTGGCACCTCTCTTCTCGATAAAAATGAACAATTTGCCAGACAAAATGGTTATAAATCAATTTCGACAAAAGTCTATAATGTTTCCAAAAAAATGAAAAGGTTATTAAAACAAAGAAATTACAAAATTGTCAAAAGACAAAAATCAAAAACCAATTCTAAGTTCACTGCCCTTATTTACACCCTAGAACTATAGCACCCACCCTCTCAACTGCCCCTCATCCCTCCCCAAGTCAATTTTAACCCACGAATCAAAACAATTCTTTTCTCTCAACACTTCTTTTTTTTCTTCCTCTCTTTTCTAACTTCCTCAATCCTATCTGTCATCGATAAAAATTCCTCTTTCGTAATCGGATGTCCCACTTGCATAATTTGTGCTAACGAAAAAGTATCCATTCTGTCTCTACTTCTCGCTATCCACACTTTTTCCCCTTCTTTATTAAATTCTTGGACAACTTCAACAGCCCTATCATCAAGATTGTAGTAAATAGGCGCTCCCGATTCATCAACAGGTATATTTTTTGGAATTGGAGGATTTGGTCTGTATTTATAATTACTCATACAAGTATTATACATTTTATTGCATTAGTTTATAATACAACCATGGGAAAAATAAAAAATATTATAGAAAAAGCAACTCGTATTGCTTCTATTGCCCACAAAGATCAAACTCGAAAAACCGACGGACTCCCTTATATTATTCATCCAATTATGGTTGCTTTAAAATTACAAAAATATAATTTTTCCGATGAAATAATTGCTGCTGCCCTAACTCATGATATTTTAGAAGATACCGATTATCCTCAAGACAAACTTAAAGAAGAGCTAGGGGAGGATGTTTTGGAAATAGTAAAAGCTGTTACTAATGATGACTCCTTGCCTTGGGAAGAAAAAAAAGAAAAATATGTAGAAACAGTAAAAAATGGTCCTTTAGGTGCCAAAGCAGTTGCTCTCGCTGACAAAATACACAACTTAGAAAGTTTATTAATTGCTTATGAAGAACAAGGATCTGAAATGTGGAAAAAATTTAATCGTGGTAAAGATCAAAAAATTTGGTTTGAAAAAAAAGTTTTACAGATGTTAAAAGAAACCTGGGATCATCCATTGATTAGTGAATATGAAAAACTAATAGAAATAGAAAAAACACTCTAATTTTTTGTTAAATTCAATTTTTATTTTACCCACCCTCTCAACTGCCCCTTATCTCTCCCCAAGTCAATTTTTACCCACGAATCAAAACAATCCTTTTCTTTCAAAATTTCTTTTTCTTTTTCAAACAAATAATCATCAAACCACAAAAATGGAGTAGAGAAATCTATTGCTTCGGTTTTTAATGTTTTCCAGTTTGTCGGTCTAATCATTTTCATTATTTCAATTGTTTTTGGGTCAAAAAATCTTTCTAGAAATCTAACTGTAAACATCGCATCACCCTTACAGTGTGTCGTCAACCAATAAACAGGATAGTTTTTAACCATATATTCCACAAATTCCGCTGCATAATTCGCCACACATTTATCATTTGCTAGTAGCACCCCATCAATATCAAGATATATATTCATACAGCTATTATAGCTGTTTTCGTCCTCCGATACCTATCCAATCATTTACAGAGAGAAGTAGAAAACTTTTTTAAAAACCAAATTATTATCTTACAATTTATTAGTTTTTAATTGCACAGACCTGATTTTAATTCAAATTTTGCATTTGTTTACCAACTTATCAAATTTCTTACTCGCGCAAGTAGCGCTATTTCCGCGAGTCAACTCTCCGAAATCGCGCCACTTAAGCTATCTTTGCACTACAAAATATTTTTACACCCCCATGTCAAAACTATTGACATACTCCCGATATTGGTCTATCATTATAGTATATGATTAATTACAAATTTCTCAAAAATTTACGTCAAAAAAATAATTGGACTCAAGAAGATATGGCAAAAATTATTGGTGTTTCCAGACCTACCTACATCGCCTTAGAAAAAGGTGAGGGTTGCCTCGATGTCAATCAGCTCCAAAAACTTGCCGACAAAACCGGTTGTGAAGTTGAAGATATTCTTGCAGAAAAAATTATTGATGAAGATAAATATAAAGAAATATTACTTGGAGCCTTGCGTTTTGGTGCCGAAAAAGATGGTAAGATTACAAAAACAAAATTAGCAAAACTAATTTATTTAGCCGATTTTGCTTGGTACTACCAAAACTTAGAGTCAATGTCCGGTGCCCAATATCGTCGTTTATCCCAAGGTCCAGTACCAAATTATTATTTTTCTGCTATTGATGAGTTATTTGATAAAGGTTTGGTTAATATCGAGGTCAAAGACAATGCTCAACTTATCAGTCTTACCAGTGCCGGTAAGCAAAAAGATTTAACAAAATTAGATAAAGAAGAAATCAAATTGGTCAAGAAAGTTGCCCAAAAATGGCATGGCAAAAGAACTAGTGAAATCGTCGCTTTTACTCACGAGCAATTACCTTACAAAATTTGTAATGATGGGGAAGTGATACCATACGAACTTATTACTCAGCAAGATCCTTCATATGTGTACTAATGAATATTCTATTTTTATAGAGCAGTTTGCCCAGCGCCATTTTATAAAAAGTTTTGTCAAAAAATACAAAGGCAAAAAATGGGATGTTACTCTATCGGCTATCAAATCAATTTTAAGTAGATACGACAATATTGCCCCAAACCATATATCGCAAGATTCCAAATTAGATGTAATTTGTCCCTGTGGTCGATACAGGATAGTTAAACTTGATTTTGCTGTTGCTGGTACTCAAATATCACCAAAATCATCAGGTAATAGAGTGGTCGCTGCCGTTGATTCGGAAAACAAAATTATCAAAATTTTATTGGTCTATTCTAAAAATGATATTTGCCAACCAAATGAAACCGCTAAATGGAAAAATCTAATTGCAACTTACTACGATGAGTTTAAAAATTTAAAATAATCCTCTCTCTACATCTCTCTATTTCCCAACGGCCTTATTCCAATCGCTATTCTTTTATTCGGGAAACAATCACTATATTTTTTGTAAACATTCTTCCAATTATCAATCTCAAAATTTTTATTGTAACCAATTTTATGCCAAATTACCAAATCATCGCTATTTTTATTTTTACCTACGACCAAAAGTGAATGCCACATTACACTATCCCAACAACTATTTATATAATTCGTCAGACCTTTGTGTACTTCCACTTTATTTTTGTTTTTTAAAAATATATTTTCAATTTGACTAGCATTTATTGTTTTCAAATTATATTCTTTTTCTCTGATCCATTCATCAAAAAATGCAATATGGACAACACAAGGAAAATCATGCTTCAAGATAACTTCTACCGATTTATCATCGTCATCTACTTCCTGATAATTTGTTTCAAAAAAATCTTTAGTCCTGATTTTTAACCATTCATTGTTTTCAAGATAATCAGATTGAAACAAAAAATTATTTTCCAAAGCGTGAACGGCTGCATGACAATAATATTTTCCAATATATTCCATACTTTTTTTGTATCCTTCACTATTCAAAATTTTACTTCTCTTATATCTATCTTGAGCAAACAAAGATATTTCTATTAATTTTTGTTGCCTTTGTGATAATTTTGACCAACCTTCAGTTTGTTTAACCTCAGCCATTTTTTTCTTTCTTCTTTCGTTTTGAAGGAGAATAAAAGATTTTTTGTAATCTAAATTTTCCGGATTCATGGGGACATTATAGCACAAGATTGTAAAATTTATCACTAAGTGATATTCTTAAAATATGAGTAAAGAAAAAGTTTTAACCACTACCCACGATTTACCTATTCCTCATACAGGCGAAGTCCACAATGGTAAAGTTCGTAGTGTTTATTGGCAAAATAGTGATATCGGTCTTATGGTAATTTCTGACAGAATATCTGCTTTTGATTGTAATTGGGAAAGTCAATCTGGCTTAAGGGGTATCCCCGGGAAAGGAGCTGCTTTAAATGCTATTTCAAAATATTGGTTTGATGAATTTGACAAAAAGAAATTAGCCCCTAATCACATTATTGATGTTCCTCATCCACTTGTTTGGCGAGTCAGAAGAGCCGAGCCAATTATGGTTGAAGCTATCGCCCGAGATTATATTACCGGTTCTATGTGGCGCAATTATGACAAAAAGAATCAACGTGTGTTTGGTGGTGAAAAATTACCAAAAGGTTTACAAAAAAATCAAAAATTAGATAAGCTTTTGGTCACCCCTACCACCAAAGGTGTTATTAAGGGTATTCCTGGTATTCCAGAACAAGATGATGTTAATATTACTCGCCAACAAATAGAGCAAAATTACAAAGCTTTTGGCTTTAAACATGTTGATGATGTCAAAAAAGTTGATGAATTATTGGTTCGTGGATTTGAATTAATTTCTAACAGATTAAATGATATTGGTAAAATTTTCGTTGATACTAAATTTGAATTTGGATATATTGATGACAGAATCAATTTCATCGATGAAGTAGGCACTCCAGATTCATCTCGTTATTGGGACAAAAAAGATTACAAAGTTGGTCAAGTAATTGAAAAATCAAAAGAACAATTTCGTCAAGATTTACTTAGTTTTGTAGATGACAAAGATCTTCTTACTAATCAAGCTCGCATGGAAGAAAGAAAACAATTTGCCACAAGAACTAAATTACCTGATGAAATTTTTATAGAAACAGGTAAATTATACAAAAAATTAGCTCAAGAAATCACTGGTCGCAAAATTCCAGAAATTAAAAATGCTCGTCAAGAAATACTTTCAGTTTTAAATAACTGATGTATAATGAAGCTATGTCACAAGAAATTTATACTATCAAAATAGCTGGACCCGCCGGTGCTGGTATCAAGTCAGCTGGTCAAATCCTCGCCAAAGCTCTTATCAAGAGTAATTACAATCTTTATGATTACTCGGAGTATCCATCCCTAGTTAGAGGTGGTCACAACACTTATCAAGTTTCTTTTAGTTCTCAAAAAGTATCTTTTCCACATTATCAAGTTGATTTATTTTTTGCCATTGCTCCTGGCCACTGGCAACAACATCTTGATGAATTTACCAAAAACACCATCGTTTTTAGCGATGAAAAATGCGATAGCCAAAAATGCAATTTTATTTCTCTCCCTCTTGGACAAATAGCCCAAGAAGCTGGTGGCGCCATGACTATCAATACCGTTTGTCTCGGTATTGCTAGCTTTTTGTACAATATTGATTTAAAAATTATTCAAGACATCGTTGTTAAGCAATACGGTAAATATGCGGAGATTAATACCAAGGCTTTAAATCTTGGTTTTAAATATGCTCAACAAAATTTCCCCAAATTACAACAAAAACCCAAGACCAACAAAACTCAAAAATGCCCATCTTACAATGATGGTAACGAAGCCTTTGGTTGGGGTTTTCTCAAAGGAAAGGGTGATTTTTATGCTGCTTACCCGATGACTCCAGCTACTGGTACCCTCCACTTTTTGGCTGCCAAAAAAGAAGAATACAAAATAAATGTTGTTCATCCCGAAGATGAAATTGCTGCCGCCAATATGGTTGTTGGTGCTTCTTTTGCTGGTGCAAGAGCTGCTACTGGTACTTCGGGCGGTGGTTTCGCTCTCATGGTTGAAGCCATTAGTTTGGCTGGTGTTACCGAAACTCCTTCTGTCTTTTATCTAGTTTCTCGTCCTGGTCCAGCCACCGGTTTACCTACTTGGACAGCTCAAGGTGATTTACTTTTTGCCATTAATGCTGGCCATGGTGAATTTCCCAAAATTGTCTTATCTCCTAGTTCTCATCAAGAAGCTTTTGAAATGGGAGTCGAAGCTCTCAATCTCGCTGCCACATACCAGACACCAGTTGTTGTCTTGAATGACAAAATGTTAGCTGAATCTGGTGCCAATACTTTAGATTTTTCCAAGCAAAAGCCCAAAGTAGAATATTGTGCTATTAATAAAACTCCCAAGTCAGATTTCAAAAGATATTCTTTTGACACCAAGACAGGAGTTTCTCCTCTCACTTTACCCGGTACTCCCAGTGGAGAATACCTTTCCAATAGTTATGAACACGATGAATCTGGTCTTTCTACTGAAGATCCCAAATTGACTGTCAAAATGGTTGACAAAAGAGCAAAAAAATTAAAATCAATGCTCCAAGATATTCCCAAGCCAATTATCTACAATATGAAAGCCAAAAAATTAATTATTGCTTGGGGATCAGTCGCTAGTGCCGTGATCGAGTCAGGATTAAAAGACTATGCTGTCTTACAGATAAAAACTCTTTGGCCAATCAACAAAGATATCGCCAAAATCATCAATGCTTACAAAGAAGTTGTTGTCGTTGAGAACAATAGCACCAGTCAATTAACCACTTTATTAAAATCACAATTTAATTTTAATCCGACCAAAATTATCGTTAAATATGATGGTCGTCCATTATTCCCGGAGGAAATATATGAAAAACTCAAATAACTATCGCACCACTGTTATGCCCACTTGGTGTCCGGGCTGTCCTAACTTTTTGCTTTTTTCTCAAATTCAAAAAGCGGCTGCCAACAACAAAATTCCTACCCACAATTTAACTTTTTGTTACGACATTGGTTGTAGTGGTAATATGGCTGATTTTCTTCATTGTTATGGACTTCATTGTCTTCATGGTCGTTCTATTCCCGCTGCTATGGCTATCAAATTAGTCAATCCCAAATTAACTGTTTGTGTCTATGGCGGAGACGGTGGCACCTATGGTGAAGGCTTAAATCATCTTATTGCCGCTGCTAGGGCTAATTCTGATATCAAAATCATTGTTGCCAACAATTCTCTTTATAGTTTAACTACTGGTCAAACTAGTCCGACCACTCCCAAAAACGCTAAGACCAAATCAACTCCTTTTGGTAATCCCAATATTCCAGTTGATCCTATCAAGGTAGTCAAAACAATTAATCCCAAAGTTTTTGCCAAATCAGTTCATGCTTCTGATTTAGCCACTGTTGAAAAGACTTTCAAAGAAGGTTTTGCTCACAAAGGCTTCGTTCTTATCGATATTACCCAGACCTGTGTTGCTTTTGGTAAACAATTAAAGTGAAAGTAGTATAATACCTTAGTGATAATTATAAAAAACAAAGAACAAATAGAAGGAATTCGTCGTTCTAGCAAGCTAGCCGCCAAGCTTTTACAAGAAACTTCTTGCTTGATTAAGCCTGGTATCAATACCGAATTACTCAATACTTTTGCTCACAATTTTATCTTAAAGCACCAAGCCATTCCTGCTCCCTTAAATTACAATGGTTTTCCAAAAAGTATTTGTACTTCCATTAATGATGTTGTTTGTCATGGTATTCCTTCTCCACAAGATATTTTAAAAGAAGGAGATATTATCAACATAGATGTCACCACTATCCTTGACGGTTATTATGGTGATACTTCTGCTACTTATGCTGTTGGTAAAATTTCTTCTCAATCTCAAAAATTAGTTAATGTTGCTCAAGAGTCATTAAGCAAATCAATCAAAGCCTTAAGTCCAGGTAAGTTTTTAAATGATTGTGTCGGTAAAGTCATTCAACCTTTTGCTCAACAAAACGGTTTTTCTGTCGTTAAAGATCTTGGTGGTCATGGTGTTGGTTTACAATTTCATGAAGATCCTTTTGTTTTTCATTTTGATTGCCCGCAAAATATTATTTTAAAACCTGGGATGATTTTTACTATTGAGCCCATGATTAATGCTGGTGATTGGCCTATCTACATTGATTCTGATGACGGTTGGACTATTCGCACCAAAGACAATTCTCTTTCCGCTCAATTTGAACATACTATTTTGATTACTGATTCTGGTCATGAAGTTTTAACTACTTTATAATAAAACTATGCAACTTTTAGATGGTAAATCTCTATCACAGCAAATTTTAAAAGAATTAAAGCAAGAAATTGCTTCCAAAAATTTAAAACCCGTTTTGGATATTATCTTAGTAGGGGACAATCCAGCCTCAGTCAAATATACTTCACTAAAACAAAAAACAGCCAAAAGTATCGGCATTGAGGGTAAAATACATCACTTTAATAAAAATATTACTTTTGCCAAATTAATTAACCAAATCGACAAAATTAATTCCGATCCTCAAGTCGATGCTCTCATGGTTCAGCTTCCGTTACCAAAACCTCTTGATGAGACTCAAGTAGTCAACCATATCAATGCCGACAAAGATGCTGATGGCTTGACCGCTACCAATCTAGGTCGTCTTTTTCAGGATGATAAAAATGCTATAATTTCTGCCACTGCTTTGGGTATTAGTGAGTTATTGAATAAATATAATATTCAAATTAGCGGTAAAAAAGCGGTAATTATAGGACGCAGTTTTTATATTGGTCTCCCTCTTTTTGCTCTTTTAAACAATCTTGATGCTACTGTTACTCTCTGTCATTCCAAGACCAAAAATCTCAAACAAATTTGCCAACAAGCTGATATTTTAATTTCTGCTACTGGTCAAGACAATCTTATTGATGATACTTTCGTCAAACCAGATGCCGTTGTCATTGATGTCTCCAAAGACATTGATTTTACCAAAGTATCAGCCAAAACTAGTTTTATCACTCCTCAAATTGGTGGTGTCGGTCCTATGACCGTCGCTAGTTTACTCTCCAACACTGTCAAAATCACATTAAATTAAAAATTAAATCCGCCAACTGGCGGAAAAAATTAACTTATTATGCGTATTCAACTTTATGATCGAGGTACCCCAAAGGGTAAAAAATTATTTAATGATATTGAAAAAGTTTGTCAATCTCTGCAAGTTTTTGATGATCCAGAATACATCAAAGATATGAATCGCCCTTATTCCATGGGTCTTCAGGGTGAAACGATTTTGCTAATCAATGGCGAGCCAATTTTAATTGACAGATTTCCCAGCCTCAAAGAACTGGAAAATATCATTCAAGAATTTATCTGATATCAAATAAATTCTTAGCATTGGTATCAATTATTTTTTCAGTTTCTTTTAAGCTCATTTTCCAGATATCGGCTACTTTTTGATAAATATATTTTATATATTTTGGTTTATTTTTTTCTCTTCGGTGGGGAATAGGTGTTAACCAAGGACAATCTGTTTCCAAAACTAACCTATCCTTTGGTATATTCATCACCACTTCTTCTAATCCCAATTCATAAGTCAGATTACCATCAATCCCAAAATACCAATTTTCTCCCAATTCTTTTACTTTTTTAATTCTTTTTTTACCACCAGCATAACAATGAAACACGCCTTTGATATTTTTGTATTCCCCCAAAATTTTTATCACTTCATCGACTGCTTTTCTGGCATGAATTATCAGTGGTAGTTTGTATTTTTGCGCCAACTCAATTTGTTTTTTAAAAAATTTAATTTGTTTTTTATCTACCCCTCTTGAATAATCCAATCCGCATTCACCAATAGCCCTAGCCTCTTTTACCAAATCATCTATATCTTCAAGGGGGGATTGTGGATGAACTCCTACTGCTGGAATAATTCTTTTATCTTTTTTTGCTAATTCCAAATTTTTTATAGAATCACTTCTTTCACTGCCCGCCAAAACAATATATTTTAATTTCCCCAGATCACTGGGCACAATTTTTTCCAAATGAGCATGAGTATCAATCATGGCTAATTTTAACATTTTGTTGTGATACAATCTTGTTATATGTCTTCCAAAAAACTTATCTATACCGCCTTTTCTAAACATAACTTTTATTTTCGTCTTTTTATCTCCAAATTTGTTTTTCAAAAAGGCCATGTCCCTCTAAATCCTTTTTTGATTTGTGATTATTTTATGTTAGACACTGTTCCTCGAGATACAGTCAGAGCGGCTAACAATACTTTAGTTGAAAGATGTGATGAAATTTGGGTCTTTGGTCAGATAGCCAATGGTGTCTTAGCCGAAATTAAACTTGCCAAAAAAATTAAAAAACCAATTAAATATTTTGATATTAAAAATTATAAAGAGATTATTCCAACAACTTTCAAAAAGTTGGAAATAGAAAAGTAAATAAGTGATGGATTAGCCAATCCTCGGAAATAAAATAGCTCTGTCTTCACTTAGACCCGGCATTATTGGTAAAAGATGAATTATTGCTTTTTGGATATTTTCTACACATTTATCTAATACTTCTTTTCTTTCTTTAGAGTCTCTTTCCAGTTTCCATGGTGTTTTTTCATTAAGTAAGATATTTGTTTTATCTATCCATTTTTCGAAAACTATTCCGATAGCTTCATCAAATCGACAATTATCAATTAGACATATAAACTGTTTATCCAATTCTATTCCTTTAACTATTTTTTCAAAACCACCAGATAATTTATTAACCCTAGAAATCAAATTTCCTAGATTATTAGCCAAATCAGCATTGTATTTTTCCGTAAATCTTTCTATGCCCACATCGCTATCATCATTGGTAGGAAAAGATCGAGCAATCAAATACCTAGTTCCGTCAACTCCAAATTTTTCTATTAATTGACCAGGCGAAATAACGTTACCCAAACTCTTACTCATCTTATTACCATCAATCATATAAAAACTATGAGTGAAAGTTTTTATCGGTAATTTTATTCCCGCTGACATCAACATCGCTTGCCAAATCACAGTGTGAAACCACAATATTTCTTTGCCCAATAAATGCAAATCAGCTGGCCAAAATTTTTCTTTATCTTTGACAAATTGGGTGGCCGAATAATAATTTAACAAAGCTTCTATCCAGACATAAATAGTATGATTTTTATCCCAAGGTGCGGTGATACCCCATTTGACATTTTCTCTGGAAATAGAAACATCTTTCACTCCTGCTTTTAATTTTGCCAATATTTCTGATCTTTTACCTGAGGGGAAAATGTAATTAGTTTTATCATTTTCAATTAATTTAATTATTTTTGGAACATATTTTGAAAGTTTAAAAAACCAATTTTCTTCGCTTCGCCATTCAGTCTTTTCTGGGGGATGAAGTGGACAATGTTTGTCAACCAATTCTTTTTCGGTCAGATAACTTTCACAACCAATACAATAATAACCTTCATATTTTCCTTTATAAATATCACCATTATCAAAAATTTTTTGCAAAACTTTGGCTACCACCTCTTCGTGTCTTGGGTCAGTAGTTCTTATAAAAAAATCATGAGAGATATTCAAATCTTTCCATGCATTTTGAAAAGTAGGGGATATTTTGTCGCAATATTCTTTAGGGTCTAGATTTTGACTCAAAGCTACTTCAGCTACTTTTTGACCATGTTCATCTGTCCCTGTCAAAAAGAAAACCTCCTTACCCATTTGACGATGCATTCTGGCGATAATATCAGCTGCTATTGTTGTACAAGTATGGCCAATATGAGGAATATCGTTAATATAATATATTGGTGTTGTAATATAAAATTTTCCCATCCTATCTTATTTTACACTTTTTCCTTTCTTTTTTGTGCTCTTACTTGTTATCTTCTTTTTAGCTTTTTTAACTACTTTCTTGACAGCTGGAGCTACTTTATCACCTTTTACCAAAGATTTTAATTTTCTGGCAAATTTTGCTTTCAATCTAGAAGCTTTATTTTTGTGAATAATAAATTTTTTGGCTAACTTATCTATAATCGAATAAACTTCTTGTAAACCCTCTTTACTGGGTTTCAAAAGAAATTTTTTGATTACTTCTTTATATTTATTTTTCCAAATAATATTTACTTTCCTGTTTTTCAAGGATTTTCTGTTTGATTTTTTTGCTGATAGACTTATTGGCATAGATGATATTTTATCCTATACCCTTAATTAATACAAGAATCTATAATAGAGTATGACTTTTAAAGAAAGAATCATTTTGATATCTAACAAAAAAAACAAAACAATTGTTTCAGCCAGCATTGTTCTGGGCATAGCTTTCGCTGTTTCTGCCTTGCTTGGCTTTTTTAGGACGAGAATTCTTTATGATTTTTTCTTTGCTTCTCACACTCTTGAGCTTGATGCTTTCAATGCTGCCTTTCGTTTACCTGACCTGATTTTCAAATTATTAGTCGCTGGCGCTCTTTCTGCTTCTTTTATTCCCGTTTATTCTAATTATAGGCATCGAGACAAGCCAAGCGCTGACCAAATTGCTTCAACTGTTATTAATCTTCTCTTTATTGTTTTTACTGTTACCGCCATCCTTGTTTTTATATTTGCTCGCCCACTTTCTGCCTTAATTGCCAAGGGATTTGATCCTTATCAAATTGATGTAATGGTTAGATTGACCAGAATTTTATTACTTTCTCAAATATTTTTTCTCCTCAGTAGCTTTGTTACCAGTATTCTTCATGTTAATCAAATCTTTATAGTTCCTTCCCTGAGTCCAATCCTTTACAACATTACTATTATTTTAAGTATTTATCTTCTTGCTCCCGTTTTTGGTATTACTGGTGTTGCTTGGGGTTGTGTCATCGGGTCTTTGATTCATCTTTGTGTCCAATTACCAACTTTAAAAAATCAAGGTTTTAATTATCGCTTAATTATTGATCGTTCTTTGTCTGGTGTTAAAGAAATTATTAGGTTAATGATTCCTCGTACTTTATCGGTAGGTTTAGGTGAAATAGAAAATACCGTTACTTTATTTTTTACCTCTATTCTTCCTGCTGGATCTCTTTCTTTGTTAAATTTAGCTTTACAATTAATGTATTTACCGAGTCGTATTTTTAGTACTACTATTGGTCAAGCTTCATTGCCCATCTTATCCCAAAAAATTGCTCAAAACAAAAAAATAACTTTTCGTAAAATAGTTGTTCGTACTATTTTTCAGAGTATTTTTATCGCTCTACCTATTGCCGTCATGATTTTAGTTCTTCGTCTTACCTTGGTTCGTATTGTTTTTGGTACCAAAAACTTTCCCTGGGAAGCTACTAAGCTTACTGCTAACACCCTTGGTTTTCTTACTCCAGCTATTTTTTGTCAAGCCATCATTCAGATTATTATTAGAGCTTTTTATGCTCTTCACAATACCAAAACTCCATTAAAAATATCTCTCGTTGCTTTAGTTATCAATATCTTTACTAGCTTTATGTTTATCAAATTTACTAATTTTGGCATTATGGGATTAGCTATTAGTTCTTCACTTTCCAATATTATCCAATGTAGTGGTTTGGTGATTAGTTTTGTTTTGATTGTCAAAGGCTTTGATTGGCCCCTTATATCCCTCAAAATTACCAAAATATTTTTTGCCTCAATCCTGATGGGTTTGGTCACTTGGGTTTCTCTCAATTTATTTGATAAGTTTATTTTTAATACCACCAGAGCTATTGATGTTGTTTTGGTTTTCTCATTTTCAGCCCTTACTGGTGTTATTTCTTACTTATTTTTATCTTTATTTTTCAAAATAGATGAAGTTAAAGGTTATCTGCGTCAGTTTCACAAGATAACCCATTTTATTTCTAGCAAATAGTCGTATATACTGTATATATGGCCTACAAAAAAGAGATTTCTCTTTTACCAGACAAAGACAACCCTAATTCCTTAACAGGAAGGATTTTGAATTGGATTAGTAATGTTGGTCGTTATGTTGTTGTTTTTACCGAATTAATTATTATTGGTATATTTTTATCCCGTTTTACCTTGGATAGGACTAATTCCGATATCTCTGAAGCAGTTAGACAAAAGCGAGCTATGCTCAATTCTACAACCGAATTTGAAAAAGACTATAGTATTCTCCAATCCAAAGTTCAAGCTATCAAGAAATTTTATTCCCAAGACAATGATTATGGGAACAAAATAGTTTATCTTGCCGACAGGACACCATCTGACATTGTATATGACAATTTAAGTTTAAAAAAAGATGACGGAAAATTAAGTGCTAATTTATCCCTTATTGTTTACAACGAAAAATCACTTATTGATTTTATTACCAACCTTTCTTTTGAAAATGAAAACAATCCAGTAGCATCAATTGATATTAAAAGCATCGAAAAAAAATCCAAAGAAAACAAATATGATGTCACTCTTCAACTAGATTTTAAAAATTCTTCTCAAAATGCTAACCAAAAATAAACCACCAGTCAAAGCACCAGTTCCACCAGCACCAACAGCGACAATACCAGTCAAGGCACCCGTTCCCAAAGCACCGGTTTCCAAAACACCAACTCCCAAAGCTCCAACTCCAGTCAAAAAAGATCAATCAAAAGCCGTAGAAGATAGAGAATCATTTTTATCTTTTATGAAAAAAAAGCAAGAAGATCATCGCTTTGTCAAATCTCTTGAAGTTGGTTTTACCTTTATTTTGATTTCTCTGTTATCTATCTTTGCCATTCGTCCTGCTGTTATTACTATTTTCAATCTCACCGGTGAAATTCAATCCAAAAAACTTCTCAACAAAAAACTTGATAGTAAATTAAGACAAATTATTGAAGCTCAAAATAACTTTGCTCAAATTCAAGATTATTATGGCATTATCGAAAAGACTTTTCCTAGCTCACCTCAATATAGCCATGCCACTGATCAAATACAGTCAGCCAGTCAAGTTAGCAATCTATCTTTGGACAAAATTACATTTAATTTTCCCAAAGAAGATCCCAAGCAAAAAACACTCACCACTGATATCCAACAATACAGTATCAATTCCAGTGTTCAGACAGATTTTTATCCAGCAGTTGATTTTTTAAACAAAATTACCCAAAACAGGCGACTAATTGATATTACTTCAGTTTCTATGAATATCGCCAAAAGAAGATCTTCATCTTCACAAGAAGATATTTCTAGTCAAATAAATTTTAATTTCAATACCAATGTTTATTATTGGAAAAAATAATATGTCAAAAAATAAATTTTCAAAATATTTTATCTTTGTCACCATCCTTACTTTTTTTGTTATTTTTGTTTTAATTATTCAAGAAGCTTATACTAAGCAAGTTGATCAAATCAATCAAGTGAAACAAGATCAATCACTAAAAGATTTTGATCCCAATTTAGATATGGATGCCATTAAAGATATTATCAAAAGAGAAAATATATAAAAATGAAAAAAGAAAAAAGAATCCCTACAATTCTCGGCTTGATAGTCTTATTAGCAGGTACCTTTTTTGGTCTAATTGCTACCAATCGTCAAACTTTTTTTTCACAAAAAGCCAGTGGCACTTGTAAGCCTCAAAATGTCAGAGTTACTAACATTAGTCATTATTCCGCCAACATTTCTTTCATCACCTCAGCCGAATGTTTATCTTCTCTTTTTACCAACAATCGTACTTTTTCAGATATTCGTTATACAAATCTTGGAGTTAGTCCCAAGGCCAGCAAAGTTCACTATTTTGAAGTTGACAATCTCAAGGCCAAGTCTCAATACCCCTTCCACTTTATTATTGATGGTAAAAAATACCAAAAAGATGATTATTCTTTTACTACTGCTAGCAAACCCAGTAGCAGTGTCCCTACTTCCAATTTAGCTTGGGGAAGAGTTTTCAATCCAGATCTTAGTCCTGCCAGCAATAGTATTGTTTTTCTTCATATCCAAGGTGGAAGTGATTTATCTTCTTTTGTTACTAGTAACGGTTATTGGAATGTTTCACTGGCCACTAGTTTTAACCAATCATTAACCGATTGGTTTGTACCTGCTCAAAATACCGAAGAAGATATTTTAGTTTTATCAGCCAATGATGGTAGCGTCACCCAGATTGTTAGCAACACTTCCACCAACAACCCTGTCCCCGATATTATCATTGGTCAAAATTATTTTCCCGAAAACCCAGTTGACTACAAACCAGGAGTCGGTGGGCAGACAAATACTAGCCAAGAAGATACTTCAGTCCATCGATCCTTAACTATCGACAATCCCAAAGAATCAGAAGTTATCAATACTTTAAAGCCTGATATTTTTGGTTATGCTCCTTCCAATGTTAATCTATCAATAAAATATGAAAACCAAGATTATTATGTTAATTCCGGTCAAGATGGCGTATGGCATTGGTATCCTCCTGAAAATCTTAAAATTGGTCAAAACAAAATCACTGTTAGTCATGGAGAGCAAAGTCTAACTCGAAATTTTATAGTTGATACTAATCTAGGTATGGCTTTTACTTCCACTCCTTCAGCTTATACCTCGCCTACACCCACTCCTATTCCTACCACAAGCACCATTACCCCAACTCCTAGTCCTATTCCAACTCTAAGTCCAACTCCTACCGATATTGTTCGTACATCCAAGCCCAGTACCCAATCAGGTGTTCCTGTTAGCGGAACTTCTGCTCCGACCATTATTCTCATTGTATTTTCTACTATTATTTTTGGGGTTTTCTTTTATCTAAACAAAAAGGAAGAAAATAAAATATAATATACTTAATGATTAAAAATATTATTGAAGCTCTTCGACCCTCTCAATGGATTAAAAACTTAGCCTTACTCGCCTCTATTATCTTAAATGGAAAACTTTTTGACATCAGTATTCTCCAAAAAGCCCTAACTGGTTTTGTGGTTTTTTGTATTTTATCTTCTGCTTCATATTTGATTAACGATATTATTGATTTACCCAAAGACCAACTTCACCCACACAAAAAAAATCGCCCTATTGCTAGGGGAGATATTAGTGTTCGTTTGGGTTTTTTGATTTCTTTAATTCTTCTTATCACTGGTTTATACCTAGCTTTTCAGCTCAATATTAATTTTTTTATGATTAGTATTTTGTTTATATCCCTACAGTTTATGTATTCTCTTTTTATCAAAAGAAAAGCTATTTTGGATATTGTTGTTATTGCCTTGTTTTTTATTATCAGGGCCTATGCTGGAGAAATGGCAACTGGTTTTCATTTACCAGTTTGGATTATGTTGACCGTTATTTTTCTTTCCATCTTTATTGCCGCTGGTAAAAGACGCAGTGAATTGGTTAATGTCGGCAAAAATATTCGTCAGTCAATGAGTGGTTATGGCAAAACTCTTTTAAATTTTTATATCACTATGTTTGGAGTTTGTACCCTAATGTCTTACGCTATGTTTACTTTTTTTGAAGAAAAAATTACTTTTGATGGTATTTTTCACAAATATATTATTCAATATCTACCCCAAGCTTTAGACAGAAAATGGTATATGGTCACTTTAATTCCAGTAATTTTTGGCATTATGCGTTATGGGCAAGTTATCTTTGAAATGGAAGAGGGTGAAAGACCAGAAAGAGTTATTGCTACTGATATTCCACTTTTGCTATCAGTTTTGACTTGGGGATTGATGTTGATTACTCTTATTTATGTTTTTTAAAAAAAGATATTTTTTCCCATTTCTCTTCATTATATTAACTATTTTTACCCGTTTTTATGGACTCAAATGGGGGAGTCCCTATTATTTTCATCCCGATGAAAATAATATGTTTTTTTCTCTTAGTCAGCTTTCTTGGTCAAATTTTAATCCCAATTTTTTTGCTTATGGTCAATTTCCTCTTTATTTAGCTTTCTTTACTTTTGGCAAAACAATTTTTTCTCTTCGTTTGTGGTCGGCTATTTTTTCTTGTTTATCAATCTATGTTTTTTATCTTTTAGGCAAAAAATATTTTTCTAAAAATTCTTGGATTTTTGTTTTGTTTTTAATTTTTAATCCAGGCTTAATTCAATCGGCTCATTTTGGGACTACCGAATCAATTTTAATTTTTGTTTTTGCCACCAATATCTATTTATCTATTTTATTAAAAGAAAAATTTAATTTTAAATATTTATTATTAGCCTCATTGATTTCTGGTATTGGTATTGCCACTAAGCCTTCAGCTCTAATTTTTATTATCCCGATTTTACTCTCTCTTTTTATTAGTCATCGACTACTAATTAGCAGTTACTATTTACTACTTACTATTTGTTTTTCCCTTATCTTTAGCCCTTATTATGTTTTAGCTTTTGGTGATTTCATTAAGACTTTTATTTATGAAGTTAATATTGCCAATGGCAAAATTCCTATTTTTTACACCAAACAATTTGTTGGAACTATTCCTTATCTTTTTCAATTTCAAAAAATATTTCCCTATGTATGTGGTATTCCTATTATAATTTATAGTTTTTTGGGTCTTTTCAAGATGGATAAAAAGACTAAAAATATATCTTTAATTTTGATCCCTGTTTTGCTGTTTTTTGCTTATCAAGGGCAATTATTTGTCAAATGGACTCGTTTTATGTCTCCCATTTTTTTTATTTTTCCTTTTTTGGCTGTATTTTTTATCAAAAATATCAAAAATTATTATTTGCGATTTGGCTTAATTTTGTTAGCTATTTTACCAGGTTTATTTTTTATGAAATTATATTTTTCTCCTGATATCAGGATTCAAGCCGATAAATGGATTGCTCAAAATATAAAAAAAGG
>CAZSQT010000019.1:0-14127 GCA_964609295.1 uncultured Gammaproteobacteria bacterium | reverse complement strand
TTGGTATTGGCAGTATTAAGGCCGTGTCAATTTCCAAAAATAAAGATAAATTATTTCTTGATGAAATTGGTGAAATAAAAACACCAAAGATTGATTGGATTAAAGGTGATACTAAAGGTCAGGCGATTAAGGATGTGGCAGCTTCTATTCGTAATTTACTAAAAGATTTAAAATGTAAAGCCAGACAGGCGGTAACTTTTTTGCCAGAAGATAAAATTGTTAGTCGGCTGGTGATTTTGCCACCGCTAAAAGACAATGAGATTATGGATGCTTTGAAGTTTGAAGCAGAGACTTTTGTCCCCTATTCTTTGGATGAAGTAACAATTGATTATGAATTGTTAGAAAAAGACGAGACAGGTAAAAGTAAAATTTTTGTGGTAGCAGCGAGGAATGATTTGATTGAAGCTTATGTCAAATTGTTTAAGGCAGCTGGTCTGGAATTGTTGGCTTTAGAGTCAATTGGGGTGACTATGAGGCGTATTGCCAAATTATCAACACCTGATGTGACTTCGATGGTGGTGGTTGATTTTGGAGAAAAGTTTTCTGATATTGTTGGTCTTTACAAAAGTAACATTAGTTTTACTCGATCAATGCCAGTGGGAGGTGAATCTTTGACTCGAGCTATTTCTATTGGCTTGGGTTTGGATATGCCGAGTGCTGAAGAGTACAAAAAGGCCTATGGAATGAATGAGGCTCAATTGGAAGGTAAGATAAGAAATGCTATTTTGCCAATTTTTACTAGTATGGCTGAGGAAGTGAGAAAAGCCTTGTCTTTGTTTGCCGAAAACAACGGAAGAAATGTTGAATTGTTAGTACTTTCTGGTGGTGGAGCCAATTTGCCTGGTTTGGCGGAAGAATTTACAAAATTGCTAGGGGTAGAAGTCCAAGTTATTCAGCCTTTTGTCAAAATGGATACTAACAATGTATCAATAAATTTTGATTTAACTACCGAAGGGTGTCGGTTTACTTTTGCGACTGGCTTAGCCCTTAGAGGTTTAATATGAATGAAGGGATAAATTTATTACCAAATCAGGCAAAATTTCGAGCCTTAAGATCGGCTCTTCAAAAAAAGATTAACTTGTTTATGTGGTTGTTTGGAGTGGGAATGACATTAACTGCGTTGGTGGTAATTGGTTTTTTGGTTTTTAGTCGAACTTCTTTGAATGGATTGATAAAAAAGCAGAATGCTTTAAATATGGAGTTAAAGACAATGTCTGATGTTTTTACTACTAGTTGGGGGGTAAAATATCGGGCAAAAATTGTGGGTAATTTGTTGTCGGATAGATTTGAATACGGTGAGTCGATAGAAAAAGTTAATGATTTGTTTTCCAAAAAGGTTTCTGTTAATTCATTGGAAATTAGGGGTATAAATGATTTTTTGATTGATGCAGAAGCCAAAAATGATGAGGGGATAAACGAGATAGAGGCATTGATTGAAGAAGTAAAAAATAAAGAAAATGAAGATTTGGACAATGTTAATCTAATTAGTTTGAGTAAATCTGGTTCTACTTGGAAATTTAAGATGGAGGTAAAGTTAAAATGAAAAAATATGGTTTAAATTTACCAGAAAAGGTTTTTGGAGTGGATAGTGATTTGTTGGTGCTTTTTGTTAATCCCCTATTATTGATATTGGGATTTTTTTTGCTTTACAATATATTTTTAAAACCCCAATTGGCGGTGATAGGTAAAAATTTTGCTGAAATTAAAAAAACAGAAACTTTGGTTAAATCAACACAGGCAAAAAGAGATTATTTGCTATCTATTTCCCAGGAAGAATTGGAAAAAAATGTTGATTTGGTAAAAAATTCGGTCTTGGGGCAAAAAGATTCTTATTATTTGGTTGGTTTGATAAGAAATATTGCTGATAAATATGCTTTTAGGGTGGAAAGTTTTTCGGTAAATCCTGGTAAAATTGATGGAGAAGATGATTCGAAGGTAACTGAAGCAGTGCAACTACCGGTAACTTTGACTTTGGTGGGGGTAAAAGAAAGATATTTGGATTTGATTAAGGCGATGGAAAATAGCTTACCAATTTTAACTTTCAAAAAATTTGATATGAAAGGGGTTGGCTCGATTGTTGAATTAAAATTGGTGGTAGTGTCTTACTATATTCCCGATCAAAAAGAAGAGAAAATAAGCAATTTATCGTTAAATGATTTGAAATTGGTGGGAAATGAGTTGGAGATGTTGAGGACAATTTCAGAATTTAGCAAAGCTGATGGGGGTGATAGATTAAACAAACAATCAACTGATGTTCAATATCGACAAGGTGAATATTTGAGAACCAATCCTTTTACTCTTTGATAACGATATTGAAGTGAGACTGGGGAAAAGAAATACCGATAATGGTGCGAATTGCCTTGATGATTTTACCTTGTTTACCGATAATTTGTCCAATTTTTTCGGTTGGAGCAGAAATTTCTAGGGTAGTAAAATTGTTTTCAATTTTTTCTTCAACGACAATATCTTCGTTTTCTTTGATAATACCTTTGAGGATGTATTCTAAAAGATTTTTGATATCAGACATTTTTATTTCTCCTCTTTAACTTCTTCTTGTGGTTGAGCTGGAGCTTCTTTTACTGGTGCTTCTTGCTTGGGAGCCTCTTGGGTTGGAGTTTCTTTTACTGGTGCTTCTTGCTTGGGAGCTTCGGTTGGGGCAGTTTCTTTCTTTTTACTAACTTTCTTTTTGTTAGGATATTTGTCAGGGTTGATGAGTTTATCAACACCTTTGGTGATTTGGGCTCCATTTTTTTGCCATTGAGCTAATTTTTCTTTGTCGAGTTGGATGGTTTTGGTTTGAGGAGTATAAAAACCAAGATCATCAGTAAATTTGCCGTCAAATTTGCTACGGCATTCGGCTACTACGATTCTATAAGTGATTTGATGTTTTTTACCCCTAGGGGCGAGTTTGATTTTTAACATAATGCTTGATTATACAGGATTATTTAGGATTTTGGTAGCTTTAGTTGAAGCATTTTCTTCTGCTTTTTGCTTGGAAGGACCAGTGCCGGTGGCAATTTGTTCATCACCAATTAAAACTGCGACTTGGAAATTTTTTTGATGATCAGGTCCGGTTTCTTTGATAATTTTGTAATGTGGAGTAATTCCTCGCAAAGATTGGGCAATTTCTTGAAAAATACTTTTGGGATCTTTGTAAATTTTTTGAGTCGAGAGAGTTTTTATACTGGGAATGAGTTGAGTTGAGAGAAATTTGTCTATCTGACTGTAGTCAGAGTCGAGATAAATGGCTCCGATTAAGCTTTCAAAAGTATCGGCTAAAATAGATTCGTTTTGACGACCTTGGTGTTTGATTTCTCCAGTAGAGAGAAAAATATATTGACCTAAATTGATTTTTTGAGCAATTTTGGCTAGGTTTTGAGTACATACGATTAGACTGCGAAGGTTGGTTAATTTGCCTTCGGGAAAATTGGGGAAGTTTTTGTAGAGGTATTCTGAAGTCCAAAGCTCGAGGATGGCATCACCCAAAAATTCCATTCTTTCGTTAGATTGGAGAGTTTCTTGTTTGTGTTCGTTTAAAAAAGAGCGGTGGCGGAGGGCTTGTTCTAGTATTTGGTTGTCGGAAAAGGTGTAATTGATGGTTTTTTCTAGTTGTTTGAGATTGTTATCACTGGTCATATTTATTTTTTTAATTGTTTAACAATAGAGCCAAGAGCGCCGTTGATGAAAGAGGAAGAGTGCTCGGTGCCGTATTCTTTGGCGATTTCGATAACTTCATCAATAACAACTTTTATTGGATTTTTGGCTTCAATAACAATTTCCCAGACGGCATAGCGAAGAATACTAACATCAATTTTGTTGATTTTTTCTATTGGCCATTTGGGGGCATTTTTGGCAATGATTTTATCTATTTTTTTGAGATTAGCAATAATTGGTTCAATATCAGGGTCTATTTGAGACTTGTTACCACAACTCCAAGCGAAAATTGCTTGGACTCGCTTTATTCTTTTTTTATGTCTGGGATCGGTTTTTGATTTCACTGTTTGCAGTTAGGGCAACGATAACCTGGTAATTTAGGTTGACCGCAGTGAGGACATTTAACTGTTTTTGGTAATTTGGTTGCTTGATGAGCGGCGCGTCGACGGCCTTGTCGGCGTGAGGACGGGCAATGTTTAGGTAGTGCTGTCATATAGGTGGTATTTTAGCATGATTGAAGAATAATAACCAATAAGCAAATTACAAAAAACAAATAAGTTTAAGAGGAGGATTAATTGGAAATCAGTTTTATTTCTAATTTTGCCCCGATGCCGGTGGCTAGACGTTTTAGAAAATTTAAACTGGGATTGACTTTACCTGATTCAAATCTAGCCAAAGCAGATTGAGTTGTACCTATTCTATGGCTTAATTCCTTTTGTGTGATTTTTTTGGCAAGGCGCATGTCAATTAAAGATTCGATAAATTTATACTCTAACTCAAGGTCGTCATAACCTTGTTTGACTTCTTTGTCTTTTAATAATTTATTTTTTAATTTATTCCAATTTTGCATCATAGTTTAGTATATCATGGATGCTATATCTTTGTCAATCTGTTTCTAGCTAATTCTAATATTTGAATTGGTGTTTTATTAGATTTTTTTAAAAATAAACATAATATTATTATTTGATTGTTTTTAAAAGTATAAATGGCTCTGATATTTTGTTTTCCTGAAATTCTAAGTTCCCAAAGATTCTTTTCTATCTTTTTTACATATGGCATTGATAGAGTTTTTCCATATTTTGATAGTATATCTATATTTTTTAATAATTTAGATATTTTATTTTTTTCAATTGATTTTAAGAATTTTTCGGCTTCGTTTTCGTCAAAATTAATGATTTCATAGGGCATAAAATAATATTAAGCCGAATATAAGACGAAGTCAAGAAGTTGGAGTTTTTTAATTGTTGCTACTTATTTTGTCTATGGGGTGGTGGTTGAGCTTGGTGAGGTCAAAATCAGGATGGTGGGTAATAATGTCTTTGAGAACTTTTTGGGAAAATTCGATGAGTTTTGTATTGGAAAGATTGGCTAATTTGAGTGAAGGGAAGCCGTGTTGGATAGTGGAAAATATTTCTCCTGGTCCCCTATTTTTGAGATCAAATTCGGCAATTTTTTGACCAGAATTATGTCGAGTGAGAAAATCAAGTCTTTTTTTGACTTTTTCATTTTCAGATTCAGAAAAAAGATAACAAAAACTTTGCTTGTCTCCCCTACCAACACGACCGCGAAGTTGATGAAGTTGAGCCAGTCCAAATCTATCGGCAGAAAGAATGACAATGGTGGTACAGTTGGGAAAATCGATACCAACTTCGATAATGGGGGTGGTAACGAGGATATTTATTTTGTTTTTTTGAAAATCTTTTAAAATTTTTTCTCTGTCTTTACTTTTTATTTTGCCGTGAATTAGGGCTAATTTTAAGTCAGGGAATATTTTTTGGAGTTTTTCAAATTCATTTTTGGCGGATTTTACGGTATTTAAAGTTTCTGATATTTCGATAAAAGGGCAAACTATAAAGGCTTGTTGTTTGTTTTTTTTGATATGAGTATCAAGCCATTGGTGACAGGCGGATTTTTTGCTATTGGGAACGACAAAAGTTTTGATGGGAAGGCGATGTTTGGGCATGGAATTAATAACAGATAAGTCTAAATTGCCCAAAAAAGTAAGACTAATAGTGCGAGGAATAGGGGTAGCGGTCATAGTGAGGGTGTGAGGTGGGTTGGTAGAATTTAAAAAAGAGCGTTGGCGAACACCAAATTTGTGTTGTTCGTCAATAATTAAGAAGGCGATGTTTTGAATATTTTTTTGATAAATAATGGCATGGGTAGAAATGATGATGGCATCTGGAGGAAGTTTGGAGAGATTTAGTTTTGATTGATTGCTGAGAAAAAAGACATTTTTGAAGTATTTTTTGAAGGTGTTGTAATGTTGACGGGCTAATATCTCGGTGGGGGCAAGAAAAATCGTTTTAGCCTTGTTTTGTGAAGCCAAATAAGCCCCCAATAGGGCGATGATGGTTTTACCAGAGCCAACATCGCCTTGAAGTAAGCGATTCATTGGTTTGGTGCTTGAAAGTAAATCATTTTTGATGTCTTGCCAAACTTTTTTTTGATCTTTGGTGAGAGAAAAAGGGATTTTTTGAATGACAGGTTTGAGAGCTTTGTTTTTTAAAATTACTTGAGGTTGATAATTTAACCATTGTTTTTTTTGGAGATAAGCGAGGCTTTGGAGAGAGATAATTTCGTTAAGGGCGAGACGAAGACGGGCTTGATTGAGGATGGTGGAATTGGTGGGAGAATGAATTTCTTGGAGGGCTTTGGTGAGAGGTAAAAGATGATATTTGGTTAAAATGTTTTTGGGTAAAGGGTCTTTTGTATCTTTTGTAAGAGTGAAAAGATTGTTTTGAATAGTTTTGCGAAACCATTTTGAAGTAAGACCCTTGGTCTCTGGATAAATAGCAATAATTTTACCAGTGTGATAGTAACCGTATTCTGGGGAAATAATGGTTGGTTTGTTTTGAAAAAGAGTGACATTGCCAGCGACGGCTAATTGTTGGCCAACTTTGATAATGTTGGAGAGATAAGGTTGGTTAAACCAGATAAGAGTGAGACTACCCGTATCGTCGGTGATAGTCGCTTTTTGAAGATTTTTGTGGTTTTTAGTATAGATATTTTGAAAAGAAGTAATTTTACCTTTGATAGTTACTGATGAATTGGTGGAAATATGGGTAATTTTTTGGATATTACTAAAATCTAGGTAGCGATGAGGAAAATGAAAAATAAGGTCTTTTTCGGTATTTATGCCTAATTTTTGAAGTTTTTCGGTGGTTTTTGGTCCGATTCCAGGAATCATAGTTTATGTTATCATTATTTATTAATATGAAGATACGCATAAAGAAACAAACAATTACTAAAATTATTTTGATTGTGGCCTTGCTGGCTTTGATTTTGTCAGGAATGTTACCATTTTTATTAACTTTGTGATAATGAAAATTCCTCGAAAGATTAGGATTAAATTAAATAATTTTAAAAAAATTGATTTTAAAAAACTTTTAAAATCAAGGAAGTTTTGGCTATGGTTTTTTGTGAGTTGTTTTACAGCTATAGTCCTTGGTTTTTTGTTGGTAATTTTGTTGATGATGTGGTTTGCCAAAGATTTACCGGCGCCAAACAAAATAGCCAGACAAGAAGGTTATGCTAGTCGAATTTATGATAGAAATGGTGAAGTAATTTATGATGTTTATAAGGATGCTAAAAGAACACCGGTAAAATGGGAAGAAATTGGTGATGATTTAAAAAAGGCAACAATTGCGGTTGAGGATAAAGATTTTTATGTTCACAAAGGAATTGATCCTTTAACTCCTTTTAGAATTATTAAAAATTATTTTGTAATGGGAAGATTGACTGGTGGTTCAACTTTAACTCAGCAATTGGTTAAAAATGTTTTGTTGACGAGTGAGAGAACAATTACTAGAAAATTAAAAGAATTTATTTTGGCGATTCAAATAGAATCAAAATATTCTAAAGATGAAATTTTGTTGATGTATTTAAATGAGGCGCCTTATGGCGGGATGGCTTTTGGGGTAGCAAGTGGAGCTGAACAATATTTTGGTAAAGATGTGGGTGAATTGACTTTGGCTGAATCTGTTATTTTGGCAGGAATGCCACAAAGACCGAGTGTTTATTCTCCTTTTTCGAGAACACCAACAGCTTATGTTGATAGGGCGAAACATGTTTTGAATAGGATGATTGAGGATGGCTATGTGGAGGGTGAAAAATTTGATGAAATTTTTGAAGAGATTGAGGAATATAAGTTTAATAAAAATGAAAATCAGCTATTGGCTCCCCATTTTGTTTTTTGGATAAAAGATGAATTGTCCCAAAAATATGGCGAAGAAATGGTTGAGGGCGGTGGTTTGGAAATTACCACAACTTTGGATTTGAGTTTACAAAAAGAAATAGAAGAAATAGTTAAAGAAGAGATAGATAAGGCGGATAAACAGGGTATCTCTAATGGAGCGGCTTTGGTTTTGGACCCAATAACAGGTGAAGTTTTATCAATGGTAGGAAGTCGGGATTATTTTTCGGAAGATACCGATGGTAAATTTAATGTGGTTACTCAAGCTTTGAGGCAACCTGGTTCAGCTATTAAGCCAATAACTTATTTGACAGCTTTAAAAAAGGGTTGGACACCAGAGAGTTTGATCATGGATACACCGGTTACTTTTCCTGGAGAAGCGGGACAAAAAGATTATTCGCCTCAAAATTATACCGGTCAATTTTATGGACCAATGTCTTTGAGAAAGGCTTTGGGTAATTCAATTAACACAACAGCAGTTAAATTACTTTGGCATGTTGGTCTGGAGAGTATGTTGCAACAGGCTTATAGTATGGGTCTAAATACTTTGGAGCCGACTGATGCCAACAAATCTAGATTTGGTTTGGCGGTAACCTTGGGAGGAGCAGAGGTAAAAATGACAGAATTCGCCCAGTCTTATTGTGCTTTTGCTAATGGCGGTAAAAAAGTTGATCTGGTAGCAGTATTAAAAGTGACAGATAAAGAAGGAAGAATTTTAGAGGAATACAAACATATTGAAGGTAAAAGTGTCATGACACCACAAGAGGCTTTTTTGATTTCTGATATTTTGTCGGATAATAGCGCTAGAGCTTTGACTTTTGGGGAGGTAAATGGTTTACAAATTTCCAATTATCAGGTTGCAGTTAAGACAGGAACGACTAATGATAAAAGGGATAATTGGGCAATCGGTTGGACTCCAAATTTATTGAGTTTAGTTTGGGTGGGTAACAATGATAATTCGCCGATGTCGAGGGTATCTTCTGGAGTTTCTGGGGCGACACCTATTTGGAGAAGGATTATGTTGACAGCTTTACCCAAAAAGCCTAAACAGGATTTTCCTGTTCCGGATAAAATTATCAGTGTTGAAGTAGATAAAGTTTCTGGTTATCCAGCTCACGATGGTTTTGAGAGTAAAACAGGTTATTTTATTGATGGGACAGTTCCAAAAGTAAGTGATCCAATTCATTTGAAATTAAAAGTTTGTCGAAATGAATTTGGTTTGGCGACATTGCAAGATATTGCTAATGGTAATTATGAAGAAAGAGAATTTTTTAAATTTAGTGAAAGTTGTCCTGGCTGTCAGGCTGGTATTGATGGCTGGATAGAAAAGCAGGAAAATAAGGAAAAGTATAATCCACCGACTGATTATTGTCGTGAAGGAGGAAATTTGGTGGTTAATATCGATACTCCTGGTAATGAATCAACCGTGGGAAATGAATTTGATATTAGAGTATCAGTGATTTCTTCAAAAAAAATAGAATCAGTAAGGGTTTATGTTGATGATGAAGAGGAAAAATCTTGGACAGATAAGCCTTATGAGGGAAAAATGAACTTAGATGATGGAACTTATATTGTGAAGGTTGAGGCGGAAGATAGGGATGGTAATGTATCTAGTAGAGATATTAAGATTGGGGTTAATATGCCTTGGGATGGACCTTTGCCGACTTTAACTCCGACAGCAATACCAACAGTGACACCGTCACCAACAGCGACACCAATACCAACATTAACTCCAAGTGTGACTGTTATACCAAGTGGAACATGAAGTAGTAACTAGTAATTAGTAACTGGTAATTAGTTGAGTTTAAAGACTTTGAGGTGGATTTGTTTGGCTAGTTTGTCGTCACAATTAAAATACCAGACACGGAAAGTGTATTTGTCTTGATAATGATCGATTATTTGAATATCCCAGAGGATATCCCCTATTTCTTGTTTGTAAAATTTGATTAGTTCTTTTTCTGATTTGTCAGAAATTAGATTGGCATCAAGGCAAATGATTTGGGAAGTGATTTCGTAGGCATTAAAAAAAGTATCGGGGAGAGATTCATATTTTTGAACGGAATCACTGATAATGCTTTCGTGAAATTTACCATCAAAGGTGCAAAGGGCATATTTTTCTACATAATTATCATTTTCTTTGTAAAATATTTTGCCGATTTCAAAAATTGGAGTGAGGGGTATTTTAAAGCGATTGTAAATATCGATTTGTTCTTTGAGCGAATCAGTTAGATTAGTTCTAAGATATGGGTATTCTGAATTTATACTGTTTTGGGTCATAATCGAATTATCGTATTTTTTGTCAGTCAAAGGTTTGGTCCTAACTTCAGAGAAACCTTGTTTGACTAATTGTGACTTGAGAGTATCAATGTTTTTTAATACTTGAGGAGTAATGTCAGATATTATATCGGAGTTTATTGGTTGATCGGTAGGAATTTTTTGAAAACCATAAAATCTAATCACTTCTTCTATAAGATCGATTTCTGATTCGATATCGGCGCGAGTGTTCACATTTATTTTGGAAATAATTTTTTGAGTAAAATCAGCAGGTATTTTGATACCGGCAATGTCACTGGGGTCGGTATTTAAACTTATATTTTTCTTGTGGGGCTTTTGTGGATAACTATCAAATAGATTACTATCGATATTTCCATTAGTATCGTCTAAAATTAGTTGAATTAGATGATTAAAAGCGGTAGGAATAAGTGAAGAGTCTAATTCTTTGTCAAGCCTAATACTGGCTTCAGTGGTGGTTTTTAGTTGACGAGAATCGACTCTGACACGGCTATGATTGTAGATGGCCATTTCAAGGATTATGTTTTTGGTGTTTTGGGAGACGCCACTAGTTTTGCCACCGATGAAAGAGAGACAGAGAGGTTTTTGACTTTTGTTGGTAATAACTAAAGTGTTTGGATGAAGATTTAATTGACTACCGTCTAGGGTAGTAAAAGGAGTCTTGTCTTTAATGTTTTGCCAAATTAGATTATTACTGGAAATATCGGCATCAAAAGCATGACAAGGAATACCATAGAGAAGCATAATATAATTGGTAAAATCGACAATATTGTTGATGGAATTTATCTCATGTAACTCTAAAAATTTTTTAATTTTTTGATTACTTTCATTAACATTAATATCTTTTATTTTAATAGCTTGGACTCTTTTGACATCAGGAGAAAGAATTTTTATTGGTAACGGGATTGCTTTCCGCCAGTTGGCGGACAGGCTTTTTGTAATTGTGGGGTTCTCGCGATGATACAAAACTAAGGGAATGTCATAAAGAATTGAGAGTTCGCGGGCGATGCCTAGATAGCCAAGACAATCTCCCCTGTTGGATCTAATTTCTAGAGAAATAATTTCTTCACCATCTTTTTCTTCAAATCCATCACAAAAATGGCCTATCCAAGTGAGGTCATTGGCTACTGTTTTAGCATCTTTTTTAAGATCGGGTAGAAATTGTTTGAGTTGAGAGTAAATTATTTTCATAATTCATTTGGTTTGTAAGCAAGGTTACCACCAAGTAAAGTTCTAATATCTTTGATATTAAATTTGGCCATTGTCCATCTATCTAGACCTAGACCAAAAGCAAATCCTTTCCATTGATGAGGGTCGATATTAGCCATTTTAAGGACTTTTGGGTGGATTATCCCAGCTCCTCCCATTTCTATCCAGCCAGCACCCTTGCAGGTAGGACAGCCTTTGCCGTGGCAGACAAAGCATTGCATGTCGGGACCAACTCCTGGTTCAACTTCAGGATAGTATTTGTTGCGAAAACGAATAACAACCTTGGGACCATAAAGAGTTTTAAACATGAGGTTTAAAGTACCAAAGAGATCTTTGAGGGTTATGTTTTTATCAACAACGACACCTTGATATTGGTGAAGGACAAAATGATTTGATTTGTTTACTTTTTCATTTCGGAAACAAGTACCGGGAGCAACTACTTTGAAGGGAGGTTTTTGTTCTGACAAAAGACGGGCTTCTATTGAAGATGTCTGGGTGCGCAAGAGAAATTCTGGTTCTTTGATATAAATACTGTCTTGCATATCGCGGGCGGGATGATCTTTGGGGACATTGAGTCTTTCAAAACAAAACTCATCGGTTTCTATCTGAGGAGAATCATAGATAGAAAAGCCTAGGGATTTGAATAATTTATTTAATTGATTTTCGGTTTGAGTGAGAGGATGGAGATGCCCAACTTTTGGTGAAGCAAAAGAAATTCCAAGATCCAAATTACAAGAAACAAACTTTTTTGAATTATTTTTTAGATTAAAGGCGGATTCTATTTGTTTTTTTAATTCGTTTAATTCGGCGCCACGAGATTTGGGGTCAGGATGATTTTTTATTTCAGAAAAAAGCTTGTTAATAAGGCCGTTTCGACCCAATAATTCTATCCGGAGTTTTTCTAACTCTTGAGAATTTTGGCAATTTTTTATTTTGGCTAAATAATCTTCCACGACTTATTTTACCGAATCGACGATGTTTTTGAAAGTGTTTGCATCACGAATAGCGATTTCAGAAAGCATTTTTCGGTTAAGATCAATCTTTTTTTCTTTGAGAAGATGGATAAACTTGTTGTAGCTTAAAGAAAAAGGTCGAAGAGCGGCATTTATTCTGACTATCCAGAGTTTGCGCATATCTCTTTTTCTAATACGACGGCCAGCAAAAGCATATTGTCCAGCATGTAAAACAGCTTCGTGGGCAACTCTATATCTTTTGTGGCGAGTCATCCAAAAGCCTTTGGCGGCTTTTAATATTTTTTTATGTTTATGTCGTCTAACGACGCCTGTTTTTACTCTCATAGTTTTTAGATTTATTTACACAATAATTTTTTAATTTTAGTAGCAAAACGACCAAGAACTAATTTTTTACCTTTCAATCTTCTTAATTGTTTTTTACTTTTTTTACGACGAAGATGTCGATTAAAAGAAGACATTCTTAAAGCTTTGCCGTTTTTGGTAACTTCAAATCGGTTACGAACAGATTTTTTTACTTTTATTTTTGTTTTTTTCATAATTATTTATTTTTTTTCTTAATGAAAGTAAAGATTATAAATATTTTTCTACCAACAACTCGAGGTTCAGTTTCAGGAAGACCTACTTCTGAAATATCTTGTTTGAATTTTTCAATAAGATCGTAGCCTGGTTGTTTGTTAATATTTTCTCGACCTTGGAATTTTATACTTAATTTGACTTTATTTCCAGTACTTAAAAATTTTTGGGCTCGACTAACTCGGACATTGTAATCATTTTTGCCTATAGTTAGGGACATTTGTATTTCTTTTAATTCACCGCCTTTTTGTCCTTTTTTTTCAGCTTTTAACTTTTTGGCTTCTTGATACTTAAATTTGGAAAATTCAATGAGTTTAACGACCGGTGGTTTGGCTTTGGGAGCGATTTCAACCAAGTCCAAGCCTTCTTCATGGGCTTTTTGTAAGGCTTCTTGGATAGGCATTACGCCAATTTGTTTAGCCTCTTCGTCAATAAGGCGAATGGTGTTAGCTCTGATATTATGATTAATTCTGTAATAATTCATCGTCTTATTTTATCAAATTTAGGCTTTTTGTGTTGATTTGGTTTTTAATTTCTTTGATAAATTCGGCTAAAGGCATATTTTTGAGATCTACCCCATCTCTTTGACGAACAGAGATTTGCATATCAGGGCTCTGCGCTTCTCTACCACCACAAATAAGCATGTAGGGAATTTTTTGACCGGTAGCATTTCTAATTTTATTTTGCATCGTTTCTGATTTGTCATCAATTTCATAGCGAATACCATTTTCTTCTAAAATTTTACCGATTTGTTGGGCATAATCAATTTGTTTGTCGGTAATAGGGATAATGGAAACCTGAGTGGGTGCAATCCAGACAGGAAAGGCACCAGTAAATTGCTCTATTAGGATAGCGATAAATCTTTCTAGGGAGCCAAAAATAACTCTATGAATGGCAATAGGAGTTTTTTCTTTTCCATTTTGGTCAGTGTATTTTAATTTAAATCTTTGAGGTAATTGGAGATCTAATTGAATAGTGCCAGTTTGCCATTGACGATTCATACAATCAGTCATCATAATATCTAATTTTGGTCCATAAAAAGCGCCATCTTTTTCACCTATAAAGTAATCAATTTTGGCGTTATCCATAATTTGTTGTAAATCTTTTTCGGCTTTGTCCCACATTTTGGGATCGCCCATAAAATCTTCTGGTCTTGTTCCCAATCTTATTTTAAAATCAAGACCAAAGGTGGAATAAAATAATTTACAAATATCTAATATTTTTTTGTAT
>CAZSQT010000018.1:0-6361 GCA_964609295.1 uncultured Gammaproteobacteria bacterium | reverse complement strand
TTATTTTATTTTTAAAAAATGTTGACAAAATATGTCCTTCAATATGATTGACTGCCACTAACTTTTTCTTATATTTAAGAGCCAATTCTTTAGCCTTATCTATACCCACTCCCAGTGCCACCGCCAATCCCGGTCCTTGCGTCACCGCTACCACATCAATATTTTCCATTTTTTTATCAAAAATAGTTTGATTATTGGAATTTAAAAATTGGTTATTGTTTGTTTCTTGGTTATTGGTTATTGGAATTTTCAGAATTGCTTTATTTATAACAAGGTCAATTCTTTCTTGATGTGCTTGTTTAGCTATATTTGGCACCACTCCACCCCATTCTTTATACAAATCAGTTTGACTCGAAATTATATTTGAAAGTATATTAGTATCATCCAGAACTGCGGCACAAGTATCGTCACAACTAGTTTCTATAGCTAGTATTTTCATAATTTTATTTCTCGACTAGTTTCGTCTATATAATTAAAAATTAAAAATTTTAAATTAAAAATTTTATTTAGCTTTGCTAAATTCTCTTTTCCTAGATTTTCAATCCATTCGATACAAACTATTTTTTTTTGAGAAATAATATCAAAAAAATTTAATTCATCAATTTCTGCTTGATTAGTTATTCGATACAAATCCATATGCAAAAAATCACCATAATCATTGCAAATATTAAAGGTAGGGGAGGTTATTTTATCTGTAATTCCCATCAATTTTCCAATCTCTTTACTAAATACCGTTTTACCAGCTCCCAGATCACCACTCAATCCCAAAATAATTGGTGTCTCTAATTTATTGAAAATCAGCCGGGCAATTTTTTGTGTTTCTCGCTCTGATTTTGAAATAAAACTTTTGGCATTTTTAGCCACCAATTCTCCTTTTCTCAAAACTCTCATTTGATTTTCTCTGATATCCATTACTGTTGAAGGTTTATTTCTTGGCAATTTACCTCCATCAACAATCAGATCAATCATTTTTTTCTTTTTTTCAGACAAACTTTTGACAAAACTTTCAACACTATAATGTGGTCTTCTTCCTGACAAATTAGCCGAAGTTGCTGAAATTGGCCCTCCTAACTTTTTTACCACTTCAAGAATCAATTTATTATCAGGAATTCTAATTCCCAGACTCCCATCTTCTGCTTCTATCCCTTTCATCAATTTATGTTTTCCCCGGGAGATTAAAGTAAAAGGGCCAGGCAATAAATGTGAATAAAGTATTTCTTCATTTTTAGGAATAATGGCGTAATCCTTTGCCATTTTCAAATCACAAACAGCTACAGAAATAGCCTTACCAATCCACCTATTTTTAAAATTTTGTAATTTTTCTACTGCCTTTTTTTGACTCACATCAACCGCCAAAATATAGACCGTATCTGATGGCATCAATACTAAGCCACCAGCCTTCAAAGTTTTAATAATTTTATTAATATCAAACACTCCCTATTTTACCAAAAATTAGTCAATATTAAATTTTTTATGCCAACGATCAAAAATAACCAAATTATTTTTACCATATTTAGACACTTCCTTTCTGATTGTTTTTAAATTTTCTTTTCTCAGTGGAAATTTAGAATAAAACTGATCAGCGTAAGAAACAATCTCTTCCTCCAGACTTATTGGGATATTATCACCAATTCCCACCCCTACATGAGTTTTGCATATTCTAGCAATTGAATTATTTATTTTTTCTTTTTTACAAATCAGACAGCCTTCTTCACCATGTTTCCAATAATTTTTATCTTTTTTGACTAGATAAACCCCAATATCATGAAGCAAAGCCCCTTCTTTTACCAGATTTCTATTAGCTTTTATTTCTTTCTTTTTTAAATTATCAACTATTTTTAAAGCCAATTTGCAAACATCTAAGCTATGTTGCCAAACAATATCCAAAATTTCTTTGTTTCCAGCGTATTTTTTGTGGATTTCTTTAATTTTTTTAATCTTCACAATTATATTATAAAACATAAATTATGCTAAAATACTTCTAGCTTATGGCAAAATATAATTTTAAAGAAGAAGAAAAAAAGATACAGGACTTTTGGCGTAAAAACAATATTTTTGCCTATGAGCCTAAATCTTCAAAACCAGTTTTTAGTATTGACACTCCACCTCCAACTGTTTCTGGCCGATTGCATATGGGTCATGTTTTTTCTTACACTCATACCGAAATTATTGCTCGTTATTTTCGCCTTGCCGGTTACAATGTTTTTTATCCCATTGGCATGGATGACAATGGTTTACCTACTGACAAATTAGCTGAAAAAGAACTAAAAATAAAATCAGATTCTTTACCAAAAGAGGAATATATCAAAAAAGTCCAATCTTTAGTTGGTAATTATCACCAATTATATACTAATTTATTCGAATCACTTGGTTTTTCTTATGATTGGCACTTATTATATTCTACTATTTCACCTCAAATTCAAAAATTAACTCTTGATAATTTTCATGATTTTCTCAAAAGAGGCATAATTTACAAAAAGAAAGCCCCTTGTCTTTGGTGCCCAGCTTGTCATACTGGAGTTGCTCAAGCTGAAATTGAAGACAAAAACACTCCTTCTGTTTTTTATGATTTACAATTTGGTGATTTAGTTATTTCCACTACTCGCCCCGAACTTTTACCTGCTTGTAGTGCTATTTTTGTCAATCCCAAAGACAAAAGATACAAAAAACTAATTGGTAAATTTACCACTACTCCTTTAGGTGATAAGGTAAAAATTGTAGCTGATCCAAAAGCTCTAATGGACAAGGGGACTGGGGCTGTCATGTGTTGTACCTATGGTGACGAAACTGATTTACTTTGGCAACAAGAACACAATTTAAAAGAAAAAATTATTATTGATGAATTCGGCAAAATTGATGGTCTTTCTATTCTTCAGGCTCGAACCAAAATGGTCGCTCAACTCAAAGCCAAAAATCTAATTCTTAAAGAAACTCCTATCAATCATGAGATTGGTGTTCACGAACGTTGTGGTAGCCCTATCGAAATCATTTTAAGAGATCAATATTTTATCAAAATATTGGATATCAAAGACAAAATATTAAAATTAGCCAACGATATTACTTGGTATCCCCAATACATGAAATCAAGATTTATAAATTGGGTTCAAAATCTAAAATGGGATTGGTGTATTTCTCGCAATCGTTTTTATGGTATTCCCATCCCTGGTGAAAAAAATTTAGTTTTTGACACTTGGTTTACTTCTGGTAATACTCCAGAAATCAATACTCTAACCGGTGGTCAAATCCCTTATTCACTTCGTCCTCAAGCTCACGATATTATTCGTACTTGGACTTTTTATACTCTCGTTATGTCCTATTACAAAAACCAATCAATTCCTTGGAAAAATATCGCTATTTCTGGACATATATTACTCAAAAATGGCCAAAAAATTAGTAAAAGAAATGGTGGTGGTAATATTCGCCCAGAAGAACAAATTTCTCTTCATTCTGCCGACGCTATTCGCTGGACCACTGCTGGTAGTAGTTTGGGTATGGATGGCTATTATACCCAAGAAGAAATTGATATGGGTAAAAAAATTGTCAATAAATTATTTAATGCTAGTAATTTTGTTTTTTCTTCTCTTCAAAATTTTGATCCTCAAAAATATCAAGTAAGTGAAAAAATAGATCAATGGATAGTTGATTTATCCGAAAATACAGCTAATCAAATGTCAAAATATTTTGAAAAATTTGATTATAGTCATTCTCGCGAATTAATTCACACCTTTTTTTGGAATACTTTTTGTGATTATTATCTCGAGATTATCAAAAAAAGAATTTATGAATTTGATGATTCCAACCCTGCCAAAATATCAGCTCAATCAGCTCTTTACCAAACATTTTTAAATATTCTTAAAATGTTTGCCCCTTTTACTCCTTTTATTACTGAGCATCTTTATCAATCTTTTTATCACCAACATGAATCAAGTCAATCTCTCCACACAAGTCTTTGGCCTCAAAAAACCCAAAAATTTAGTGACAAAAAAATTATTGCCGAAATACTCCAAATTATTTCTTTGGTTCGTGGTCAAAAATCAAACGACAACAAATCTTTAGGTCAGACAGTTCAATCAATTACCATCTCCCACCCTCATCTTAATGAAAAAAATTTAAAACCTTATTTGTTTGACCTTCTATCCATCACCAAATCATCCACAATAATTATCAAAAAATCTAAAAATGTCCAAATTAAAATTTCTTATTAAACCATTATTATTCCTTTTTTTATTATTTTTAATCATTGTCAATCTCACAAGTTTACACCAGCATCAATTGTTACACTCATTTTCCCAGGGAGATAAATACTATCGTACTTTACAAAAATGGTATTTTTATGCCCAAAGAGAAAATTGGACCAAAGCTCATTCTCTCGAAAAAAAATTAGATTATACCGATATTGCTCTTTTTAAAGAAAACAATCAAATAGATTTCCTACAAAAAAATTTAGAAAAAATAAAAAATAAAGAAAACAAAACCGCTGATGATTGGATTAAAATAGCCCAAATATATGCCAAAATAGGAGACAAACAAGAAGCCCTATTGGCTATCAAGCAAGCCAAAGAAACTGATCTACTTCGCTCAGATATTGAAGAACTTTATTTTAATCTTCTTCCTTTTTTTCGCTAGTTACATTTTCTCCTTCTTTACCTTCTTCAGTCTTTTCTTCAGTAGCTGGAACATCCTCTGGATTTGGAGTTTCTTCTTCAATTACCTCTTCAACTCGCGGAGCTTCTGTTTTGACAATTACCGTGTCTTCTGGAGTCAAAATTTCTACTTTTGATTTATCTATTTTTAAGTCAGCTACAGTAATCATTTGATCAACTTCAGTCAATGTTGCCAAGTCAATAGTGAAATTTTCTGGCAAATCATTTGGTAAAGCTTCAACTTCAATTTCATCAGTTACTTCGACCAATATATTACCTGCCTTAACCGCATCAGATTCTCCTATCAATTCAACAGCGATTGATGCTTTAATTTTTTCTTTCAAATTAACTTTATGACAATCTATATGAATATATTCACTAGTAATAGGATCATATTGAGGATTTTTAAACAAAACAGGATATTTTGTTTCATCTACCAACAATTCTACTACCCCAGATTCACCGACTTCAGCAAAAATTTTAGCAAATTCTTTAGCTTCAATTTGAATCGAAACAGATTCCATTCTTTTACCGTAAATTGTTGCTGGAATAAAACCTTCTTTTCTTATTTTTTTAACTTTTTTACCCAAAACTTTTCTTATTTGAGCTTTTACTTCGTGTTTTTCTTTGGTCATTTTTTAAATTATGTCAAAAACCTTCATCCAAAACGGATTACCTTTTTCGACTTTAATAAACTAGATGGTATTATATCACTATGAATACAAATAAAAAACCTCGAATTTTAACGGGTGATAGGCCAACTGGAAAACTCCATTTAGGTCATTACTTGGGTTCTCTTCAAAATCGCGTTAAATATCAAGACAGCTATGAAATGTTTTTGATTTTAGCCGATATTCATATGCTTACCACTTCTCCTAGCAAAGACAAAATCAAATTATTAAACGAAAATATCAACAACATAATCCTAGATTATTTATCTGTCGGTATTAACCCTGACAAAGTTTGTATTTATCGCCAAAGTGCTGTTCCTCAAGTAACCTATCTTTCTACTATTTTTCAAATGCTAGTGACTGTTCCTCGAGCCCAACGCATTCCTACTCTCAAAGAAATTATGCACGATCTCCATATCCAAAAACCATCTTTGGGTTTATTGTCTTATCCTATTTTGCAAGCCGCCGATATTTTGATGGTCAAATCAGATATGGTCCCTGTTGGCAAAGATCAAGAGAGTCATCTCGAATTAACTCGTGAAATTGCCTCTAGTTTTAACAAAATATTTGGGCAAACTTTTCCGCTACCAAAATCTTTGATTGGTCAATCTGGGACCTTGGTTGGGACAGATGGTCAAGCCAAAATGAGTAAATCACTCAATAATTGTATTTATCTTTCTGACGACCAAGACACTGTCAACAAAAAAGTCCGTTCTATGTACACCGACCCTTCTCGTATCAAAGCCACTGATCCTGGCAAAGTAGAAGGTAACCCTGTCTTTATTTATCACGATTATTTTAATGACAATCAAGATGAAGTCAAAGATCTCAAAAATCGCTACCAACAGGGGACTGTCGGTGATGTTGAAGTCAAACAAAAATTAGCCGTAGCTATCAACAAATTTTTGGATCCAATTCGCACCTTGCGTCAAAAATATGAAAAACAACCCAAATTGATTGATGAAATTATCAAGAAAGGAAATCTTAAAGCATCCCAACAAGCCCAAAAAACCTTAACTGAAGTTCTCCAAAAAATGGGATTTTAAA
>CAZSQT010000017.1:0-18030 GCA_964609295.1 uncultured Gammaproteobacteria bacterium | reverse complement strand
ATGAAAATTATTTCTTGGAATATAAACGGAATTAGGGCGGGGGCGAAAAAGGGTTTAATTGAGTTTATTAAAAAAGAAAAAGCAGATATTTATTGTTTTCAAGAAGTTAAGGCAAATAATACACAGATAAATCTCGACCTTCCCTACTTGGAATATTGGAATAGTGCCGCAAGACCAGGATATAGCGGGGTTTTGACATTGTGTAAAGATGAGCCAAAAACAGTCATTGTTGGTGATAGAGATAATGATTGGGATGATGAAGGAAGAGTCTTAATAACTAAATTTGATGAATTTACCTTGCTTAACGTCTATTTTCCAAATGGCAAAAAAGATACAGGAAGATTGAATTATAAAATGAAATTTTATGAATATTTTTTGGAATATATAAATAAATTGCGAGAAAGAGGTGAAAAAATAATTTTTTGCGGTGATGTGAATACAGCACATAATGAAATTGATTTGGCGAGACCAAAAGACAATGAAAAAATATCAGGTTTTTTGCCTATCGAGAGAAAATGGATTGATAAAGTAATTGAAAATGGTTATGTAGATATTTTTAGAAAATTAAATCCAGAAGGAGAAAAATATTCTTGGTGGTCACAAAGAAGTGGGGCGAGAAAAAGAAATGTTGGCTGGAGAATAGATTATTTTTTTGTCGATAAATCATTGGAAAAACAGGTTAAAAATGCATTTATTATGGCTGAGGTTGAGGGCTCTGATCATTGCCCGATTGGGATTGAAATAAAAAATAAATAATTATTTTATTTTCCCTTAAAATCTATTTTTTTAGAAAAATTGATTAATGCTCTAAGATTGGCTCTTATAACTTTTTTACCATCAATTTTTTTTATATCTAAAGTAGACCCATCTTGCCCTGCATTGATTAATGATTTAAATTGTTGCTCTTTTGTTGATAATTTAGCTTTGTTACGAATTATTTTAAAATCTAGAGCCTTGGCTTTAAATTTTAATTGGCAAAAAAAATCATTAAGGGTTACTTCTTTTACTTCCTTAGGATAATGAACAGTTACCTTGTCATTAAAATAAGAACAACAATCATCTGATATCTCTCTTTTTTGGTAACCCATACCTGTCAATTCTCCTTCAATATTAAAAAAAGTAGTTTTTTCCCTGTTTTTATTATGTATATCAATTATTCTTTTTTCTTTCATATCGTCGGTATTTTAACAAGTAACTCTTAAAAAAGCAAAAAATCATGGTGTCGTGTTTTTAAAAATTTATTATGTTTTTTGAAATCTAAATCATAGGAGGATAATCGTTGCCAAAATTCTTTTTGGTGATTTTTGATGTCAAGATGAGTGAGTTCGTGAAGCAAAAGATGGCGAAAAATAGGATAAGGAAAAAAAATAATTTGCCAATTAAAATTAAGATTTCTACGACTAGAACATGAACCAAATCGACTGGATTGATTTCTGACTGTAACAGAGTTGTAGGAAAAATTATATTCTTGGGCTAATTTTTTTAAATTTTCTTTGATTAAAGAAAGAGCAAAAGGTCTAAATTTTTTGTCAATTAATTGACGAAGATAAATATTTGAAAGAGAGGGAGTATTTATATAAATAGTTTGTTCATTTTCATCAATTATTACCGAATCGTTTTGAGTTTTATTGTAAACAATTTTAAAATTATTATCAAGAATTTTGATGTTTTTGAGAGATTTTAGTGATTTATTTTTAATCTTTTTACTTTGAGCGATAATCCAATCTGCATGATTGGCGATAAAAGAATTGATAAAAAATGAGGGGGTAAAAATAGGAGCACTAATCTTGATATGTTTTTTGTCAACTAATTTTAATCTAATAGAAGAGATGTTTTTTTTATCAATTGTGAGATAAAAGTCATGGCCTTGAATATTAACTTTTTTCATATTGTGTTAAAATGATTATAGTATATGATTAAAATTTATATCGGAGCTGACCATAGAGGATATAGATTAAAAGAAAAATTAGTCGAGTTTTTAAGGAAAAAAGATTATACGGTAATTGATGTTGGTAATTCTAAATATGATAGAGATGATGATTTTGTTGATTTTGCAATTAAAGTAGGAGAAAGGGCGGTTGCTTCCAATGAATTAGGTATAGTAATTTGTAGTTCAGGAATAGGTGTATCTATTGCCAGCAATAAAGTAAAAGGAGTTAGGGCTGGACTATGTACTACCCTAAAACAAACTAGAGTAGCGAGAGATTCTGACAATATTAATGTGTTATGTTTGGCTTCAGAGTTGGTATCTGAGCAAAAAAACTTAAAAATAGCATTAAAATTTATTAATACGGTCTTTTCTCCTGAAGAAAGATATCTTAGGAGATTAGGCAAAATTAAAAAATATGAATCTTAAAAGTATAGAAAAATACTTGCCCTCTAGTGACAAATTAGTAATTTTGAGAATGGATTTAGATGTACCCGATAATGACAACTCTCGCTTGTCAAAGTCAGTGGATACTTTTAATCATCTGGTTTCAAATGGTGGAAGGGTGGCAATAATAGGACATAAGGGTAGGCCAAAAGGTGAAGAGGATAAAGAAAAATTTAGTTTGAGAAAAGTTTACGCTGATTTTATGTCAATGGTGAATCCTGTAGACAGTATTTTTGTCCAAGATTTTAATGAAATTCCCGATAAACAGGTAATGTTTTTTGAAAATTTACGATTTTGGCCAGGAGAAGAACTAAATGATAATTCTTTTATGAAAGAATTAATAACAAGGGCAGATGTTTTTGTTAATGACGCTCCGGCTGTTGCCCACAGAAAACATGCTTCAGTGATGCTTCATGAAGAATTTCCAGAAAGTACTTATTATGGTAATTCGTTTATCAAAGAATTTGGTAAATTGGGCGAAATATATCAAAAAATTGAAAAACCAGTCTTGTATTTTTTGGGTGGTAAAAAAGAAGATAAGCTAAAAAATTTACCAAAGTTTTTGAAAGTGGCGGATGAGATTTTTATTGGAGGAAAATTGCCTCAATTTATAGACAACTCTCAATCAATCGATAATCGTGTTTATGTAAGTAAATTGAATAGTGAGGGTTATGATTTGTCAGATGACGACATTATTAAAGCAAAAGAGATGATAGAGAGAGCAAAAACTATAATTGTGGTTGGAGCTCCTGGTTGGTTTGAAAACGAAAAATACAAAAAAGGAACAGAGTCTGTAGCAAGTTATCTGATGGCCAATAAAGAATCTCTAGTTATCTTTGCTGGAGGAGATACTGGAGCTTCTTTTAGAGAATTTGGAGTCCAAGGTGAAAATATAGTAGCAGTTAGTGGTGGAGGAGCAACTTTAGAATATTTAGCTTCAGGAACATTACCAGCAATAAAATCTTAATCTGTTATTATATTGATTACTGTCAATAATTTAATATTAGTAGTTTAAAAAAAAATGAAAAACAAAAAACAAAAAATAAAAGTGGCTATTAATGGTTTTGGAAGAATAGGAACTGTAACTTTAAGGTCTATATTGCTAGAAAAATATGATGTTGAAGTGGTAGTAATTAATACTAAGGGAGACTTCCCTATCAATGCCGTCGCTCATCAATTTAAATATGATTCTGTCTATGGACGTTTACCTTTTAAAATCGAGAGTAAAGAAGCAAAAAGAAAAGGTGAAATAGGTCAATTGGTCATAGGAGACAGAGAAATACCAGTCTTGGGAGAACCTAATCCCAGCAAAATACCATGGAAAAAATATGGGGTTGATGTAGTTTTGGAATGCACCGGCGCTTTTTTGGATGAAAAAGCAAAAATACATTTGACTAAGGGTGGGGCCAAAAAAGTAGTTTTGTCAGCTCCTCCAAAATCAGATACTATTCCTACTTTTGTCCTAGGAGTTAACGAAAAAGATTATAAAGGAGAAAAATTAGTTTCAAATGGTTCTTGTACGACAAATTGTGTGGCTCCAATCGTAAAAATTATTGACCAAAAAATTGGTTTTCAAGAAGGAATTTTGTCAACAATTCATGCTTATACTACTAATCAAAATATGGTAGATGGTGCCTGCAAGGATCCCAGAAGAGGAAGAGCTGGAGCAATAAATATTGTCCCTACTTCAACAGGAGCAGCCAAATCAGTGGCAGCAGTATATCCTGAAGCTCAAGGAAGATTTGCTGGAAGTGCAATTAGAGTGCCAGTAGTTTGTGGTAGTTATTGTGACTTAACTTTTAAATTGGTCAGAAAAACAACTCCCGAAGAAATTAACAAAATACTAGAAGATGCTAGTACAGAAACCAATTTGATTGGTCGATTAAAAATGTGCTATGAACCAATAGTTTCAAGCGATGTCTTGGGTAATAATGCTTCTTGTCTGGTGGATACTTTGATGACCAAGGTGGTTTCTGATGATATGGTTTCTATCGGAGCCTGGTATGACAACGAATATGGTTATTGTTGCCGTTTAGTTGAATTGGCGATGTACATATGCAAATAATTCCAGCTGTTTTAGAAAAAGAGTACCAAAAAGCTCAAGAGAAAATAGAAAAAGTAAAAAATTACACTAATTGGGTACAAATAGATGTAATTGATGGTTTTTTTGCTCCTGGAAAGACTTTTGAATTGGAACTGTTAGCTAATTTGGAATTAGAAAAAACTTTGCTTTGGGATATGCATCTAATGGTAAAAAATCCAATTAATTGGATTAAAAAATGTATATTTGTTGGAGCAAGTAGAATCATTGGTCAAGTTGAAATGATGGAAGATAGAGATAAATTTATAAAAGAAGTAAAAGATGCTGGTATGGAAGCAGGTTTGGCTTTTGACATAAATACTCCGGTAAACAATATCCCAGAAGAAACAGACATTGTTTTACTTTTGGGAAGAAAAGCGGGTTTTGAAAAACAAAGTTTTAATTATAAAGTTTTTGAAAAAATACCGAAAGATTTTGATTGGGCCATTGATGGTGGTGTGAATCTAGATGCGATTAAGTTGATGCAAGAAAAAAAAGCAAAAATTGCTTATTGTGGTGGTTTGATATTTAATGGTAATACAATGGTTAATTTTGAAAAAATTAAGGAAGTATTAAAAGATGAAAATTAAAAAAGTAGCTATTTTTGGTGATGCTGATGCAAAAAATAGCCAATTACATTATAAAAGTGCTTACAAAATCGCTAAAATTTTGGCAGAAAACAAAATTGAAGTAGTTAATGGTGGTGGACCAGGGGTAATGAAGGCAGTGACTTTGGGAGCCAGAGAAGGAAAAGGTAATTCAACCATTGTTATAATTGACCCAAAACAAGTTCCGGGAAATTTTGAAGGAACCGATAAAGAAAATTTAAAAATGGCAACACAGGTTATTAAAACAAACAATTTTGATGAAAGAATTTTAAAATTACTAGATATTGCTGATGCTTATGTAGTAATGAAGGGAGGAACGGGAACAATTGTGGAGATGGCTTTGTGCTGGCAAAAAGCAAAATTTGCTTATGGTCAACATAAATCTATAATTTTTTATGGTAAGGGTTGGAAAAATATATATAATTGTATGAAGAAAAATTTACCCTTAACCAAGGACGAAACTAGTTGTTGTCTAACAGCAATGACAGCCAAAAAAGTAATGGAGAAAATTAATTTAATTGAGGCTGAGAATTAAATTTAATAGTATAAGGGTGACGAGATTCTTTAATGATTTCTTTTTGATTGAGAGTGAGAACTATAATCTCACCGATAGAAGTTTCGGTTGACCAGTTTTGGTCAAAAACAAAATTGCCAAGCGAATAATAAATTGGTTTTTCTTTGTAATATTCTGTCGATTGAAGAACATGAGGGTGGTGCCCATGGATAATATCAGCGCCAGTATCAATCATCTGATGGGCTAATTCAAGTCGCCATTTTTCAGGCGCAGGCAAATATTCGTTTCCCCAATGAATAGATATAATTAACCAATCGACTAAAGAATCATATTTTTTTATTTTTTCTAAAATTATATTTTTGTCAGTATTGGGATAAGTAATGAAATCAAAGCCTAAAAAACCTAATTTGATACCATTAACCTCTTTTTCTAAAAAATTATCATAAAAATGAGGTATTTGATATTGATCTAAATAATTTTTGGTTTGGAGAAGCCCATCTTTTCCATAATTTAAAATATGATTATTATTTAAATTAAAAATAAATTTATTTTGCTGAAGATAAGGTAAAAAATTGTCATCACCGCAAAAAGTAAAAGTCCCTGTTTTGCCTTCAGGACAATTTGTAATAATAGGACTTTCAAGATTAGCTAAATTGAAGTCATATTGTTGTAAAAAAGAAGAAACTTTTTCAAAAGGCCAATTAAAATTATTTTTGCTTCGAGAAATAGAGGTAATATGGCGACCAAGACCAAGATCACCCAAAAGACTAAAGCTAATAGTATCAAGAGGGGTAGGAGTGGGAGTCGGAGTGTCTTGGGGCAATAAAATAGGAGGATATAAAATTGGTTTTGCTTTAAAAAAAACGGTAAATTGCCAAAAGATTAGAATTAGAAAAATGGATAAAATAATTTTTTTAGTCATCAACTTTAATTTAATATTACCAAATATAATGATAAACTTAAAAAGTATGTGGAAAAAAGTTTTATTAATTTGTTTATTTTCTTTATTTTTGAGTGGTTGTTCTTTTTCAACTAAAAAAACTAGTATTGAAATAGTGACCAATCCTAGCGCAAAAATTTATATTAATGGAAAAAATGAAGGTAATGCCCCCTACAAAGGTAATAACATTAAGCCAGGAGAAATTGATTTAAGGTTGGAATACAAGGAAATTGTTGTTAATAAAAAAATTAAATTAAAAGATGGATTGGGTAGCGTGGTATATTGGGATTTTGGTAAAAACGAAGAAGAAAGTGGCGGTTATGTTTTGAGTATGGAAAAGACTGGTGATAAAAAAATGGTTGGTTTAATTGTTAGCTCTATTCCGACAAAATCAATCCTTTCGGTGGATGATGAAACAATTGATTATACTCCCAAAAAAATAGATAGTTTAGGTGAAGGAGATAAAAAAATTACCCTATCTTTCCCTTCTTACAAGAGTAGTAATATATTTGTCAAAGGAATTAGCGGGTATCAATTTATTATTGAGGCTAAATTAGCTAAAGAAGAAATTATCGAAACACCAAATATAGAACCAACACCAACTTCTTTAGCAGAGAAAAAAATGGTCACTATCAAAGAGACTGAAACTGGCTGGCTGAGAGTAAGAGAATCTAGTTCTTCGGCCAGTACTGAGATAGATAAGGTAAATCCAGGAGAAAGTTTTGAATTGATTGAAAAAAATGTTGATTGGGTAAAAATTAAGCTAAACGACGATAAATCTGGCTGGGTATCAGCTACTTACGTTGATATAAACTAATAAGAAAACCGCAAAAAAGGATAAAAAGGCCTATGAAAACATAAAATTTTTGACTACTATTTAAAAAAAGTGAAATTAAACCTAAAATAAAACTAATTGACCAATAAAAAATAGCGATACGAGAACGTGACCAACCTGATTTTAATAGTTGGTGGTGTAAATGATTGTCATCAGAAATAAATAATGGTTTTTTTTGAAAAAATCTCTTGGCTAAAACAAAAATGGCATCAATCATAGGAATACCCAAAAGAAGAATAACTGTAGCTAATTTGGCCCCTGAGAGGATGGCTAAGACGGCTAAAAAGAAACCAGCGAGACTTTTACCACTATAACCAGGCATCATTACTTGAGGGAATATGTTGAAGGGTAAAAAACCTAAAAAAGCACCAGAAACAGCTCCAGCTAAAATAATAACTGGCCATTGTAAAATATCTTGAGAAAAACGAAAAGCTAATAAACCAATAAAAAAAGCAGAAATAGCAGTAAAACCAGGCAATTGACCATCAACGCCAGTAGACCAACCAACAATGTTCATACACCAAACTATCCAAATAATAGCTAATATATCTGATAGATAAGGAAAAGATGAAAGATTGACAATCCCGCCAAAAGGATTGGAAATGAAAGTAATACCTATACCACTTAAAACAATAATTAAACCAACAATAATATTAGTAGCTAAACGAATTTTTGGGCTGATATCTTTGATGTCATCCCAAACACCAATAATTAAAGCAATAAATCCTGCCAAAAAGATACCAATAAAATGTCTATCCATCTTGAGAAAAAGGCAAGAGGTAATTAAAATAGCCAAAAAAACAATTATTCCCCCGCCCCGAGGAACTGGCTGAATGGCAGTGGCGTTTTGGGTTTTTTGTTGTTTTTCTTTTGGATCCTCAACATAACCTTTTTTAACAAAAAATTTTCTGACAAAAGGACTAAAAGTAAAAGATAAGAAAGCAGAAGTAATAATGGCAAGAAAAAAATTAAACAACATTAGGTAACCAGAATAATAATTTGAATAAGAGCAATGAGAGAAAAAAGAGAAAAAATGAGAGAAAAAATTGTTAATAAGCGAGATAAAACATTAATGCTGGCATAATAAGAAACAGCTAAAATGTTATTTATCATGGTAAAAAAAATTGAGAAACCCGGCAAAATAAAAATATAGCTACAATTAACTAATCGTGATTCACCCCAAGGAAGAGAATAAAAAAGAGGAATTTCACTAGGAAGAACAGAAAATTTATAAAAAATTAGAACTAATTGCAAAATAATAATAAAAATAGTCCATTTGATAAGTGAACCATTTATTTTTTCTTGCCAAAATTTACCTAAAAAAGAAAAAGATTCAATTAATGACATTTATCGATATTGAAAAATAGTAGCTGAACCTATTTTTTCAATTGGAAAATAATAACGATTAATAAATTTATCTAATTCATAAAAAATTTTGTTATTCATATCAAAATAGATGATGTATTTGGGAAAATTGATTTTTAATTGATTCATTGTATCATTGTAGGCATTGGATTTGATAATCTGGCGAGCAATTGTATAACGACCAATGGGTCTTTTGTGACTTAAAAAATAAACTGATGGTTCATTGCCCCAAACAAATATTTTTTCATCTTTGTTGGTATTTTGCTTAATAAAATCAGAAATTTGATAAATATTTGTAAATTGAGAATTATTATTGTTGTAATTAAAATTATTTTTTATCAAAATAAATAGGGTAAAAAAGGCAATAATAATCAACAAACGACTAATATATTTTTTGGACTTTAAAAATTCCCCCATTAGCAAAAAGCTTGGAGGTATCAAATAAATGAGATGATAGTAATAATGGGGTTGAAATATCAAAGAAGAAAAAATAGCAATTGAAAACCAAAATAAAATAAAAGCTAAGTAGTGGCTAATAATCTTTTTGACAGCCAAAAACCAAATGGATAAATAAATGAAGATAAGAATAACTCCACGACGCAATATGCCACTTTGCAAAAAATTGTTGATTGATAAATACTCAAAATTGTTTAAAAAGGAAGAAAAAATTAAAGTGGCAAAGAAAGTGTGGGTTAAATAATATAGAGTAAATAAAGAAACGGGTAAAACAAAGGCTAGACAAAAGGAAAATATTTTTTTGAGATTAAATTTTTCAAAAAATAAAAGCCAAAATAAAAGGAAAATAAATTCGAAAATAATTAAAAATTTAAAACAAAAAGCTAAGCCCAACAATAGACCGACCCAAAAAATATTTTTTTTGTTTAAAAAAAGATAAAAGGCAATAATAACAGATAAAAGTATTAAAAACATTTTCATTAGTTTATTATATAGCTTTTTTGGTAGTTGTTTTATACTCTAATCTTTTGCCTATCATTAATCGAGTTTGAGAGTCAAGACCAGGTAAAACTGACATAAATAAGGTGGCCAAAGGAAATAATGGCCATTGAATAATATTGAATAAAATATTTTTGAAACCTTTTTTTTGATAACTTGGTCTTAATTTCCAATCAAGAATGATTAGGGTTAAAAGTGGAATAAGACAAATGGTTAAAATAACATTGGCCACTTTTGGTAAATTAAAACCAAAGGTAGTTTGAAAAAAACGAGGATTGAGAAGAACTGGTAAAGAAGTACCAAGAGTAAGAATAAACCAATTGGTAGACCAAATAAGATGAGTTTGAAATAATTTAAAAATTCTCAAAACACGTGTCAGGAGAGGAATTTCTTTGTGTATCCTGGCTTGCTCTAAGGCATAAGGAATATCGGTAGCTCCCCAGGCGTGACGAACACATTGATTGTAACGATTTTTTAGGGCATTCATGAAATTAGTTCCATCTGGAGCATCAACAATGGTGGGGAGAAAAATGGGTTCCACCAAAACACGACCTTGGGTAGTAAAAAAGGCTTGGAGGAAAATATGCCAATCTTCGGGAATCATATCAGGATCCCAATAACCAGTAGAATCAATTAATTTGTAGGAAGATGAATAGCAAGAATAATTAAAAAAGAGACCATCGGGTTCTTGAATATTGGCAATATGGATAACATTACCCATAACACCAGTAATTCTGATTAAAGCAGGTACCTGATTGATATTGTGGTGCCAAAATATAGGTGATTGCCAAAATCTTTCATGGCGATTGGGGTTTTGGGCAAATTTGTAAGTTAGAGCAGAAAAATATTTTGGATCAAAAATAGTATCAACATCACAACTGGTTAGAGTAAAATCTTTAATATTTTTGTTTAATTTATCTATGTAGTGTTTTTTGAAATATTTAGCTGCCCAAGCTTCGTTGGTGTGTTTGCCAGCAACTTCGCCGGGTAAATCTTTGGGGTGTTCGGTAAAAACTAAATTGGCAAAAGTATTTTTGTATTTTTGAGAAAAATAATCAATGGTTTTTTGATTATTTTCTTGACCAGCTCTTTCTTCTTGAGCAATAACAACATTAATTTTGCTAAGACTAATATCAATTTGTTTGGCAATTGATCCAACTGCCATTTCTATAACTTCAACTGGCTCCTTGTAAGAAGAAATTATAATAACATGATTAATATCATTGTATTTGTACCAATCAGCTCGAAAATCTTCATTAAATTTTTCTAGCCAATTAATTTTTTTGTAATGTTGAATTTTGAAATAACCCAAAATAGCAAAAATGGCAGATTTAAATGAGTTGTAAAGCCAAAAAACAAGAAAAGCAATCACAAAATAAGCGACAGCTCCGGGAACCAAAAAAGCTCCCCAAATAGGGAAAAGAATAGTAAACCAAGAAATTATTCCTGGCAACATCTCCCAAAAACGGTAGCGTCTTGAATTTTTGTTCATAGAATAATAGTGTATTATATCAGTAATGACGCTAAAAGAGGATAGATTAAGGACAATAAAATACGCTAAATCTTTTGGTTGTAAATTGAGTGAAAAACAGGTGATTGAAAGACTTATTGGAAAAACAATTTATTTAAATCTCCCCGTCCGCCCGAGGCGGACACCCCCTTTGACAAAAGGAGGGTTTAATAAAAAAATTAATAAAGCAAAAAAAATAGCCAAAATTTTAGGAAAGAAATTTAAAAATATTTTGTTTATTGGAGTGACGGGAAGTGTGGCGGCAGGTTTTCCCAAAAAAAACGATGATATCGACTTATTTATAATTGTTAAAAGTAATACTTTATGGATAACAAGATTTTGGATACGAGTCTTTGTGGCTTGGAATAAAATTCCCCATAGAAAATTTGGTAAAAAAGAAAAAAAAGATGAATTTTGTTTTAATATGTGGCTGGATGAATCAGCATTAAAATTACCTAAAAATAAGCAAAATTTGAAAAATGCAGTTGATCTTATATTGATGAAAAAGTTGTATGATAAAAAAAATACATATTGGAAATTTTTAAAAGCAAATGATTGGGCAAAAAAATACACAGCAACTCCATACTACAATTTATTGTCTAAATCTCCATCCTCCGCTACTGTGGAGGTTTCCCTCTTTGACAAAAGAGGGACAAAAACCTTAAATTTTTTATATTTTGTTTTTCAATATTGGTATTTGAGATTAAAAAAAAGAAAGGATGTGGTGGATTTGCATAGAGCGATGTGGGGGGATGGAATTAGTAAATAGTGGTTAGTCGGCAGTAAGATGATAAAATAGACTGATGGTAGAAAGATTAGGAAAATGGAAATTTTGGATAGTAATTTTTATTGTTTTGTTTGCTTTGATGGTGCTTTTTGTATCAATCTCAAGAATCAGTCTGGAAATGACTCAAGAAAAAGATAAAAGTGATCAGATGCGTAAATTACCAATAGATTTTGTGGTAGAAAATGACAATGGAAGTGTTGATAAATATGCCTACAAACTTCCACATGCGAGAACTTTGCCAGATGACAGTAGTTATTACCTTAAAAGAGTTAGAGATTTTTTTTGGATTGTTTTTACGGCCGGTAGTAAAGAAAAGAGTGAGGTAGTTTTGTTTATCGCTGACAAAAAGATGGCTGAAGCTAATGCTTTACTCAAAGAAGGTAAAACTGATTTGGCACTAAAAACTAGTCGAGAAGCCTTAAATAAATTAAAATATGCTAATCGTCTTTATAAATATGAGGATAATAGAATTTATAAAGCGGGTTTAGCTTATGCTCAAATTCTTAAAAATTATCAACAAAAAATTGAGGAGTTGGATGAATGGAATGAAAAACAAAAAAAGGAAAACTAAAAAAATAAATGCTAAAAAAAATAAATTAAAAAAAATTCTGTTGTTTACAGGTTTATTTTTATTATTTTTTTTACTTGTTTTTTTTATTTTTATTTCTAAAGATACTCCGAGTCCAAAAACTTTGAGTAAAAATAATTATCCAGAATCTTCCGTAATACTTGATAGAAATGGAAAATTACTTTATGAAATTTTTGTTGATAAAAAAAGAACTTCAATTGAACTTAATGAGGTTCCTAAAACAGTAAAAGAAGCAACTTTGGCGATAGAAGATGTCAATTTTTATAAACATATGGGTTTTGATATTAAAGGAATTATTAGAGGTCTTTATCGAACTTTAATCAAAAAACGATTGCAAGGTGGTTCGACAATTACCCAGCAATTAGTAAAAAATGCCTTGTTAACTCCAGAGAGGACTTGGACTCGAAAAATTAAAGAGGCTCTTTTGACAGTTTCGACAGAAATTTTGTATGACAAAGATCAAATTTTGGAAATGTATTTTAACCAAACACCATATGGTGGAACTTTGTGGGGAATACAATCAGCCTCAAGGGGAATTTTTAACAAGGATGTTGGAGAGTTAAATTTAGCGGAATCGGCTTTGTTGGCAGGATTACCAGCATCACCAACTAGATACTCCCCTTTTTTGAATCCCGATTTGGCAAAACAAAGACAGGAGATGGTTTTGGAAAGAATGAAAGAAGTCGGTTTTATTAATGATGAAGAATATAAAGAAGCGATTGAAGAAGAATTAAACTATTATGTTAATAAAAATATTATTGAGGCCCCTCATTTTGTTTTTTATGTTAAAGAATTATTGACAGAAAAATATGGTCTTAAAAAAGTGACTGAAGGAGGACTAAAAATTACAACTAGTTTGGATCTGGATATTCAAAAATTTGCTGAAACTTCGGTCGCCTCGGAAACAGCTAAATTAAAAAGATACAATGTAACTAATGGAGCAACGGTGGTAACCAATCCAAAAACAGGAGAAATATTGGCTATGGTTGGTTCAGAAAATTATTTTTCTAAAGAGAGTGATGGAAAATATAATGTGACAACAGCTCTACGTCAACCAGGATCATCTATCAAGCCTTTAAATTATGCAGTGGCATTGGAATTGGGTAATATCACAGCATCATCAAAAATATTGGATGATAAAACTTGTTTTATGGTAGAAAATCAAAAACCATATTGCCCAACTAATTATGGTTACAGTTATTATGGAAACCAATCAGTAAGAAATACTTTGGCAAATTCATTAAATATTGGGGCAGTCAAGGTAATGTCCTTAAATGGAGTGGAAACTTTTATTGCTTCTGCTTCGGCAATGGGAATTAGTACTTTTGTTGATCCAGCCAATTATGGCTTATCTTTAACCTTGGGTGGTGGTGAAGTAAAAATGATAGATATGGCAGTAGCTTTTGGTGTTTTTGCCAACATGGGAACAAAACAAGAATTGGTGCCGATATTAAAAATAGAAGACAAACATGGAGAGGTTTTAGAAGAATATAATTATATTCCAGGAGAAAGAGTGCTGTCACGAGAAACAAGTTTTTTAATCCAACAAATACTGTCTGATGATAACGCGAGAAGTATGGTTTTTGGGGCTGGATCTTTGTTAAACATAAAAGGTCATCCTGAGGTGGCAGTAAAAACAGGAACGACTAATGATTTAAGAGATAATTGGGCGATTGGTTATACTCAAGATTTTGTAGTCGTAACTTGGGTAGGTAATAATGATAATTCTAAAATGAGCGGTGTTGTCTCTGGTACTTCTGGAGCAGCTCCAATTTGGAATAAAATAATGACCGAACTACTAAAAGATACTACAATCAAAAAACCAGTAAGACCTGCAGAAATAGTTGGAATGCAAGTCTGTAATTTGACAGGAGGAGCAATTCCCGAAGAAGGTTGTGATTCTTATTTTGAATATTTTAAAAAAGAATTTTTGCCATACAAAATAGAGATTAAAAGAGAAACTGTAAAAATAGATAAAGAAACTGGTAAAATTGTTCAGAGCAATGAAAAAAAAGAAAATGTAGAAGAAAGAGAACAATCTTTTTTTGAAGATGCTTATGGAGATAAAATATGTATCGACTGCCCCGTTATTTTAGATGAAGGAGAAGAAAATAATTAAAAAAATAATACAAATTTTAATTATAATTGGCAGGCCTATCACAAAATTTTTGGTTTGGTGTGGAAGTTTTTTTAATATCTTTAAGTACTTAAAAAGAAAAAGAAGGATAAGAAAAAAAGTTAAGAAAAAAATAATTTTTTCTAGTTTTGGATATAGGATTAAAAAAAGAAAATTATTGATTGTTTTGTCATTTTTAGTGGTTTTAATTTTGACTAGTTTATATCTCACTCGAGAAATTTTGAATAATTTGCCTAATGTAAACGAAATTTATAATCCACCTAAATTATCAACAAAAATATTTGATAGAAATGGAGTATTACTTTATAAGTTTTATGAAGAAGAAAATAGGAGTTGGGTATCAATAGATAAAATTCCTAAAACTTTAATCGATGCAACACTTGCTGTTGAGGATAAAGATTTTATGAAACACAAGGGTATTTCAATTAAAGGTATTTTGAGAGCTGGATTTTATAATTTGTTGAATGGTGAAAAAGCACAAGGAGGCTCAACAATAACTCAGCAATTAGTCAAAAATGTTTTTTTGTCGTCTGAAAGAACTTGGACAAGAAAAATTAAAGAAATGATTTTAGCAATTATGGTAGAAAGAAAATTGTCAAAAATGCAGATATTGGAAAGATATTTTAATCAAGTAGCTTATGGTGGTGAAATTTATGGTGTTCAAGAAGCTTCTTGGAAATTTTTTGATAAAAATGTTTGGGAGTTAAGTGATGCTCAGAGTGCTTATTTGGCTGGTTTACCAGCTTCACCAACTTCATTTTTGCCGACAAACAATAATGGAGATTATGCAAAAATAAGACACAATCATGTTATAAACGAAATGCTAAAGGGATCTTTTATTGATCAAGAAAAAGCCTTTGAAATGAGGGAAGAAGATTTAAAAGTAATAAACAATAAAATTAATATTTTGGCACCACATTTTGTTTTTTATATTAAAAATTATATTTTTGAAAAATTTGGTTTAAGTAATTTTGAGAGACAAGGGTTAAATATAAAAACAACTTTAGATATAAATCAACAAACAATAGCAGAAAAAATAGTAAAAGAAGAAGTAAATAAGGTTAAAAAATTAAATATTTCAAATGGAGCTGCTTTGATAATTGATGTAAAGACGGGTGATATTTTGGCAATGGTAGGGTCAGTAAACGGTGATTATAATGTAACAACAGCATTGAGACAACCAGGTTCGGCAATTAAACCAATTAATTATCTTTTAGCTTTACAAAAAGGACAATCACTATCAACAATAATAGACGATAGTCCAACATCTTACTATATTCCGGGTCAGGATGTTTATACACCCCAAAATTATGGTAATAAATATTTTGGACCAGTCACCTTAAAAACAGCCTTAGCTTCATCATTAAATATTCCTTCGGTGAAACTTTTGAATCAAAATGGAGTAGAAAATATGATTGATTTGGCAGAAAGTATGGGAATTAACACTTGGAAAGAAAGAAATAGATTTGGTCTAGCTTTAGCCTTGGGAGGTGGAGAGGTGAGGATGATTGAAATGGCAGAAGCTTATGGAGTTTTTGCTAATTTAGGTGAAAGAGTATTGTTGAATCCAATTTTAGAAATTGAAAATTATTTAGGTGAAATTATTTATCAAAAACAAGTAAAAAAAGAAAAAGTAGTCGAGTCAAAACATGCTTATTTGATTAATTCTATATTGAGTGATAATGAAGCTAGGTCGCCTGTTTTTGGATTGAATTCTCAACTAAAAATAGACGGAAAAACAGTAGCCGTAAAAACTGGCACAACAAATAATTTGAGAGATAATTGGTGTATTGGTTGGACACCTTCTTTTTTGGTATCAGTTTGGGTGGGAAATAATAATAATGAACCAATGAATTATGTAGCTTCTGGAGTATCAGGAGCGACGCCAATTTGGAATCAAATTATGAAAAATTTGATTAAAAATAATAATGAAAATTGGCCAATACCGGAAGATGTGTATCGAATTAATGTATGTGGCAAAGAAGATTTTTTTGTTGATGGGACTGAAAGAAACATTACTTGCCAACCTACAAAAATTGAAAATTCAGATTAAGGGAACTGTCTCCCAATATATTTTTTTGACGACTTGGGGAATTTTGTTAATAGAATTTTTTAAGTCTGATAATCCAGTAATTTCAATATGAATATAAAAATTATTTTTGGGTAAAATAATTTTAGTCGTATAAAAATATTTTGATTCAAGATCTCTGATTGATTCTCGATAATTTATCCCTTGAGGTAAAACTGAAGAAATAAGTGAAGACGAAGAAGCGGGGATATCTTCTAGTAAATTAAAATAAGTGTCTGGGTTTATTTCTTTATCTTTGTTAGAAAAATATGATGTTGGTGTTTTAACAATGATTAACCAATCATTATCATCTTTTTTGAGAATATCATTGGTGGAGTTAATGGGACTTGAGACTGATATTTTGGGTAAACTTTGATAAGAAAAAGAGAAATTTTTAAGCCAAAGTTGAATTTTGTTAAAAGAATAAAAAAGAAAACTTAAACCAATAGTTAAAAATATAGAAATTAAAAGACAATTTCTTTTTAAACGAATATTTTTTTCGTTATTAATTTTTTGAAAAATATCCTGTTGTTCTATTTTTGTTTTTTTGTTTTTTTCTGGTTTGGGAAGCATAATTTTTTTTGCTTAATTTCTTTAAGAGTTAAAATATTATTTTTAGCACCTAATTGAGAGACAACAGAGGCAGAATTTCTTACACCCCACAACAAAGCCTCTTGAGGTTTTAGCCCATAAATTAAAGCGGCAGTAAAAGCAGAACCAAAAGCATCACCGGCACCAGTTTCATCAACAGCATTGACATTTAAAATTGGAGAATAATAAATTTGATCATTTTCTGAAACATAAGCTCCATCTCGACCATTAGTAACTGATGATATTTTGGCACCATAAGATTTTAATTTGGTCCAAAAATTTTTGTGGTCAAAACTTAATTGGGTTAAATCCTCGGACTCCGTTCTATTTAAGAGCAGAAAATCAACATGTTGTAATAAAGGAATAAGAATCTGCCGTTTTTTGAGCTCCCTATTGCCAGGATTTAAGGCAATTTTTATATTATTTTCTTTGGCAAAACCAATTATTTTTTCTAATAAGTTGATATTACCTGACAAAGAACTAATGTAAAACCATTTTGTTTGTTTAATTTTTGACCAAGGAATATGTTCTTCTCTTAAATCATATTTACCACGATTAACTAAAACAGAACGAGTGCCGTCGTTAGCCACTAAAATAATAGAGTAATCAGTAGTGCTTTTGGCATCGACAATCAAAAAACGACGATTAACCCCGAATTTTTTTAAAGATTTTTTAATA
>CAZSQT010000016.1:0-24733 GCA_964609295.1 uncultured Gammaproteobacteria bacterium | reverse complement strand
TTTTTACACCTCAAGAGGTGTTTTTAAAAGAGTTATTAATTAAAGGTGTTGCGTTTGGAATGTGAATTCAGCCAGTATTTAACTTAATAATTTAAATGCTATAATGAAATCATGATATATATACTTATTACCCTCATCCTTCTTTCATTATATGTTTTAACCTTCTTCAATCGCACCAAAACCTCTTTAATCCACATAGGTGCTTCTGTGCAAGAAATAGGCAACCAACTTAAACGCCAAGCTGATCTAATTCCCAACATTATCCAATCAGCCAAAGCTTATCTTAAACACGAAAAATCAATTTTTGAAGAATTAACCTCCGCTCGAAAATTAATTGATAGAGCCAACAAGACCAGAAGTACCAAAGATTTAGATATTTCACAAAAAATGATTTCTTCAGCCCTAAAATCTCTTCATGTTGTTGTTGAAAGCAATCCAGAGATTAAAGCTTCCGAAGTCGTCAAAGATTTAATGAGTGAACTTCGAGATACTTCCGATAAATTAATGTATGCTCGTAGAACTCTCATTGATTTAAGTGCCGATTATAATGTCAGCATCGAAACTTTCCCCGGTTTACTCCTCGCTCCTATTTTTGGTTTCAAAAAAGCACAAGGATTACAAACTCCTAACGAAGGTGAATTTATAAAAGTAACCAAAGAAGACACAAAAACCCCCAAGGTCGATCTCTAAAAATGATAAATATTTATGAACAAGAAAGAAAAAATAAAAATGCTTCTTTTTTAATCATTTTTTTATTTGTAATATTTATTACACTCTCTGTCTGGCTTATCACTGTTGGTTTTGAGCTTCCCTTAACCATTGCCGTTTACGCTCTCATTTTATCTATTATAAGCTCTCTAAGTGCCTATAACTACGGTGACAAAATTGTCCTCTCTATGCATCATGCCCGTCCCATCACTAAAAAACAATACCCCATCTACTATGCTGTTAGTGAAAATATATCCATGGTTAAAAAAATACCTCTACCAAAATTATACGTTATTACTTCACCAGCCCTCAATGCATTTGCCACCGGTAAAGATCCTCAACACTCTTCTGTCTGTGTTACCACTGGATTGCTTCAAAAACTCAATAGAACTCAATTAGAAGCCGTTATTGCCCACGAATTTTCCCATATTCAAAATTACGATTCTCGTCTTTTTATAGTTGTTTCTCTTCTTATTGGTTCTTTATCAATCTTGGTAAATTTAGGCACTAGATATTCTATTTTTAACCGTCGTTCCAATGACCGCGATAGTCACCCAATCTTTGCCATTGTTGGACTATTATTAATAGTCTTTGCCCCAATTATTGCCAAATTAATTCAATTAGCAATTTCGCGCAAAAGAGAATATCTAGCCGATGCTATGGCTGTCAAAAGCACTAAACAACCCAGTGGACTTATTGAAGCCCTCACAATCATTTCACAAGATAAAAATAAATTCGAAACTGCTTCCACCTCAACTATTTCTCTCTATATATCCAATCCATTCAAAAAAGAAAAAATGGCCAATCTTTTTTCTACCCATCCGCCAATAAAAGATCGCATTAAAGTATTAAGCAAAATGCTATAAAATAACCTATGTCTAATTTTGTTCACTTACATCTTCACACAGAATACTCTTTGCTTGATGGTTTAACTAATATTAAAAAATTAATCAAAAAAGTTAAAGAATTAGAAATGCCTGCTTGTGCTATCACTGATCATGGCAATATGTATGGTGCCATCGAATTTTATAAAACTTGTCAAAAAAACGATATCAAGCCAATTATCGGTTGTGAGCTCTACTTAAGTCCAGGGTCAAGACTTAACAAATCAGCAGAAAATAGAAAAGCCAATCACATTGTCCTTTTGGCCAAAGATACTACTGGATACAAAAACTTAATGAAACTTGTTTCCATTGCCCACCTAGAAGGTTTTTATTACAAACCTAAAATCGATTGGGAAGTTTTACAAAAATATCACCAAGGTTTAATTTGCCAAAGTGCTTGCCTCGAAGGGGAAATTCCTCAATTAATTGTCAATAATGATTTAAAAAAAGCCGTCGAAACAGCCAAAAAATACCAAGAGCTTTTTGGTCCTGATTTTTATCTAGAAATCCAAAAACACCCGACCCTAGAAAAGCAAGATTATGTCAACAAAGAAATAGCTAAAATCAGCCGTAAATTAGGCATTCCCTTAGTTGCGACCAACGATGTCCATTACCTAAACAAAGAAGATTCCTTTGCTCAAGATATTCTGTTAATGATCAACACCCAAACTACTGTTGATACACCCAATCGAATGAGCATGCTTAATTGTCCCGATTTATATCTCAAAAGCCCTCAAGAAATAAATTCCGAATTTCTTGAATACCCAGATGCTATCAAAAACACCTTAGAAATAGCCAACAAATGTAATCTGGAAATCGAACTAGGAAAATGGTATTTTCCCAAATTTGACATAGAAAAAAATAAAACTGTTAATGAAGTTCTGCGAGAAAAAACTTTTGATTCAGCTAAACAACACTATGGGAAAATAAATAAAGAAATAGAAGAAAGATTAAATTACGAATTAGATGTCATCTGCCAAAAAGGTTATGCTGCTTACTTTTTAATTATGAGAGATTTTATCGAATGGTGTGAAAAAAATGACACTCCTACAAATACTAGAGGTTCAGCCGGAGGTTCTCTTGTTTCCTTTGTTTTGGGTATTACCTCAGTTGATCCTCTTATTTATCAATTACCCTTTGAAAGATTTTTAAACAAAGACAGGCCTTCTCCTCCTGATATTGATTTAGATGTTGCCGATAACAAAAGACAAGAAATGCTTTATCACATTGTTGATCAATATGGACAAGACGCAGTCGCCCAAATATGTACTTTTGGAAGAATGATGGCCCGTGGTGCCGTTCGCGATACAGCTCGAGTCTTAGGTTATGAATATTCTATTGGAGACCGTATTAGCAAACTAATTCCTCTTGGTTCACAAGGATTTCCCATGTCTATAGAAAAAGCTCTTTCTATCACTCCCGAATTAAAATCATTTTATGACACTGATCCTGACGCTAAAAAAATATTAAATACCGCCAAACAAATAGAAGGTAATGCTCGCCATATTTCTGTTCATGCCTGCGCTATCGTCATTTCTCCTAGTACTATCAACAATTTCTCTCCAACCCAACTTGAATCTGGCGGTGACAAAATTATTACCCAATACGAAATGCATGCTTGCGAAGATGTTGGTCTCATTAAATTTGATATCTTGGGAATCAGAAACCTTTCCTTTTTGGGAGAAGCTGTTATCAATGTCCGTCAGACAAAAGGGAAAGATATCAATCTTAGAAAAATTCCCTTAGACGATAAAAAAACCTTCAATATGCTTTCCAAAGGTAACACCATGGGTGTTTTTCAATTATCAGGAGAAGGTATGACTAAATGGCTCAAAGAACTTAAACCAAATAGAGTAGACGACTTAATGGCTATGGTTGCATTATATCGACCAGGACCAATGCAAATTATACCCGAATATATTGCCAGAAAAAACAAAAAATCATCAATAGAATATTTCGATCCAAAAATGGAAAAATATCTAAAAAACACTTATGGATTGTTGATTTATCAAGATGATTGTTTGTACACTGCCATCGAATTGGCTGGTTATAATTGGGTTGAAGTAGATAAATTTAGAAAAGCAATTGGTAAAAAAATACCAGAAGAAATGGCTGCTCAAAAAGAAAAATTTATCAATGGTTGTATCAAAAATGGTTATCCTCGCAAAAAAGCAGAAGAGATTTTTTCTCTCATCGAACCCTTTACCTCTTATGGGTTCAACAAAGCCCACGCCGCCTCTTATGGCATGTTAGCCTACCGTACTGCCTATATGAAAGCCAACTATCCTGTTGAATACATGTGTGCTCTTCTCAGTGCTGAGTCCAATGATACTGACAAAATTAATGCTGCCGTTGAAGAATGTCGTCAAATGAAAATTATCATTGCTCCACCCAATATCAATCAATCGGTCAAAGGTTTTGCAATTGAACCAAACGATAAATCATTAGAAAAAATGGCTATTCGCTTTGGTTTTAGTGCCATCAAAAATGTTGGTGAAGCTGCTATCGAAAATATAATTGAAGAAAGAGATACCAATGGTGAATTTAAAAGTTTTACAGATTTTTGTGTCCGAGTCGATAATCAAAAAATAAATAAAAGAGTTTTAGAAAGCTTGATTAAAGTCGGAGCTATGGATCAATTTGGCAATCGTAATGCTATTTTACAAAATTTAGAAAAAATCCGAACCGAATGTGAAAAAATAAGAAATAAAAACGATTGTGGTCAATTTAGTCTTTTTGACAATGACAAAGAAACAACTAAGGCTTTGATTTTAAAAGATAATTTTCCAGAAACCCTTGACCTAGAAGAAAAAGAGAAATTAATTTTAGAAAAAGAATTACTAGGTGTTTATATTACCCAAAACCCCATCAACAAATTACTCGAACCATTTAAGATGGTAGCCATCAACAATATATCCAGTATAAAAGAAAAAAGTAAGGATTCTAAGGTAAAAACTAGAGGAGTAATTACCAAAATAAAAGCTATCTATACCAAAAAAAACAATTCTAAAATGGCTTTTATCACCCTAGAAGATGAAAGTAACAAAATTGAAGGAGTCTTATTCCCCAAAATATACGAAAATTTTTCAAAACTACTCAAAGAAAATCAACCAATTTATGTAGAAGGTAAAATAAGTGAAAAAGATAATGACAAATCAATTCTTATTGATTTTGTTGATATCAAAGCTCCCGACAAAAATAAAACCTATGATTTTATTATAGAAATACCACCACACACCAACCCCTCCAAAATAATGACCATTAATAATCTTCTCAAAAAACATCCAAACGGACACTTTGGTCTTATTGTAATTACCGAAAATGGCAAAAACATTCCTATTCCTTTTGGTGTCGACTACAACCAAAAATTAGAAAACGAAATTAAAGAAATTCTATTAGCCCATTGATTAAGACAAATTATTGAGTTAAAATACCAAAGTTAAAACTATGGCTATTAAATTTAATCACAACAATCAAGATTTCTTTGTCGGTGACACCGTTAAGGTTAACTACAAAATTAAAGAAAAAGACAAAGAAAGAATTCAAGCTTTTGATGGCATTATTCTTGCTATCACTGGAATAAAAGAAAATAAAAATTTTCTTGTCAAAAAGGAAGCTTCTAGCGGTGTTACCGTAGAAAGAATTTTTCCTGTCAATTCTCCTTTGATAGAAAGCATCAAAAGATTAAGAAAACCTAAAAGAAAAATTAGAAGAGCTAAATTGTATTATCTTCTCAATCCAAAAGCTCGAAAAATTTAACAATAACTTGGGTCCTTAGCTCAGTTGGTTAGAGCATCTGCCTTTTAAGCAGGTGGTCGTGGGTTCGATTCCCACAGGACCCACATGTCAATTTACGGTTTACTAATTGGAATTGCCATAGTTGTCTTTATCAACTACTTCCAAAAAAACAACAAATTTATCCCCAAATCTAAAGAAAATATTTTTCTATTTCTTTTAATTATTTTTACTTTTCTCGGTGCCCGCTTATATTTTGTTTTAACTCAACTATCTTTTTTTGTTGAAAATCCAAACCAAATATTCAACACTAGGGGAGGGGGTCTTGGTTTTTTGGGTGGACTTATTGGAGCAACCCTATTTCTTATAATTTACAGTAAAATACACAAAATCAATTTAATTAAATTGACCGACTCTTTCATTACCATTGTACCTCTTGGTCAAGCTTTAGGCAGAATAGGTAATTGGATAAATAAAGAAATATACCCTGTCTGTATTTACGAATTTTTTTTAAATCTAACTCTTTTTTTAATTCTCCTCAAAACCAAAAAAAACAAAACCGCTATTTATTTGATTAGTTATTCTTTTTTTAGATTTATACTTGAATTTTTTAGACCAGATGCTTTGGTCTATCATCTTGGCCACATAATTAGCCTAATTGGTATATTACTGGGTATAATAATAATTAGTAATGATAAATATATTTCACGGCGACAATCAAGTTAATAGTAGAAACACCTTTCTAAGTTTTTTAGATAACTACCAAGGTGATGTTTTGCGTCTAAACTACAAGCAAGTAAACATTGACAAAATTAACAATTTTCTAGAAGGACAAAGTTTGTTTGAAAGTAAAAAAATGCTTGCTATTTCCAATTTATTTTCTATCCCAAAAGCCAATTTAGATAAAATAATTCCAATATTCAAAAAAACTTCCATTGATATTGCTATTTGGCAAGACAAAAAACTAACCCCAACTCAAATAAAAAGTCTTGGTCAAACCAAGGAAAATATTTTTGCTTTAGATAAAAATATTTTCCTACTTCTTAGACAAATAATTCCCAAAAACAGGCAAAAATTTTTTAAACTATACCATGAATTACTCAAAACCCAAGCTTTTGATCTCTTATTTTTTTGGATTAAAAGAAACATCCGTCAACAATTAAACACCTATACTCGTTTTGACAAAAATAATCTCAAAAAAACCTACCTTAAGCTCATTGACCTTGACTATCACAATAAATCGGGTAAATTAAATATTCCTCGTGAAATTGGACTAGAAAGAATCCTCCTAGAACTACTCAGCTAATAATGTTATCATTTTTTAATGCCCAATCAAAAGATACTCTGGTTTAAAGATATAAATCAAAACGATGTTGACATTGTCGGTGGAAAAGGTGGAAATTTAGGAGAAATGTATAATCTAGGTATTCCCGTTCCGAACGGCTTTGTTGTTTCCACCCATGCTTATTTTGATTTTCTCAAACAAAACGGACTTGATAAAAAAATAAACAAAATAATTGAAAATTTAGACGTAGACAACCCAGAAACCCTTTTTCAAAGCTCCCAAAAAATAAAAGAACTAATCAAATCAACCCCCATAGATCAAAATACTAGTTTTGACATAATCAAAGCCTACAAAAAACTTTCAACCTTTGGTGGACTGATTGATATTCCCGTAGCAGTTAGATCCTCTGCCACTGCCGAAGACAGTCCCGATGCTTCTTTTGCCGGTCAACAAGAAACCTTTTTAAATGTCATAGGAGAAACAAATGTCGTCAAAAAAGTCAGAGATTGCTGGGCTAGTCTTTTTACTCCAAGATCAATTTATTATCGAGCCAAAAAGAAAATTAATCACTTTAACGTTGGAGTTGCTGTCCCTGTTCAAAAAATGGCTCAAGCTAATGTCTCAGGAATTATTTTCACCATCAACCCTGTCACCAACAACAAAAGCCAAATCGTTATTGAAGCTATCTGGGGTTTAGGTGAATACATTGTTCAAGGCATTGTCAACCCAGATCAATATATTATTAACAAAGATACTTTCAAAGTAGAAAATTTCAATAGCAACCAACAACAAATACAACTCATAAAATCACACAAAACAAACAAAAAAGCCCCTGTTCCAAAATATAAACAAAACAAAGAAAAACTTAACAAAAAACAAGTTGCCCAATTAGTCAAAATTGCCCAAAAGCTCCACAACCACTACAAAAAACCACAAGATATTGAGTTTGCCATCGAAAAAAACAAAGTCTATATTGTCCAAACAAGGCCAATTACAACCGTTATTAGTAATCAAAAAACTCTTGATAATCAAAACAAAATTGAAAAAACTCCAGACTTTAAAGGTGATTCTGCTAGCCCTGGTACTGCTTCCGGCCAAGTTATTATTATCAAATCACCCAAAGAAATAGATCGTGTCACTAGTGGTCAAATATTAGTTACTGATATGACCACTCCTGATTTTGTCCCCGCTATGAAAAAAGTAAATGGAATTATTACCGACAAAGGCGGTCAAACATCGCATGCCGCTATTGTTAGTCGAGAATTAGGTATTCCTTGTGTTGTCGGTACCAAAATTGCCACCAAAAAATTAAAAGAAGGTGATACTGTCACCATCAATGGAACAACAGGTGAAGTCTGGCTTGGTAACCTTATCGATAAAAATTTTATAAACAAAAAGGAAGAGGAGAAAACCCCTTGCAATATAAAAACTGCTACCAAAATATATGTCAACCTCGGTGAACCAGATATTGCCAAAGGTATTGCTCAAAAAAATGTCGATGGTATTGGTTTACTTCGTGCTGAGTTTATGATGGCCCACATAGGTATTCATCCCAAAAAAATAATAGCTGATCACAAAGAAAAAATGTTTATTGATAAATTAGCTAAAAATCTAATTAAATTTTGTAAGCCATTTTCTCCTAGGCCAGTTATTTATCGTGCTTCTGATTTTAAAACTAACGAATATCGACACCTCAAATGGGGCAAACTTTATGAACCAGAAGAACCCAATCCAATGCTTGGTTTTCGCGGAGCTAGTCGCTATATCGCTTGTCCAGATGTCTTTATGATGGAGCTAGAAGCCATAAAACTAGTTCGCAACAAATACGGCTACAAAAATATTTGGCTCATGATTCCTTTTGTTCGTACTCCAGCAGAATTAGAAAAGGTAAAAAAGATAATTTCAGCCTCTGGCTTAGTCCGTTCACCTTCATTTAAATTATTTATGATGGCTGAAATTCCTAGCAATGTTATTTTGTTAGATAAATTTATTGAAATTGGTATTGACGGTATTTCTATTGGTAGTAACGACCTTACCATGCTTACTCTTGGTCTAGATCGAGATAATGCTGAAGTAGCTCCGACATTTGATGAATTAAATCCAGCTGTTATTTGGAGCTTACGTCGCCTAATCAAAACAGCCAATAAACACAATATTTTGGCTGGTATTTGTGGTCAAGCTCCTAGTAATTACCCAGATTTGGTCAACAAATTAGTTAAATGGGGAATTTCCAGTATTTCAGTTTCTCCAGACGCTATCGATAGAACCCGAGAAATCGTTGCTTGGGCTGAAGGTAAAAAACTTAAATAAACACCACCACCATCTCACCTTTTTCTGATGTAACTATATTACTCACTTCTTCAAATTTTTTTGTCATTTCACGACAAATTTTTATCTCCGCATTTTCTCCGTAAACAGTTTTTATTTCTTCAACTAATTTCTTGACCCTAAAAGGGGATTCATAAACAATTTTCAAGCCATCAATCTCTCTATAATGTTTTAAAATCTTAATTCTTTCACCTGACTTTTTAGGTAAAAATCCCAAAAAACTAAATCTACCACTAGGCAAACCAGACAAAACTATTGCATTTATCAACGCACACGGACCTGGCAAAGCCGTATATTTTAAACCTAACTGTTGGCATTTTTTAATTAATTTCCAACCAGGATCACTAATTACTGGTGTCCCAGCATCACTTACTAAAGCAATATTTTTACCACCCAAAAGCCACTCTGTTATTTTTGGAATTTTTTGATCTTCCACTTCATCATAAAAAGATTCCATCTTAGGCTTCTTAGTTATTTGCAATAAATCTAACAATTGATTAGTTTTTCGAGTATCTTCACAAAGCAAAACATCCACCTCAGACAAAAGCTTTTTTGCCCGAAAACTTATATCTTCAATATGACCAATTGGTACTGCTATTATATATAACATATATTTTTTAACTAAATTGTCTAATAACTGCCACCACTTTTCCTTTTATCTCAATCTCTTTAACATAAAGAGGGGACATGGTCGAATTAGAAGGTTGCAATCTAATTCTTGTCGCTTCTCTATAAAATCTTTTTAGGGTAGCAAAACCATTTCGCAAAACTGCCACGACAATATCTCCATTATTGGCCTGATTCTGCTCTTTTACTACAACATAATCACCATTAAGAATTCCATCATCTATCATCGAATCACCCCGAGCCTGCAAAATATAAGACTTGTCACCACTGACCAAAGCAGGATTCACAGCCAATGTTGCGTTAGGATCAGTATAAGGTTCAATCGGTTCTCCACAAGCAATAAAACCCAAAACCGGTAATTCTACCAAATTATTTAAATTATTTTTTATGGAATATTCCAAAATTTCTATTCCCCTAACTGCCCCTTGATAACGTCTAATAAAACCTTTTTTTTCTAAAACTGACAAATGCTCATGCACTGTGGCTAATGAAGAAACACCAATATATCTTGCTATTTCCGTTAAAGTAGGCGCATAACCATACTTATCTATATTTTTTTTAATAAAATCTAAAATTTGTTTTTGTCTTTTATATAAAATTTGAGCCATAAATATATACTACACGAACATTACCCGAAATCAAGAAGCAAATTACATGTTATATTAATATAATGATTTATTTACTAATAATTTCTCTTTTTACTTCATTGTTTTTTGCCAACAATACCCACGCCATGGACGAATTTTCAATCAAAAACAATCTGTCTTATGAAGTCAACCAAACAGGAGATGCTAATGTCACCCAAAAAATTGAACTTACCAATAATTTTTCTGAAATTTACCCCACAGAATACAAAATCAACATTACCGGATCAAATATACAAGATATTTCTGCCCACGACAGTCTAGGCAATATCCTAACTCAAACTGAAACAGTAGATGACAATCATATTATCTATCTTAAATTCAACGAAGAAAACATTGGTAAAAACCAAAAAACTATTTTTAATATTCGCTATTTAATCAAAAATTTTGCCGAAAATAAAGGAAAAACTTGGGAAATAAAATTACCAGAATATCAAAATACTCAAAACAACATTAATATAAATCTTTTGATTCCCGAATCATTTGGTAGACTTTCTTTTTCTTCAATCCCTCGTCCTCAATTAACAAAAATTAGCGACAAAACACAAATTCAACTCAACCAAAATCAAATTATCAACAAAAAGATATTATTTACTTTTGGCAACTATCAACTTTTCGATTTTGACTTAAAATACTATTTATCCAATAAACAAAATAAACAAATCAAAACTAGCATCCCTATTCCTCCTGACAATGATAGCCAAAAAATTATTATTCAAAAAATAGAACCACAACCTCAAAATATCGAAATAGATGATGATGGTAATTGGCTGGCTAAATATATCCTCCAACCTAACGAAGAAATAATAATTAGCGTTATTGGTCAAGCCAAAATAATTGGTTATACCATTGCTGAAGAAAACCTAGATACAGACCAGCTCACCCAAGAGCAAACCTATTGGCCAAGCAATGACAGTAACATCATTCAAATAGCTAACAATCTAAAAACTATAAAAGATGTTTACAACTACGTAGTCAATACTCTGTCTTACAACTACGATATTATTGATCAATCTCAAAGAAAAGGCGCCCTAGACGCTCTGCTAAGCCCAAACAAAGCTCTTTGTACTGAATTTACCGATCTTTTTATCACCTTACTTCGTGCCAAAGGTATTCCTGCTCGAGAAATCCAAGGATTTGCCTATACTAACAATCCCAAAATCAAACCAACCAATATTACAGCCGACATCCTCCATGCTTGGCCACAATACTATGATAAAAATAAAAAAATGTGGATATCTGTTGATCCCACTTGGGAAAACACCACCAAGGGTATTGATTATTTTAATGAACTAGATTTTAATCATTTTATTTTTGTTATTCATGGTCACAATAGTATTTACCCTTCTCCCGCTGGTTCATATAAAAATAACCAAGATATAAAAACTATTGACGTTAAATTTGCTACCCAAGAAATTCAAACCACCAATTACTCTTTAAAAATCAATACCGACAACAATAATTTAATTATCAACAACCCTAATAACTATCATATTACAAATTTAAATCTTTCATTAAAATCCATAAATTGGCATCAAAACTTCGATATTCTCCCAGCCAACGGAACGATTACTACTAAGCTCCCTAATCTTCCTTTTTTAAAATCTATCTTCAGTAAAAACCAAAAAATCAATATTACCGTTGACTACAATAATTCAAACCAACCAAGCTCTCACGAAATAAATTATTTGCCTCATTACAAAAATTTAATTATAATAATCAGTATTACTATTGTTATTTTGGCAACAGCAGGTATACTACTAACACTACCCAAAAAAAAATGAAAAAACTATTAAAATTCACTCTACTCTTTACTTTTGCCCTCCAAACAACCCATCTTTTAACCAAAAATATCCATTACCAAGACGATCTTTGGATATTGATTAAAGTATCTTTAGTTTTAGCCATTTTTGAATTACTCCTAAAACCAATTATCAAATTAGTCCTTTTACCTATCAATATCATTACCCTTGGTACTTTCAGAACTATCATCAACACTCTAGGACTTTATCTTGCAACTTTTTTAATTTATAGCTTTGAAATCAAAAATTTTTATCTATTTGACTACCACCTTATTGGTTTTTGGTCCGTGTTCTTTACTTCGCTAATTATCAGCTTACTCCTCAATTTATTTAATTCAATTTTAAGCAAAAAGAAAAAATGAAAAACTTTTTTTTAATTATCCAAATAATCCTCTCTATTATATTAGTCTTTCTTATTTTTATGCAAGCTAATGGAGAAAGTGAAAGAAATTCAAATCTTTTAGCCCAAACCGGAACAGAAAAAAGAGGCTGGGAAAAATTTCTTTTTAATTTAACCATTTTTCTTATGATAATTTTCATTATTTCCTCAATTATTCAAGTTCTAATTTAAAAAATTGTTTAAAAAATTATATTTCAAACTAGAAATACTTAAGCACTATTTCAAGAAAAATTTAATTTTAATCTTGATATTAATCTCTATTGGTATTTTTTCCTCTATTTTTCATCAAAAAATTATTTCTTTTTTTCAACTAAAAATTTTACAAACTAAATATATAGGCATTAGTGGACTTTATACTCCATCAAATCTTCCCCTCGAAATTAAAAATCTTATTAGTACCGGTCTAACTTTAAATTCAGAAAAAAATAAACCAGTTATTTCTGATATTGTTCAACATTATTTTACCGAAAACAACAACCAAGATTATATTTTCAAAATAAAAGATAATATTTTTTGGCACGATGGAAAAAAATTAACTACCAACGATATTAATTACCCTCTACCAGGATTACAAGTAACTCCCATAGACCATTCAACCATCAAAATAAGTACCGAAACCCCCTTCGCTCCTTTTTTAGCCTATCTTAATGAACCTTTATTTAAAAACAAATTAGTAGGTATCGGTCAATACAAAGTTAATAAAATCATTTATCGTGATGGCTATATCAAGCAACTAAATCTTAAACCACTTGACCCATCAAAAGAAAAAATAATTTATCGTTTTTATCCTAATGACAAAGATTTAATTACTGCCTACAAGCTAGGAGAAGTAGATAAAATCACTATCAATCTTCTAACTGAAGAAATCAAAAGCTGGCACCAAACAGAAATAAAATCATCCATAGAAACAGACAAAAAATATCTGGCTCTTTTTATTAACACCGAAAAAATAGACAACAAACAACTCCGCCAAGCTATTGCATATGCTACCCCAAAGACTAAAGACAAAAATGAAAGATGTATAAGTCCAATTTCCCCCTCGTCTTGGGCTTACAATCCTCAAATAAAAGAATATGATTTTGATCCAGAAAGAAGTAAAAAATTGGCTGAAGATAATCTGATAATTTCTGAAATAAAACTATCTATAAGTAGTCCTGATCTTTTAAAAAAAGCTGAAGAAATCAAAAAAAATTGGCAAGAAATACTTAATATCAAAACCAATATAGTTATCGAAAATCGAATCAATCAAGATAATTATGATGTCATTCTGTCTTATGGGGGAATACCCATTGACCCTGACCAATATCATTTTTGGCATTCAACTCAAAAAGAAACTAATTTAACCAAAATTAATAATTCTCGAATAGATAAACTTCTAGAAGAAGGTAGACAAACTTTTGATCTCCAAAAAAGAAAAGAGATTTATTTCGACTTTCAAAAATATCTTCTAGAAGAAAGTCCTGTTGTTTTTCTTTCTTACCCTACAACCTATTTCATTTCTAGGGTAAAATAAATTTATGAAAAAAGAAATTGACACTACTGGATACATTTTAATAATTTCCCTTTTTATTATGCTCATTATCGCCGCATATCTATCCTTTAAAAGTATTGATTACAAAATTTTAGAAAAATTAGAAGCCGTTCCCCTAAATCTACCTACACCCGCCAACCCAAATCCAATTATTCAAGAAACAGTAGAAGACAATAATAATTAATCACCACTGTGCCGAGGGGGGGATTTGAACCCCCATGGATTTCTCCACACCGTTCTGAGCGATGCTTGTCTACCAATTTCAACACCTCGGCCTTACAAAAAGTGGTTGTTAGAGGAGTCGAACCTCTGACCTCATCGATGTGAACGATGCGCTCTAACCAACTGAGCTAAACAACCTTATCTATGTTGACGTATTTTATCAATTATTTGGCTAGTTGAGTGTTTTGAAGTTTTTGTAAAAATAATTATTTTAGTTTTAAATTTATTCAGCTTGTTAGTTAATTTGATAAATTTTTTATCTGGAAAAAACACATATTCTGGTTTAAATATGGATAAAATATCAACTATATTTTGGTCAATATTGTCTCGATGTGGACAAATAAAAGAATAATCGACATATCTGATGGCATCAACGATTTTAAGTCTATCTTTTTGATTGATAATCGGCCTATTTTTACCTTTATTTTTTTTAACTCCTTTATCATCCAAAACACCAACTATTAATTTGTATGTTGGATATGTTTTTTTTATTTTTTTTAAAAAATTCAAATGACCTCGATGAAATATATCCCACGAACCAACAGTACAAACAGTTTTTATTTTTTTCAACTTGGCTAAATTTATTAATTTAACTATCATATATGATAGAATATTAACACAATGCGGGGTTAGTTAAGCGGTTTAACACGACCCTTCCAAGGTTGAAAGACGGGTTCGACTCCCGTACCCCGCTCATAAACCTCTCCATGCCGGGGTGGTGAAATTGGTATACACGCAAGACTTAAAATCTTGTGACCTCAACAGTCGTGCGGGTTCGAGCCCCGCCCTCGGCACTTATAACAAAAAATGAATATCAATAAAAAGATTAAATACACAAAATTGAATATAAATATAAAAAGTGTAAAATATCACCATTATGGGAAAAGTAGAAATTGTTTTCCAACCATTCGTCCAACAAACCCTAGCTCAATATAAAAATAGAACTTTCTCAGAAATCCAGCAAATGAATAACAATTGGGACAATGAAGAAATAATCGATTATTTCAAAAAAATACCCACCGATGAACCTACAAAATATTTAGCTAAAACAATCAAGGATACTCAAAAAAATTTTAATGTCCTTTGTGTCGGTGGAGGTATTGGTAGATTAGGAAGACATATTCTTGAAATCCACCCTCAAGCTAATGTGGTTGAAATTGACTCTTCAAAAGAAATGGTAAATGAAGCTAATTATTTAGCCGACAAATTAAATTTACATAAACAATATCTAGCTATACATGCTGATGCTAACCAACTACCTTTCTCTAAAAATGAGTTTGATCATACTATTGCCTATGGAGTTTTTCGTTATATAAATGAATCTCAACGCGCTACAATTACTTCAAATTTAGTTAATATAAGCAAACAAACAACCACTATCGCAGAAGGAAAAGCCAAAGATATAATCTATGATTTAAAAAAACAATCTCCAATTGATTTTAACCTTAATGAAATAGAAATGCCTATGTTTAGGATGACTTTATTTTATCTATTGCTCCAAGAGTATAAAAAAAATCCAGAATTAAAAAAACTCGTCAACAATAATATTGACGAAAAACAAAATTATATTGACATATTATCAAAAGTTGCCGGTTCATCTCAAAGCACACTTTATGAATTAAAATTTAACAAATCTTTTAAAATAAAAGAAGCATCTACGGAAGATGTTTCACAAATAGAAGCAATCTTGCTGCAACATATCTATAGTAGAAATACAGGTCAAATTGAAAAAGAAGAAATAGAAAATATAAAAAAACAAATAATAGGTGAAAAAGATATATATAATCGTTTGAGAAAATATTTTATTGTTAAAAACATTAACGACCAAATTGTCGGTTGTATGGCCTACACTACCATGGATCCTGATATGGAAAAACATTTTAATTATCTCAATCACAACGAAACCAAAGAGCTTGTCAATGTTTTTGTTGATAGTAATTACCAAAAGCAAGGAATAGCAAAAAAATTATTCAAACATATCTGTCAATTTCTTAAAAAAGAAGGGGTTAAACAGGTTGTCTTTAATAGTGGTAATCGTTATAAAGAAAATTGGGAATATCACAATAAAATCAGTGATAAAAACTGTGGATTTATTAAAAACAAGTATGGACAAAATAATGATGCTAATACTTGGATCAAATATTTATAAACAAACTTGACCACAAATACATTTTTTAGTATCCTCAGACTATATGAATAACATATTTTTTTGGCTACAAAACCACGGTATAAAAATCTTAATTATCATCTTTATTGCTTATTTACTAAAATTATTAGGTACATTTTTGATAAATAAGTTTGTCCAAAGTATTAACAATTCTAAGCAATTTACTAACAAAAAAGCAGAAAAAAAGAGAATTAATACTTTAATAGAAATATTTACCGATTGTCTAAATGTCCTAATTATTCTCAGTGCTCTTTTCTATATTTTACAAGAATTTAATATTCAACTCGCTCCTCTAATGGCCACTGCCGGTATTGCTGGTGTTGCTCTCGGCTTTGGTGCCCAATATCTAGTCCGCGACATTATTTCTGGTCTTTTTATTATTATGGAAAACCAGTATCGTGTTGGTGATGTCGTCTGTCTTAATGATATTTGTGGTGAAGTAGAAGATATTACCTTAAGAATGACAACTCTTAGAGATTTGGATGGTACCGTCCATTATGTTCCCCATGGTGAAATTAAAAAAGTTTCTAACCTATCAAAAAATTTTTCTGGTATCAATCTAAATCTTGGTATTTCTTATAATAGTAATATTGAAAAAGTTATTAAAGTTGTAAACAAAATAGGGGAGGACATGAAAAAAGATCCTGTTTTATCACCTCACATAATTGAAGCCCCTAAATTTTTAAGAATTAATGATTTTGCCGATTCAGCCATAATTATTAAAATAATTGGTAAAACTAAACCACTTAAACAATGGGAAATATCAGGAGAACTAAGAAAAAGAATTAAAATAGCCTTTGATAAAGAAAATATAGAAATTCCCTTTCCTCAAACAGTTATTCATCAAAGTAAATAAATCAATATTTATAATTTAATAATTTATTGATATAATTACAAGCAAGCCGAAGTAGCCAAGTTGGTCACGGCACTGGTCTGAAAAACCTGGGATGTTGGTTCGATTCCAACCTTCGGCGCTTTTAAAATATGCGAGAGTAGCTCAATTGGTGGAGCGTCTCCTTGCCAAGGAGAAGGTCGCGGGTTCGAGTCCCGTCTCTCGCTCAGTAAACAAAAATCGCTAGAGGTCGCTTAGCTCAGTTGGTAGAGCATTCGGTTTACATCCGACAGGTCAGAGGTTCGAGTCCTCTAGCGACCACATTAACAAAATGCCGAAGTGGTGAAATTGGTATACACGTACGCTTGAGGTGCGTATGCCGCAAGGCGTGGGGGTTCAAGTCCCTCCTTCGGCACAAACTTGAATTTTTAAAATATAACTACCAGAATTTAATTTTAAATGATAAAATACCAAAGTATTGGCTCCATCGTCTAGTGGCCTAGGACTCCTGGCTTTCATCCAGGCAATCGCGGGTTCGAATCCCGCTGGAGTCACACCTCCATCATTGCCCTGTCGTCTAATGGTAGGACTCCAGCCTTTGGAGCTGGCTATCGTGGTTCGAATCCATGCGGGGCAACACCTAAAGTAAAGCGGGCCTTGCCCGCCATAACTTTAGCAAAGGCGGGGATTGGCGCAATTGGCTAGCGCGCATGCATGGGGTGCATGAGGTTGCAAGTTCGAGTCTTGTATCCCCGACAAAATAAAAATTAAACTTTTATGCTATACATAATATTGATAACTCTAGGTATTACTACTCGCCTAATTCCTCATCTACCCAATTTCACCAGCCTCGGAACCATTGCTCTTTATAGCGGTTTTTATCTTAAAGACAAAAAATCCGCCTTGATTATTCCTTTATCTATTATGTTTTTGACAGATCTAAAATTAGGAGCTTATCAATGGCAACTTATGTTTTTTGTTTATTTTTCATATCTGCTCATCAGCATTATGGGTATTTTTTCCAAAAAATTCAAATGGTATTTTGTCGCCCCTCTTAGTATTGTTGGAAGTATTATTTTCTTTATCATTACCAATTGGTCTTTTTGGCAATTTACATCCTTTTATCCACACAATTTTAATGGTTTAATTAATACCTATATAGCCGGTATCCCTTTTTTAAAAAATACCATCATTAGTGATTTACTTTATATAACTTCTTTATTTATTATCACCGAAAGTATAACTTTTTTTATAAAACATAAATATGTTAAATCAACCAACCTTTGTTCCAGTAGGCACTCAAGCCACTATTAAATCTCTAACTCCCGAAGACTTAAAAAATATTGGTGTCGAAATTTTTTTTTGCAACACCTATCATTTGTATCTTCGACCTGGCGATAAAACAATCAAAAAATTAGGAGGTTTACACAAATTTGCCAGATGGGATGGTAAATTGATTACTGATTCCGGCGGTTTTCAAGTTTTTTCTTTAGGTCGAGAAAGAGGAAGTGAAGGCAAACTAATCAAAATTACAGAAGATGGCGTTGAATTTACTTCTCACCTTGATGGATCTAAACATTTTTTTACACCCGAAAAATCACTTCAAATTCAACACAATTTAGCTGCTGACTTTATTATCGCTTTTGATGAATGTACTCCATATCCCAGCAAAAAAGAATATGCAAAACAAGCCTTAGATAGAACTCACCGTTGGGCTATTAGATCACTCAAGGAACATCAAAAATTAAACAAAAAATTAAACCAAAATCTAAAATTATATGGCGTTGTTCAAGGTAGTTTTTATAAAGACCTTAGAGAACAATCGGCCAAATTTATTTGCAATCAAGATTTTGATGGCATTGCTATTGGCGGAGTTTCAGTCGGAGAAACCAAAAAAGAAATGCGTCAAGCCGTTGATTGGGTTCTCCCAACCATACTCAAAACCAAAAAACCAATTCACCTCTTAGGGGTAGGGGAGATAGATGATTTTTTTGACTTTTTTAGTCGAGGTATTACTTCTATGGATTGTACTATTCCCACCAGAATTGGTCGATCAGGTTATTTTTTGAATAGAACCGGCAATCCCAAAACAGATTTAAAAAATCGATTTAGAACTAAAATAGAAAATTTGAAATTTAAAGACAAACAAGAACCCCTAGACCCCAATTGCAATTGTTATGTTTGTCAAAATTTTGACAAAGCCTATATTCACCATCTCTTCAAAACTCAAGAATTATTAGCCTATCGATTGCTTACCTATCACAATCTCGCTTTTATGATTAATCTTCAAAATCAAATCAGAAAAACACTTAAAAACGGCACTTTTTCTCAATTAAAAAAAGAATGGTTAGGAAAATAAATATCTAAAATAGAAAGCCATTTGTTACAATATATTATGAAAACAATCTTAGTTACCGGTGGGGCTGGCCATATTGGCTCACACATTATAGAAGAACTTACCAAAAATCCTAACAATAAAGTGATTTCTCTTGATAATTACTTTAATGGTTCAACCGAAAATCACATTCAAGGAGCCGAATATCGCACTGGTGATACCAAAGATATTGAAACCCTAATTCCAGAAACACCCGATATTGTTTATCATTTAGGCGAATACGCTCGTGTTGCCCCTTCTTTTGATGATGTCAAAAAAGTTTACGAAATGAATATTGTTGGTACTTTCGCCGTTGTAGAATTTTGCAAAACAAGAAGAGTCAATAAATTAGTTTATTCAGCCTCAAGTACCAAATTTGCCACCGAAGGTAATGGTCGCCACCAAAATCCCTATGCTTTTACCAAAGCTACCAATGTCGATCTGATCAACAATTATGGTCGTTGGTACAACTTACCCTATGCTATTTGCTATTTTTACAATGCTTTTGGTCCTCGCGAAAAAGGAACTGGTCCTTATGCCACTCTTATTGCCAAATTTGAACAACTTTATCTGCAACAAAAAGAGCTTCCAGTAGTCAAGCCTGGTGACCAAAAACGTAATTTTACCTATGTCAAAGATTTAGCTAAAGGTATTATTTTGGTTGGCGAAAAAGGTCAAGGAGATGGCTATTCTCTCAATAACCTTCAACAATATTCCGTTTTGGAAATCGCCCAAGCCTTTGGCGGACCAATTAAAATGATAGACGGCTATCCTGGCAGAAAAGGTACTGGAGAAATCCCCGACAAAGCTCGTCAAGAATTAAATTGGGAAACAACTCTTGATATTATGGATTACATCAAAGATTTTAAAAACAAACATCCTCGCCAATGATAATTAATTCTCAAAAAGATTTTATAAATCTTTTAAATTCCTGCAACAATAAAACTTTTGAAATTTTTAGTTTTGGTTGTCGCGTCAACGCCGCAGAAATTAATCAAATTTCAGAAATTTTTATCCAAAATGGATTCAAAAAAGCCAAAAATGCCAACATATTTTTAGTCAACACTTGTGCTATCACCAAAAAAGGAGAAACTGAATCTCTTTCAAAAATTAGAGTTATCCAAAGACAATTTCCCCAAGCAAAAATAATAGCTACTGGCTGTGCCAATTTTCAAAAAATTAACAATATTTTTTATTTTAATAACAAAAACAAAGAAAAGTTATTAAACAAATTATTTGCATATTATTCACCACAAATAGGGGACAAATACACACCATATCGACGCTTTTTACTCAAAGTCCAATCAGGTTGTACCCAAAATTGTACTTATTGTATCGTTCCCCAAAAACGCCCATATTTATTTTCTCTCCCTATTTCACAAGCCATAAAAACAATTAAAAAAATAGAAAAAGATTATGATGAAATCATTATTACCGGTGTTAATTTAATTCAATACAAATACGGATTTTCAAATTTATTGGAAAAAATATTAAAAGAAACAAAAATTAAATTAATTTCTTTCGGCTCTATTCCCCTTAATTGTATTGATGATAAATTTTTAGAATTAATTAAATCCGCCAACTGGCGGAACAGAATTAAAAATTTTTTACATATCCCAATTCAATCAGGAAATGACCGAATTCTTAAACTAATGCACCGACCATACAATAAAGAAAAAATATTAAAAACATTCAACAATCTACAATCTAAAAACTATGATCTATCCTTTGGCACCGATATTATCGTCGGCTTTCCTACCGAAACAAAAAAAGAATTTCTTGATACTTTAAAACTTTGCCAACAAATAGGCTTCAAAAAAATTCACACTTTCCGCTATTCACCTCGACCAAATACAGAAGCTAAAAATATATTTGAAAAATCAAAACAAATTGACCCTGAAGAGCTCAAAAGACGTAGCTTACTTATCAGAAATCTTACCTCCCAAACCAAAGCTCCATCTCGTCAAAAACTTGATAAGAAAAAGAAACTTCCTGCCCAGCAAATTTAACTTTCTTGCCCCAAACAAAAACACGAGTAATATCCTGACCCATTTGTGTTGAAATTTTATTTAAAACATCCTTTACTGTCTTATCATTTTTAATAATTAATGGTTCATTTTTATCCGCCTCACCAGTTCTCTCCCTTTTTAAATAAACTCTAACCAATCCTAATTTTTGCCAAATTCTTTCTTTTAATTCTTCAATACCCAAACCCTTATCTGCAGAAATATATACAATATCATTTTGAATTTTGAATTTTGAATTTTGAATTTCATCAACCTTATTAACTACGTTGATGAGAGGTAAATATTTTCTTGTTTTTACCAAAGCATCAATCAATTGATCTACACTATTTAATTTTTCATTAATCTGAATAATAGCATTAGAAAAACCAAGTTCATTAGCCACATCAGTTACTGTTTCAATAGAAAAATTTTTATAAGGATCAACTAATTGCAAAGAACCTTTTGGCATTTTTCTTACTGATACTCGTGGAGGCCTCGTATTAACTCTAATTCCAGCATCATAAAGCTCCTTTTCTATTTTTGACAACCAATCAATTCTCTTATAGTCAGTCATCAATATGACCATATCACTGGCCCTAACTACTGATAAAACTTTTCTTCCAAAACCCTTACCCGTCGCTGCATTTTCAATAATTCCTGGTAAATCTAATATTTGAATTTTCACTCCTTTGTAGTCAAGCATTCCAGGAATCACTCCCAAAGTAGTAAAATCATAATTACCTATTTTTGATTCGGCATTAGTAATTTTATTCAATAAAGTTGATTTTCCTACACTAGGTAAACCCACCAAAACAATCGAGGCATCACCACTATGTTTAATTGCATAACCAACTCCACCACCACCGCCTTTATTCATTGGACCTTCCGCTTCATCTCTCAATCGGGCCAACTTCGCCTTCAAAACTCCATGATGATGCTCAGAAGATTTATCGTAAGGAGTTTTTCTAATTTCCTCCTCAACTGCTTCTATTTTGGCTTTTATTATGTCTAATTTATTCATATAATATAAAGATGGTATTTTTAATTCTTCTTATTTTATCAATTCTAGCCCCAAATACAATTTTTGCCCAAAATAATTTTGGTTTACACTTAACCCAAACTTCCGATATTAACTCCGCTCATTCTATCATAAATTCTTCAAATGGAGATTGGGGTTGGGCCACAATCGTCATTAGGCTTGACCAAATTAATGATAAAAATACTTGGCAAGATTTTTTTGATAATTGTAGACAAAAACATATTATCCCTATTGTCAGACTAGCTACAAAAATGGAAAATAATTACTGGACAAAACCTCAGACAACTGACATAGATAAATTTATTATTTTTCTCGAATCACTCAATTGGCCCACCAAAACTCGTCATTTAATTCTTTTTAATGAAATTAATCATGCTTCCGAATGGGGTGGGGAAGTCAATATTCCTGAATATGTTGATCTTGTTTTGTATGCTCAAGAAAAATTCAAAACAACTAATTCTGATTATTTTATAATGCCCGCTGCTCTCGACCTTGCTGCCCCCAATCAATCACCAAAATTTTTATCATACCAAGAAGTTTATCGACAAATAAAAAACTACAAACCAGAATTTTTTGAAAGATTTGATGGTTTGGCTAATCACTATTATCCACACAATTCGGCAAATACTTATCAAAATGAATTACTCTATTTTTCAAACAAAGATATCCCTGTGTTTATAACCGAAACTGCTATTCCACACCGAGAAGGTATCAAAAAAAATAATAATTTTTATACCCTCAACACCTCTACTTCTATCCTCAAAAATTTAATTTTAAATTATCAAGATAATCCACAAATAAAAGCAGTCACTCCTTTTATTTACAATTACCCTTATCCTCCCTTTGATAATTTTTCTTGGATTGACGAAAATGAAAAACTCTATCCACAATTTCAACAAATAATTGATATACCTAAACAGTCAAACACCCCTGAACAAATTACCTCTTTTGAAAAAATAAAACACGAAATCCCTTTAATTATCTTTACTGACAAAGAATATTATGGTCATATTTATCTCAAAAATACTGGTCAATCAATTTGGGGAGAAACAAATTTTTGTTTAAAATCAGAGTCTAAAAATATAATTTCAGATGATTTATGTACCGACGAACATTTTGTTTTGCCAAATCAAATAAAAATATTTTCTTTCAAATTTACCGTCCAAAACCCTTCTCATTTTAAAGAAGAAATTTATTTACAATGGGAAGGATTACCAAAAATTAAAATAACCCCTATTAATTCTACCGCCACCATCTATCGACCAAAAACCGGAATTTTAAATAAAATCATAAATTTCATCCAAAAACTTTTCAATTAAACTTTTTTAGCAAATTTCCATAAAAAATTTACATCTTCAGGATTATTCACCCTCTCAACACCACCATCTGATAATGTTTGTTTAATAATATCAAAAGAACTTCGAGTCTCCTCATATGAATTGTCACCTTTTATAAAAGTACCAATCATAGGATTAAAAGGATTACTCAATCTTGCCCCAACTGAATCCTCATCCTCATCCTCAAACTTCACAACAAAATTTTCAAATTCAAACAAGGCATTTTTATAACAAAATAGTTTTTCATCTCTCGAATCTATAACAAATAAAGAAACATCCTCTAATTTTCCTTTTGGTTGTTTAAAAGATTCTTCTATTTTTCCATAATCCATAGTCATTACACCAAACAAAGAACCGTTATCATCATTTATAACCACAAAATCTTTTTTTTTATTTTTAAAAGTAAAAAATTTTGTATTTATCTCTATAGACTCAATATCATTAGGTTTTTTATAAACTACAAGAGATCCTTCTTTGGCTATAGCATTTTCTTTATCTAGATTAGACAATTTTTCAAAAATATAAATTATTTTAGATTTTAAATCAGGTTCTTTTTCAACATCTCTCCAAAACGAAAGCTCTTTTGATGGCATAATGTAAATTATAACACAAATTAATGCACATCAAATAAAATCATAAATTTCATCCAAAAACTGATAAAATAAGGTTGTCTCGTACTTTAATAGATAAAAATTTAAATTTGTCCCCATAGCTCAGTTGGATAGAGCGCCTCCCTTCTAAGGAGGAGGTCGCAGGTTCGATCCCTGCTGGGGATACATAAAAATCGAGCGCCCATAGCTCAATGGATAGAG
>CAZSQT010000015.1:0-4615 GCA_964609295.1 uncultured Gammaproteobacteria bacterium | reverse complement strand
AAAGACAAAAAGGACAATGATCAGTATAACCATCACCCTCCACTCTTTGACCACAATTATCACACACAAAATCCTCAACAAATTTTTTAATTTTCATATGTATATGATATAACAAATTTGAAAATCGTTTTTATTTATGCTGTTCTCCCCTTTTCAAGGGGAGAAACCCCTGAGCTTGTCGAAGGGGAGAGGGGTTTCATTTCCCAATTTCCACCCCCATTTTCAAATCTCTATCCAATTTCTGATTAAACAACAAATTCCCTCCCATCATTGTCGCCATCGGTTCAACCTGTAAAGGTTGCCAATTATTTGGATAAGACACCAATGTAACCAAATTAGTATCTCCAAAGCCTGATTGTTTTTGAATATAATTTAAATAAGAAAATTTATCATAAGAATCAATTTTTGCCCTTATAAAATACACTAATTCCACTGTTTTTTTAGTATTAATTGCCACAGTTGTCAAAAAACCAACTTCTTGCTTACCATACCTTTTATTAATATTAATTTGTTCACCCAGATCAACCCCATCTACTTTTTCAACCTCCGCATTAACCGGTAAATAAATCCTCATATAATTTTTATAATCTCCACCTGGCCAACCATTTGTCCTGGCCGTATTTTCATAATTTATTTTTACCACCCTCCTCACTCTATCATTTTGAATTTCCACTGTTTGCTCTATATTACGATAAATAAAATAATTTGCCTTATTCACACCAAAATTAGATTCTACTATAAACATATAATCAGCCACACACCTACCTCCTTTACATTCACCTCTAAACAATGATCCATCCCAACCATTCTCAGCAATTTTTTTAGACAAATCTGCGTCATTTAAAGCTAACTGAATCTCATTTCTTTCCAATAAATCCAAAATACTTTTTCCAATCAAAAATCTCTCATCTGCACTTAAATAATTAATTTCTTCAAATAATTGTCTCCCCAAACTTGACAAAAAACTAGCTTTTCTCTTGGAACCAGGAAAAAACTTTGCTTCTGCATAAAATTGTGCTTGTTCATACAAATTATTTTTGTTTATTTTTTCATCAAAATCAGGCACACTTACTTCTCCCAAAATACCCACTATTTCTCTAACCACTGCCAAATTCACCCCAATCACTCCATCTACCTTTCTATTAACAGATTTTTCAAAAAACCATTGAATATCTTTACTTACCCCAACAAAATCAGCTTGCCAATTAGCATCTCTCATAAACCAACCTGCCTCTCCTAAATATTTTTTAATTTCTTCTGGTGGTTCAACATGTCCCTTCAATTGACCATCTACTTCATAAACATCTTGAATATTAAAACTAATCAATCTCCCGTTTTGAAAACTCAAAATACCAAAAGAACCAATAAAACCCCCTCCAGCCCTCAATTCCATTTCATTTTGCAGCAAAACCAAATACTCCTTTTTTGCACCATCAGCACCAAAAAAATCAGGTAAGATATCAATAGTATCAATCACCACCTCAACCATATTTTTTGAAATATTCACCCATGACCCTAACTCATCCATTTTATTTTTAATTATTCCAGGCAACCAATGCCAATCTCCACCCATCCTTGCACTCAATACCCCAATTCCACCATTTAATTCCGTCAATTCATCTTTCATCTTTTTAATATCCGCCTCCCAATTTATTTCTTCACCATCACCCATTACATAGTCCGTCACTCTTGACGAATATTCAATCAAATTAACTAAATTCCCTCCCATTCTCAACCCATCCTCTCCTATTCTCAAAAGTTCTTGATATCTCCTCCCTATCAACCAATTATTAATACCTAAATTATCAATATTTTCATTAACCGACTTTATTTTTTTAAGACGAAAAGCCATTTCTTTTCTGGCTTCATCATATTTTTCTTCTTCAATCAAAATTTTTATCTTGTCCAAAGATTTTACTGTTTTTATCCCCGTCAACAACCAACTAATTGGCACACTCACAATTAACAAAAAAATAAACAGCAAAACCGGTAGTCTCCATTTTTTTATTTTTACTTTTTCGACCACTTCCATTTTTGCTGGTTTTTCCCTTTTTGACATTTCTTCTATCTTTTCCAAATCTTTTTTCTTAATTACTATCGGCCTCAAATCAAAATTTTCCTGTTCATCCTCTTCTTCTGTTATTTCCAACACCTCCTTTTCTTCAACTTTCTCTATCTCTTTTTCTACCTCGGGCTCAACTTCATCTCTTTTAACTACAATCGACTCTGGCTCTTCTTCATCTACTTCAACACTATAAATCTTTTTATTTCTTTGTTTTTTCTTTTTTGGCATTTTTTGATCAATCACTATTTCTTCCTCTATCTTTTTGTCAGTCTTTGTCTTAGATCGATTTTCTTCATCAACAACCGAAAAATAATATTGTAAAGTTTCTTTTATCCCTTCTTTAAAATCAATCTCCGGTTGCCACCTTAATTTTTGCCAATTTTTAAAAACTTGACTATCTTCCCAAAAATCTAAACTAATTTCATTTTGAATTACTCTTACCTTTGTCATTTTTGCTTCATCAATCAAAACCCGTGCTACTTTTTCCGAATTAATTTCTTTTCCAACAATTAAGAATCTCTCTCTTTGAGTTCCAGCAAAAAAACTCGCCCTCAAAATAGCCTCAATTAAATCATCCACCGCCAACAATCTATATGTCGAGCTAATCACTGGCAATACTAAATTTTCATTTTTCACCGCCTGTTTAATTGCTCTATTCAAAAAATTATCTTCCTGATTAAAAGGACCATAGACACCATAAGCTTCAACAAACCTCCAATTACCTCCAAAATCTTGTAATTGTTTATAAACAAATTCCGACTTATCTTCATTGTTTACCGAAACTACGGTTATTTTTACATCATCATCAACAAATTTCTCCAAAGAATCTATCTCTCCATTAAAATCAAAAATATAGTTTGGGACAAAACCCAACCCTTCTAATCCTTCCCCTTTTACCAATCCAGTGACCTTAATATCTTTATTATTCAAGGCCAAAGCCAACTTTCTAGCTACAAAATTATCGATTCCCAGTATTAACGCCTTCGGTGAAGAGTTATTCATACCTCTATTCTAACGGAAAACTAACGATTCGGTAATAGTGCGGTTTATTTGCGGTTATTTTTATAAAATCTCGTAATAACACCCAGTTTGATGGGGTAGTAATGTGAAAAAATGTAATAACAAACATCAAGCATATCTATCAAAACATATCCAAAAAACAAATTCGAAAATCGTTTTTATTGAGCCTTGAACGTGGTCACACATTCACCAGCGAAAATAAAAATGATTGAGAATTTAAAAAAAATGAGAATTTAAACAAAAACTAATACTCTTAACGAGAAGCAGGAAGACTTGATCGCCAAAGCGAAACACCCAAAAACGCCGCACTTAATATTTCTGTGTAGACAGTTACTACTGCCGCTCCTGTAATTCCAAAACGAGGAATAGCATACATATTACCAGCAATATTAAAAACCAAAGCCACCAATCCTATCAACAAAATTGATTTTTGCCCTCTCTTGGCAATAATAGTAAAACCCAACAAATGATTTACATAAGCAAAAATCATTGCCAAAATCAAAATCCTCAAAACCAACACTGAAGGAGTAAAATCCTCTCCTCCCAAAACATCAATCATAAATGGCGACAAGGCCAACAAGATAGGGGAAGCCACAAGCAACACCCCTAAAACCAAAATTAAAGATCTAAAAAACAACTTTTTTCTCTCTGCCGAAGCTGATAACAAAGGAAAAATACTGGCTACAAAAAAATATGCCGGTTGCACTAGACTATTATATATTTTATAAGAAAGCCCATACCAAGCGACTTCTTTTAATCCCAAAAATCTAGAAATCATCATCGAATCAATCGCCCTATCATAAGCTGTAAAAATGATCAGATAAATCCCCATTGGCCATAACTCTTTTAACCAATAAAGCACTCTACTAATTCGAAATCTCAACACCCATTTGGCCAATTTTTGCCCTACCAACAAGCTCAAAATTCTCGCTATCAAATAAAAAATCATTACCCATAATAAAGTTAAATTAAATGGAAACTTCCATACAACAAGCAAAAACGACAAAGGAAAAACAATATCCATTACTGTTTTCAAATCCAATCTCATCCTTGTCTGAAATACCATCTCCAATGTTCCTGCTACACTAGTAAAAAATATCATTAATAAAGAAATAACTGCTTCCAACCGAATTGTCTCAAAACCCTTAAAAGTAAAAATTATAACCAAGCCTAAAATAAAACCAACATTTGCCATCACTAATCTCAATCCCGCCAATTCTTCAAAAATCTGAGCTTCTTTGTCAGGGTTTTTACTTGCCTCTCTAACTCCAATTGCTCTTGAACCAAAATCAGCCAAAGCGTCCAAAAGCAAAAAAACCGAAGTCGTCAAAACAAAAGCACCATAAATATCAGTCCCTAATCGTCTTGTCAAAATTGCCGTCGTTACCAAAGAAATCAAAGTCATCAAAACTTTACCCACAATTTGTACCGCCGTATTCCAAAGAGGTTTCTTTAACATAAGTTATTTTACCTTAAAACCAAAGCAAGTGCTAAAATCCAAATATTTTGAGGTAAAGTTAAAAAATAATG
>CAZSQT010000014.1:0-46246 GCA_964609295.1 uncultured Gammaproteobacteria bacterium | reverse complement strand
TATATCAGCCCACAAATTGACAGCCAAACGGCTTGGTAATTGAGAAAGGTAATAAAAGAGACCTTTAAAAAATTGATCGGTTTGAATATATGGAGATTGGGAGTCAAAAGGATTTGGGGCAAAAAGATAATAACCACAAATTAATTTACTCTGGTGTTTGTAAGCTTTGTAGATGAGTCCAGGGATTAAGTCAGGATAAAAATCAGAAACAGTATAAATTAGATCATAGTGTTTAGTTCGTAGTTTGTAGATGCTTTTAATACCTTTAATAATTCTTCTGATTTGATGAAAGAGTAAGGGAAGATTGGTTTCGTCATCAGTTTTGATAAATTTAATTTTTTGCAGTTGATATCTTTTGAGTAAATCTTTGGTCTCTTGACTACCCAAGACGGTAATATTTAAATCTTTTTGCCAGTATTTTATAAAATTCAAAAAAATGGTATCTCCACCACTTTGACCTTGACCAATGTTATTATTAGCTATAATTAAAAGTTTTTTCATTAACTTATTGTAACCTATATATGAAAAAAATAAACCTAGGATGTGGACCAAGTGGAATAAATGGTTGGATTAATTATGATTGGGGTCTTTTACCTTTTTTAAATAAATTTAATTTATTAAAATTTGCTGTTAAATTAGGTCTTATCGATAAATCATATTTGACCAAATGGCCCAAATTTGAATTGGTCGATATAAGAAAAAGATTGCCGGTTGATGATAGCATTATAAATTATATTTATTGTTCACATGTTTTGGAGCATTTTGAGAGATGGGAAGCAAAAAATATTTTAATGGAATCAAAAAGAGTTTTAAAAAAAGGAGGAGTAATACGGATTGTTTTGCCTGATATTGATAAATTAATTGGAAAATATAAAGAAATGGGAGCAGATGAGTTTTGTAGAATTTGGTGGGGTTTTGATAAAGATAAAGAGCCAAAAAGTTTTTTAACAAAGTTATCGAGATATTTTATAAGAGATCATAAGTGGATGTATAACAAAAAAACATTTAGGGAATTATTGAAAGAGTGTGGTTTTAAAAATATAAAAATTTGTTCTATAGGTAAAGGGAGGGTGCCGAATTTGGACAAATTAGATTTAAGTTCACACAAAGAATTAAGTTTTTATTGTGAAGCTGAGAAATAATTTAGTAATATTTGGTAATTAGATTTAAATTTTTAGTTGAAAAATTTTTAAGGGCATAGGGGCGACATTTTTTTTGATATTTTTGATAATCTTTTTGCATTGTTAAAATGGCTTTTTTGAGAGTTGTTGAATTAGTTGGTTTGATTAAAATGGCGACATTATTGTCTAGAGCCTCTGGCAGACCTCCCCTATTGCTGGCGATGACAGGAGTACCACAAGCAACTGCTTCCATAACAACTCTGCCATAACCTTCTTCATACAAAGATGGAGCACAAAAAATATGGTATTTACCATAAAATTTTGGTAGTTTTTTGTTTTCTATTTTTCCCAAAAATACAATGTTTTTAATTTTTAGATTTTTTAGATAATCCCCAAGTGGACCAGTTCCAATAAAAACAAATTGAATTTGGGGTAACAATTTGGCGGTGTTAACTAGTATTTTTATACCTTTTTTTTCAATTAAACGACCGACAAATAAGACAGAAAAATTAGTTGTTTTTTTTTGGATTGGTTTAAAAATATTTAAATCAATCCAATATTTGTAAACTGATATTTTGTTTTGATCAATACCCCAATTGATTAGTTGTTTGGCAGAAGCTTTGGATAAACATAAAATATGATTGGAATTATTTAGAGTGTATTTGAGAATAGTAGAAGTAGTGATATTGTCGTAAATAGCATGAGTACTGACGATGTGTTTTTTGTTGAAAATTTTACTTAACAAGAGACCGCAAAAGGCACCGTTAAAGCCATGTGAGTGAATGATTTCAATTTTTTGGTGATTGGATATCATCCAGATAAAAGTGCGTAAAAAAAGATATGGGGTGAGATAGAGAAAATCAAACAAAGGAAATTTTTCTAATTTGTGAAACAAAGATTTGCCAAACCAAGGATAACGATGAATTTCTAAATTTTTATGTTTTTCAAATTTACGATACAAAACATTGGGAGTAGTAATTGGTGAATAAGTATGAACAAAAATTTTGTGATTTTTGGATAATGTTGTAACCAAGTCAGAGAGATGAGTTTCTACTCCACCAATATTGGGATGAAAAAAAGGACTAATCATTAAAATAGTTTTTTTTATTGTTGCCATTTGTCTCTATTTAGGGGTTTGATAATATTTAATTTTTTTTTGACAAAATTGATGAGATAAACATAAAGAGTTATAAGGCAGGCGGGTAAGTGGAAAAACCAAGCGGTATCTGGTTTATGAATAAAACCAACAAAAGAGTGATAAATAAGGGGAAAAATTAGTATAGTATAAAAAATAAATTTAGTGGGGCTTGTAGTAGTCCAATTGAAGGTTCTTAGATTTTGATAAGTATAATAATCGACAATTCGCCTATTTTGTTTTCTAATAAATTTTTTTATGTTGTTTTCGCAATAAGTATGGATAATACCAACTTTAACTTTGGCAAAATATAATGGCGAATTAGTTATGAGTAAATTAGTTAATAAGTCAATGTCAAATAAATAATCTAATTTAAAATTTTTAAATAATGATTTGCGAAAAATTGTGCCATTGGCACCGATAGTAGGAATGGCTTTGTTTTTTTCTAATTTTATTTTTAGATAATCTTTAAAATTTTTTGTTTCTAATTTTAGATCTGTCCACCGAAAATTTATAAAATTTTGACGATCATAAATCCCAGTCACAAAAGCATAGGGGTCATTAGCACCGATAAGAGCACTATAACGCTCGATAAGGCCAGCATTTTTTCGATAAGTAAAAGATATTGGTTCACTACCAATAATTTTTTTGTCAGAAAAAGGTAAAATCATTTTTTCTAGCCAGTTGTTGGTGGGGATAATATTGTCAGAGTCGATAAGGCAAATATATTGACCTTTAGCCTTTTTAACACCAACTGCTTTACCGGCTTCAGCAGTTTTTAATGGATTTTTTATTATTTTGGCCTTAAATTTTTTGGCAATAGAGATAGTTTTGTCAGTTGAACCACCATCGGCGATTATAATTTCATATTTTAATTTTGTTTTTTGTTTGGCAATAGAGCGAAGACATTTGCCCAAAACTTTTTGGGCATTTAAGGTAGGAATAATAAAACTAACGGAAATCATTTAATTTTTTTAAATATTTAATAGCGTAAAAAAATAAAAACTTAATATCGCTAACTGATCTAATATTGAAAATTTTTCCTAAAATATATCGAGGAGTAATAATTGTTTTAAATAAATTTTGAACTGCAGTTTTTAGATATTTAGGATTTTTGGTTTTTATAATTGCTTGACGCATATCGTATTTATCCCAATTTTTGGTTAAAAGAAGTTTTTTTCTTTTGCAGTATTTAAAGAGTGGTGTTCCTGGATAAGGGATAATAATAGTTGCTTGAAGGCTGGCAGCTAGATTTTGTTTAAATATTTGACGAACAAAATTAATAGTTTTGTCTAATTCTTTTTTTGTTTCCCAAGGGTAACCAACCATAACAGTCAGATGAGCATCAATGTGATATTTTTTACAAAGTTTTAGGGTGGGGATAATATTTTCTACTTTATTATTTTTATTGATTTTGTCTAAGGTTTTTTGATTGGCTGATTCGAGACCAAAAAGCATAAAACGAAATCCAGCTTGATGCATTAGTTTAAAATCTTTTTCACTTAAGGCACCAAAACGCATATTACAACCAAATCTAATATGCTTGCCAGTTGCCCGATTGTTTTTTATGATAAGTTGGCAAAATTCTTTAAGCCAATTACCTACTGGAAAAGTACCGGAATCATCAAAAATTTCTTTAGCACCTAATTTTATTAGATTTTTTACTTCATTGAAGGCTTGTTTTGGAGTATAAGATTGGTAACATTTTCCGGGAAAAAGAGTAGTCCAGGAGCAGAAAGTACATCTCCCCCACCAACAATCTCGGCCAAACATGGTATAAGCACCAGGGCGATATTTAAAATTAGTATTTTGATAGGCATACAATTGCCATTGTGTTAATTGACGATCAATTTGGGGTAAATTTTGGACGCTAAGATTATTTTTTTTGCCAGAGATATAATCTAAGAGAAGTAAATCATAATTGCCACCAATAATAATGTGATCAATAGGGCAATTTTTGTAGGATTCTTGTGGTAGGGCAGTAACATGATCTCCCATAAGAATAATTTTTGTTTCCGGAAGATTTTTTTTAATTTTTTTAATTATTTGCCAATGTTTTTTGATAACAGGTGTTTTGCTTTCGATAGCGATATAATCAGGTTTTTCTTTTTTTAATCTAATAAACCATTGATTAAAAGAAAGATTTTGGGCGATAGCATCATCCCAAAAAACTTGATAACCTTTTGATTTTAAAAGAGTAGCAGCTGAAGCAGGGACAACAGGGTAAATAATATTTTTGGTATTAGTCCATTGAAATTGGCGATTTTGGGACAAAAAGGGACGACCTTTTTTGGAAACTAAGGGAGGATAAGAAATAGCAATCTTAACCGCCGATGTATTTGCCGGTTTTTTTGTTGACATGGTGGGGATTAAAATCTAGATTTTTTGAAAAATAGCCTTTAATAAATAACACTCCATAGTATATATGGGTTATGGGGATGGTGATAGTAGCGAGTAGGGATAAATAAAATGGATAAGTGAATAAATAATTAAGTAAATTAGCAAATAAGAGAATTAGATATAAATATAAGGGCCAAAAAATTTTGGTAATAGGTAGGGTGATGAGATATACAAAAAATAGGCTTGGTAAAAAATATCCTATTTTACGGCTATTTTGCGGATAAATTCGAGCAAAAAGACCGCGATGAAGAGCATAACGAGTAATTTGTTGAAGATGTTTTTTGATAACTTCACGGCGATGATGATACACCCTAATTGATGGATGATAGAGGATTTTTTTATTGAGCTTACTAGTTAGATTGAGACAAAGAATAGTGTCTTCACCTGGCCAGTGATGAGTATCAAATCCTTTAACCTTAACAAAATCTTCTTTGTTGACAATGAGATTGACTGAAGGAAAATCATCAACAAAGCGAGCGGAACTAATTTGGTTACGGTAGGTACCGGCTCCCCCACTACCAAGTAGACTACTCCAGACTAAACCAGAAGCTTTTTGATAAATATTATCCTTGGGTGGAGTAAGACAAGGGCCACAAACAGCAGCGAGATTTTTGTATTTTTGTAAAATTTTAGAGGCATTTTTAAGCCAGTGTCGGTGTGGATAAGAATCATCATCAATAAAAGCTAAAAACTGGCCTTTTGCCATTTTTGCGCCAAGGTTTCTTTTGTAAGCAGGAGAAGATTTTTTGCTAATTTTATCGGTAATTACCAATACTTCAAAATTTTTAAAGCTTTGTAATTTTAATTTTTGTAGTGTTTCTTTGAGATAATCATTTTCTATCCTAATAGGAATAATGATAGAAAATTTAATTTTTGGGGTCATAATAGCGAAGAATTTTTAATCGATAAAAAACAGCCAGGGAGTCAATTAAAGATTTCCATAAAATTTTGAGACCACTGGCATGAGTTAAACTTTCAAAACTATAATTTAGTTTGATGGGGGCTTCATAGATTCTTTTAAAACCATAACGATTAGCAACCGAGAGAATTTCTAGATCAAAAGCATATTGTTTGACCAATAATTTTGGTAAAACTTTTTGGAGAATTTTTTTGCGGAATATTTTTAGGCCTGCTTGAGTGTCAGTGATGTTGAGCCCTAGAAAATATTTGGCGTAAATTTGAGCAAAAAAACTGACAATTTTTCTTTCCAATGGATAAGATATTTGTGAAGCCGGATGTCTTTTGGAGCCGACAATAATATCGGCGTTATACCATTCCATGTGTTCCAAAATCATTGAAATACCGTTGGGGTCAATCTCCATACCGGCGTCAATAAAAGCGATATAATCGCCTTTAGCTTGACTCATACCTTTTCTGATGGCGAAACCCTTGCCATGATTTCTTTTTAGGGCAACTAATTTGAGTTTGGGTTGTTTTATTTTTTTTAAAATAAAATAAGAAGTGTCAACAAAAAGACCGTCCACAACAACAATAACTTCATAATTGTAACGAATTTGAGAAAGAGTTTTTAAGATATTTAAGATATCTTTTTTGATAGTTTTTTCTTGTTTGTAGACAGGAACTATTAGAGATAAAAAGTGATTATTTTGTTTTTTGATATTTTTCATAAATTTGAAGAGTTTTTTGAGCAGTTTTTGACCAAGAAAAATTTTTAGAATAATTTAAGCCAAGTTGAGAATATTTTGATCTGAGTTTTGAATTGTTCCATAATTTTTTGAAACTTTCTTTATCAAAAGGAAGGGAGTATTTTTCATATAATTCTTTTAAGGAAGTTTGAAAATTGCAGATGACAGGACAGCCACAGGCCATGGCTTGAAGAGGAGGGAGACCAAAGCCTTCGGCGTGAGATGGTTGGCAATAGATAGTGGCTAGAGAGTAAATGGCAGGAAGTTCTTCGTCGGGGATGAAACCGGTGAATATTAGAGTGTTAGAACCTTGGAGCGTTAGATCTTTAGATTTTGATTGGAGGTAGAGGATATCTTGTGTCCAAGGATGATTGGGAACATCTTTTTTGACAGCACTAGAGCCTACAATAACTAGAGGATAATTTAATTTTTGACATATTTTAACAAGCGAGGGAATGTTTTTGTTCCAATTGATATCCCCTACATATAGGACAAATTTTGAAGGTAATTTGTATTTTTCTTTAATTTTTTGGAGAAATTTTTTGTCAGTAATTGGTTTACAAAATTTATCTGGAGCCAAGTAAGTGACATGAATTTTTTCTAAAGGTATTTTGGTAATTTGATGTATTATTTTTTTGGAGTAATTGGAGACAGTAATGATGGCTGTGGCACGGCGAAGATTAAAAAGTTGTCGATACCAGTTGATAATACCTCTAACACCAACTGGAAAATGTTTTTTGAATTGAAGAGGAATAAGGTCGTGGACAGTAACGATGGTGGGAGTTTTGAATATTTTTAAAGTCGGAGAAAAGGGGTCAAAAAAGGGATAGTGGATGAGATCGTAATTGGTAATTGGTAACTGGTAACTGGTAATTAAGTCAGTATTTTTTAAATTTTCAAAAAGGTTTTTGGTGTAGAAACCAACACCACGAATTTTATTGCCATCTTGGAGGGGTGAACCGATAACGCCTATTTTCATATTATGCCCATCCTTGAGTTATATTTTGTTTTAATTCATAATATTTGGTGTAAGCAATAGGAAAACGAAGGGCAGAAAAATAAGAAAAGACAAAACCGCGAAGTCCGTCCATAAAACCACGGTGTCTAAAAAATGTTTTAAAAAACCACCAATTTGGTAAAAGAAAGTAATATTTAAAAAAAGAAGAAAAATTTAGAGGCACTTTTTGTTCTTTTAATTGTTGGGCCAAAAGAGTGGTGTAGCGATTGGCACGAAGTAGATATCGAGAAAAGGATGGGTCGGCATAATGCTCCATATCGTGTTTGAGCCAGCCGATTTTACCATCTATGTGGGCTTGTTCGTGAACATCTTGGCAAGGTAAATGGCCTTTGCCATTTTTGTAGAGACGAATAGTAGGATCAGGATAGACACCACCTTTTTTTAAAAAAGATCCCAAGAAAAAATTTTTTCTTTTAATCCAAAAACCGTTATATTCTATTTCCTCGGGATTTTGTCCAACAATTGATTTTATTTCTTTTTTAAGTTGAGGAGTCAATAACTCATCAGCATCCATTTGAAGAATCCAATCACCTTGACAAGCATCAATGGCCATTTGTTTGTTTAAGTGAAACATTGGCTTGTTGGTGGTTGATATGATTTTAACTTTTGGGTATTTTTGGGCAATTTTGACAGTATTGTCGCTAGATTGACCATCAACAATAATAATTTCATCACCGATATCAGAAAAATTTTCCAAAAATTTTTTGATATTACTTTCTTCATTGTAAGTAGCAAGAGCGATAGAGAGCTTTATTTTGTTATTTTTCATTTGATATATATATTATACCCCGAAGAACCGTCGGGGAACATAAAGTTTTTTTTGGTAGATAAGGGAATGATTTCATCTGAAGCGACAATCAAAGAATTGCTTTCAATTTTGTCGTATTGTTGGGGAATAAAAAAAGTAATGTTATCAATGTGATCGACGGTTTGAAATCCAAATTGATCGGGAGGAGTTAACTCTATTTGATTTTGAATTTTGACTGGATCATATTGGCTAAAAAAGAGATATAAAATATATGGTTGATCGTATTTGTTGGTGAAATAGATGTGATCGTATTTATCTTTATTGTCTTGGACATAGGGAACAACTTTCGAAAATCCATAATTCCAAGCAAAAGGATAGATTTTGACATATTGGACAAAGTAAGAATGGAGATAAAAGGCAAAATAAAAAATATAAAGGGGAAGTAGCACATAGTGACTAATTTTGGGTAAATGATAAATACCAAGGGCGATAAAGTAAGTTAAAGGGATGATCATAAAAAGGGCCCGGAGGGCGCTGGGGGCTTGAAAGGTTATACTAGAGGCGATAGGAGCAATAAGAAGCCAGAGGAGAAATAGAGAGTTGGAACGTTGGAGCTTTAGAACTTTAGAACTTTGGAGGGATTTGTAAATGCCATATATTAAGAGAGGTAATTCGATAAGATACAAAAGTCCCATATTGGGTATTTTGGAGCGTGGGACGGCATCACCTTCATTGAAAAGAAAATTAAAATTAAAATGAGAAAGATATTTTTCTGACCAAGAAAGAATATAAAGGACTCTTTTGTTGTGAATAACTCTATTGATGAGTTTAACGTTGTTGTGGTGATTTAAAAGCTCCTCACTTCTATTAAGTGGGCCTTTGTCGGCGGTGATACCGACACCAGAAAATCGAGCAGTGCCACCATTGTTGAGAAAAGAAAAAAGGACAGGAATGCAGATTAAAATACCAAAAAGAAGTGGTAAAAACCATTTCTTTAAGTTGGTAATTAGTAAATGGTAATTGGTGACTAGTAGAGTTAGGGCTAATAGTGGAGCAATAAGACGGGCGGAATGGTAAGTGTAGAGAGAGAGGGCGTAGAAAAGGATAAATAAATATTTTTTATCTTTAAAAAAATAATAGGTGCCGATAATGATAAAAGATAAGGCAGTGGATGATTCCCAAGCGCCACGAGAAAAATGAATGTGCCAAGGAGAGATACTTAAAATTAGAGCGGTTAATAGGGCTAGTTTTTTGTTTTTAGTTAATAGATAAATTAGTAGATAAGTGTAATAAATTGCTAAAACAGAAAGAATAATGTTTGGTAATCTAACTGAAAAAGGATTAAGTCCAAAAATGGCAATACTTGGAATACTAAGATAGGTATAAAAAGCGGGTTTATAATCACCAAAGGATTTTAGATGAAGAGGAAAAGAGTGGCCATGTTCATCTTTACCGGTTTTAATAATAGAATAAGCATTGTAGCCAAGGGCTGCTTCGTCAGGATTGAGAGCGGGAGTGGTATTGATAAAAATACTTCTGAGTATTAAGGCTAAAATTAGTATAAAAAATATTTTTTTAATTTTCATAAATATAAAAATTGCCAAATTTTTTAAAGAGATTAAAATCTAAATTTTGTCTAATGACTTCATCAAACGAGAAAATAGCTAGAGTGTCTTTTTGTTTGTTTATTTGATTAAAATCAGGTGATTTAAACTCTATGTTGTCTATTTGTATAATTTTACCAGTATCAACAGAATCGCTAATTAAATTGGCTTGTTTTTGGTAATCTAGAGGTGGATATTGACTATAAAAAAGATAAAAAATGTATGGTTGGCCATAAAAATCGGTAACAATAAGATTTTCGTATTGAGATTTTTTTGTATTTAAGTAGGTAATGCTTTCTTTGTAGCCAGAAAGCCAATCGGCAGAATTAGTTTTTACCATATGGTTGTGATAGAGATCACTATAATATATGAAAGAAAGTAAATAAATAACAATAAGGAGTGAATAAATTAGTAAATTAGAAAACTTTTTTAAAAATATATTAATACCAAAACCAATAAAATAAACCAAGCCGAGAGACATCCACATTGACCGAGTAGCTTGAACAGAATCTCGAGTAAAAGAAGCCGATAATGGGGCAAATAATAAAATTAGAAGAAAAAATAAATTAACCCTTTTTTTGTAAGAAGATTTGAAAAGACCTATGACAAGAAATATTACACTTGGTAATAATAAAACACCAGTGTAAGGAGCACTATGGCGTGGGTTTTGCCAGTCCCCTTTTGTAAAAAGAAATTCTGGAGAAAAATGATTGAAATATCTATGGGAAATATTTTGAATATAAAAAGTAAAGTCATTTTGAAAAATATTTGTTTCTTGTGTTTGACGAGGATAAGAAAAAATACTAAGAACTTTAAGGCGATTGCTATCGTTAGAAGTCAAGAGTCCGATAAGTAAGGGGATAGTCAAGATAAACAGAGGAATAAAAAAACGAAGAGTTAAAGTTTTAAAATCTTTTTTGAATAAATTGAGAGGATTTTTGTATTGTAAAAATAATAAAATTAAGAGAACTATTAGAGAGGCAGTTTTGGCTCCTTGATAGGTATAAAGACTGAGACCAAAAATTAAGGCGCTAGGTAGATATTTCTTTTTGATAAAAAAATAAGAAGCGAGTAGTAGTTGAAAAGTGAGAATATTGGTTTCCCAAGCCCCTTTTGAATAATGAATATTGTATGGGTTAAAGACAGTTACTAGAGCTACAATTAAGGCTAATTTAGTTTTTTTCTTATCAAAAGCAATAATTAAGAGATATAGGAAAATAGGAATTAGTGAGCCTAAAATAATTGAAGGTAAGCGAACAGAAAGTTCATTTAATCCAAAAATTGAGATAAAAGGAATAGTTAAATAAGCATAAACTCCTGGTTTGTAGTCGCCAAATGATTTTAAAATTAGAGGAAAACTTTTACCATATTCATCTTGACCGGTTTTTAAAATTGAGTAAGCATTGTAGCCGAGTGAGGCTTCATCCCAAAGTAAAGGAGGATATTGAATATTGTAAATTCTGATAAAAAAAGCAATTAAAAAAATAGTGATTAAAATTATTTTAGTTTTCATAAATTTCGACTATATCAAAGGCAGGGGTATTGTCTTTAAAATTAATAGTTTTGAGTAATTTGTTCTTATTACTATTGTAATTGAATGGCGAGGTAATAAGCAATGTTTTGTCGGTAATATTTTTTGTTTTTTCTTTTACTTCCCAATCATTAATAAAATGATATTTATCAATTTGATCAACCCAATACCAATTAGCATGGAAATCCCAAACAATATTATTGTTGAGTAATTGTTGAGGTTCGTAGGGAAGATAAAAAAGAATAAATTCATGGGGTTCACCGTATTTTTTGGTAATTAAAATCTGGTCGTAAGAAGATTCATTTTGTTTAATATAATTGACTACTTCTTTGTATCCATATTGCCAACTTTGTGAATATTGTTTTGGGTATTGGGTAAAGTAATTATTTATATATAGTGAAGCTTGAATAATTATAATTAGTAAGACAGTATAGAAGCTAATTTTTTTTAAGCTCAACAGACCAACGGCAATAAAAATTAAAGGAATAGGGATAATAGTGAAGCCTCTTAGGATAGCAAAATCGCCAAAAGTAATTACGGCTGGGATTAGGCCAATCAAAAACCACAAGATTAAAAATAAATTATTTTTGTGTCTAATTTTTAAAATAATTTTAAAAATACCAAGATAAAAAAATGGGAGAGTAATAAAATACAAAATTCCGTGATTGGGAATATTAAATTGATATTGGCCTGAACCTTTAAAAAACAATAAATAGGGGTTTAAAAAATCAGTATAATTTTTGGTAATATTGCTGGCAAGATAGGTATATTTGTTGTTGACAAGCCGATTTAGCGTGGGAGTTAGGGTGGAATTATTTCTATTTTCGTCAATGATGTTGATAGCATTTTGGTTAATGATAAAGACCCACTTTCCCCTGGCTCGAGATGAAGGAACAAACAAATTTAAAATATTGGGAATAATTAGAAGTGAAAAGAGAAAAATAGCAAAAAGTGTTTTTTTGTTTTTCCAAAATTTGGGAAAATAGATAAAGATAAAAACAACAAAAAGTAAGGGAGCAACAATACGAGTATTGTGGTAGGCATAAGCGGAAAGGGCCCACATTATGGCACCGAGATTTTTTTTGTTATACAAAAACAAAGTAATACCAAGAAGGATAAAAAATTGAGCTACGGTTGATTGAAAAACAGCCCTAGAGGTAAAGAGAGTCCAGGGAGAAATAGCACAAAGAAACATCACTAAATAACTTAATTTTTTGTTATCAAATAGTTTTTGGGTCAAAAAGAAAGCAAGGATAACAAGGCCAAAACCTAGAATGGCTGAGGGTAATCTGACTGACCATTCATTTAGTCCAAAAAAATAAACGAAAGGAATGGTCAAATACATATTGAGAGTGGTGGGATAATCTCCATAAGCTCTAAAATTAAAAATGGGAGCTTGATTCCCCCATTGATCTTGTCCAGTTTTTAAAATTGAGTAAGCATTGTAACCATGACTAATTTCGTCCCAATTTAGGCTAGGGGGAAATTGATTAAGTTGGTAAAATCTCAAAAATAGAGCAATTAAGAGAATAAAAATAAATAAAAATCTATTTTTTTTCATACTTTATTATAAAAAATAAAAAAACAAGAGAAATAAAAGAGATAAGATTGGCAATGTTTCTAATTGGGGTATTGTGAAATTTTAAAACAACATCGTTTTGTCCTGTTTCCAGATTAATTTTTATTTGTCCGTAGAGAGGATCAATTTGAAATTCTTTTTCTTGATTGTTGACATAAACTTTCCAGCCGGGAAAATAAACTATGGGTAAAATTAATTCCATTTTTTCATTTTTAACTTCTACAAAGAGGGATAATTTATTACTTTGTCTGTCTATTCCTCTTGATTCTATATATTTGGAAGGTAATTCTTCCCCATAATTAGGCCAATAATCCCCTATTGCCAAACCACTTAAGCGAGCTTTGTTAAAATCATATTGCTGGTGCCAGATATCTTCTTTAAAGTAACTTAGATTTAAGCAAATAGTAATAAAAATTAAAATAGTGAGAAATAATTTGTTTAATTTAATTTTTCCGGCTAGTAAGGACAATGGAATAAGAGCTATCCCAATAAAACGCCAAGGAAATTGGAAGTATTTCATAAACGGTAAACTTTGCCAGATGAAGGTTGATTTGTTGTGAGTGAGAAAAATAAAAAATAAGGCAGATGTTAAATAAAAAATTATTTTTAAATTTATTTTTTTATTTTTGAAAAGATATATAAGTGTCAATAAGGGAATTAGCCATTGCATAAGACCAATAGAGATAGCCATATCGTCTTGAGGGCCCCAGAGTGAAGCACCATAACCCCAAAACCGAGATATGAACAATTGATTGAGAGTGGCAAAATGATTAATAAAATTAAAATAACCTTGAGTCATTGTTTCAACGGTAGTGATATTTTTTTCAAAAAAAGCAGGTAGGGTAAAAAAGGCAGATAATCCAAAACTGGTCAGGAGTGAAATTATTTGTTTTTTGTAATCTTTGATAAAAATAAATAGATAAGGAATCAAAAAAACTAGTAAAGTTAAACTAGTGAGAGTATGAGAAATTAAAACAAAAGAAAGAAAAATGGTTGACCAAAAATATTTTTTTTCTTTAAAAAAATAAATTACCCAAGGAATTAAATTAAGGGCAAAAAATTCAGGAAAAGCACCACGAACGAAAATATTGACAGCTTGATATGGAGCAAAGAGAAAAAGAACACTAGCTAGTAAGGAATTGGATAGATAAAAAATACCAATAGCACCACTAATAGCTGTTAAAACAATAACTATTTTGAGGCTGTTGATCAGAGAAAAACCAATTAAATGAAATATTTGAGCTATAGAGTAAAAGCCAGGGGCATAAAAATTGAACAATGGATAACCGTAACCAAAACCGGCATCAGCGACATAACGACAAGGAATTTGACCATCCATAATGCATTGGTGGTATTGTTCTAGGCGAAAAACATGCATTTCGTCGGCCATGGAATGAATTCCTGGTCTGAGTAATCGGTGGGTAGATAAAAGTCCCAAAAGGATAATTAAAATTATAAAAATATTTTTGGAGATGAATTTAGTCATTATTGTTAAAACGAACTAAATAATAAATTTCTTGTTCGAGATATTTTTTGTCAAGTTGATAAAGTATCTCATATTTAAAATTTTGAGAATCAATGGTTTCTATGTCTTTGCTAGAAATCATAAAAAGATTTTGATTATTAAAATGGGGAGAATTTTTAAATTGTGACCATTCAAATCTACCAAAATAATATTTGTTGTCAGCGACTAAGGCATTAAAATTATCATTATTATCCCAAATTATCTCTTTGGCGGGAGCACAGGGATTATCGCTTGGTTGGTATTTAAAATTCCAGAGGAAGAAAGGTAATATTGGCTCTGGGTTGGAACTAAAAAATATCTTTGGTGAATTATTATAATCTTTTTTTATTTTATTTAAGGTAATATCAATACCATAATGCCATTCTTTGGCTGAAATTTGAGGATAATGGATATTGTAATAGTGCCAAAAATAAGTAAGTTGACAAATATTAAAAGTAAAAATTAGAATTATAAATATTTTTTGATATTTTAATTTTGAAATTTGACTAAAACCCAAAATAGAAAAATACATTAAGGCTGGGACAATAATTATTAATCGAGTGGCGTGAGTAAAAGCAGAATCTCTGGTAAGAGCATATGGGATTGGGGCCAAAATTAACCAAAGGAACATAAGGGTGGTGAATTTATCTTTCTTTTTTAACACAAGACCTAGTCCAAAAATAATTAAAATAATTTCGGTGAAAAATAAATATCCCAAAAAGCCAAAACCTTGTCGGAGATTGCCGTCTCCCTTGAGAAAAAGGAATTGGCTGGAAAAACTTTCAAAATAATTATTGATAAATTTATTAGTCCAAAGGACAACTTTGTTGTGAATTAATTTTGATGATAAATCAGGAGAAAGTCCTATTTGTTGACCATATTTATTGGTGGCATCGAGATATCTTTGATAATCAACTTCCTTGCTTATGGTGGGGTCACTAAAGATATTGATATAGGAAAAACGATAACCAGAGCGACCAGAAATAGTATCGGTAATCATTGGTAAAACCAAAAAAGAACAAATTACTATCAAGATAGATAGTTTTTTGACACCTAAAGAAAAAATTTCTTTTCGCCAGATTAAAAAAAGAGGTGGTAGCAGTAAAACGACAAATAATTTAGCGGTGCTATAGGTATAAAAAGACAAAATAAGAGCGATACAACTAATCAAAAGATAAGGAAGAGTTGGTTTTTTGATAAATTTAAGCCAAAAAAGAAGAAACAAAAAAAGAAAAAAGAGCATTTGAGAAACTTCAAAACCAGTGCGACTATAATGAATTAACCAAAAAGAACAAGCAGAAATAAATAATCCATAAATCCAAATAATTTTATTTTTGACAAAAAGATGTTTGAGAATTAAAAAGATCAAAAACAAGGAAAAAATACCAAATATAGATTGGGAAAGACGAACAGAGTTAAATAAGGCAATAGTTCGAATAAAGATGGGAGTACGATAGTCGGAAAAAGATTGAAAATGGATAGGAAATTTATTGCCAAAATAATCGGTACCACATTGTTTATATATAAAAGCCTGATATTGAGCATCTACCTCATCAGAAAAAATAGAGGGTGGATTATTCGATAAATTAATCAACCTAAAATAACTACCAATAATGAACAGGGAGATAAGCGCTATACTTATCCAAAAGTTTTTATATTTCATTTAGTTTTTTTAATTATTTGACCAAATAAATTTTTGCTAGGTGATATGGTTGCATGAATTGTTTGATATTCTTCTGAAAGTTTTATTTTTCCGTTAATATCGGTTCCTTCAAAAAATAAAAAACAATCATTTGTTTGAGCAAATTTTTGAATTTTTGAAAAATTATCTCCATCTCCTTGCCAATCATTTATAAAAAAAATGTTTTTTCCAAGAGAGAAACCAGACATGTCTAAAAATATATTTTCTTTATTTTTATCCCCCTTAAATTCTTTTAAGAAATTTGAAGGTTCATAATTTTTATAAAACAAAAAATAAGGTAAAGAATTATAAGTAGTGTTGGAAATAAAATATCTTGAACAATTTTTGGGAATATGAGAAAAAAGTTCATTATAATTTCCATTTAAGTTTTGATAATTTTCTTGCCAATAATATTCATATTCATGAAAATAAAAGAAAAGCGAAATAGCACACAATCCAAAGATGACATATTTTATATTTTTTGATAATTTAAATAAACCTAGGGATATCAAGTAACATAAGGGGGGAATCATAATAAATAATCGAGTAGCATGTCTGCCTCCTTCTTGGGTAAGAGCACTTGAAATAGGGGCTATTAATAAGAAAAAAATAAATAGCTTATCGGGTTTTGAAAAAAGACCAATAATGAATGGAATTATTAGTATGGTAAACAATAGAGGTTTTCCTGGTATTTGGTGGCGAGGACTAGGGTCTCCTTTTTCTGTAAATAAAAAACTAAATGATAAAGCTTCAGTGTAGTTTTTTAAAAATTCTGAGCTAAAAAGAGTAGCTTTATTATTAAAGATTCTTTCTATCTTGGGATTAGAAGAAAAACTGGTGCGTCGATAAATCAATTTTGTTATTTTTTGGGGATTATTAAAAATACTTATTAATTTAAATCTATTACTAGCTTTTCCTTCAAATATATTAAGAATAATTGGACTTAACAGAAAAATGACTAAAAGTGATAATTTAATAATTTTTTTAAGAGGAATTGGTTTATGATAAAAATATAGAAATATTGCATAAATAGGAATAAAGATGTTGGCTACGGAATAAGTATAGAAACAAAGAGAAAAAAGAACAACTGATAAAAAATACTTATTTTTAAGATAAAAATAAGTACCAGCCAAAATTAAAAAAAGCAGTAAAGTAACTTCAAATGACATTTGACTATAATGAATGTGCCAAGGAATGATACTCATTATTAGGGCCGAAATTAAAGCCATCTTTCTTTTTTTGGTTATCAAATTTATTAACAAATAAAAGAAGTAAATAGACAATATTCCAAATATTAAAGGGGTTAATCTTAGAGTTAAAGCACTCTTTCCTAAAAAAATAAAAAAAGGAATCGATGTATACATTAATAACGGAGCACGTGATTCTGAAAATGAATCAATGTAGAAAGGAAGAAAGTTTCCCCTATAATCTCGAAGAGTTTTTGAAAGAAAATAAGTATGATTAGCAACGTCAATTTCGTCGCCAAAAAGAGGTATTTTGCTCATATTTATTAATCTTAAACAAAAGGCCAATATTAAAATTAAAAAAATAGGATTTATTTTTTTGAGTATTTTCATATTTAAAATTAATTTATTTTTAGGAAGTAATTACTATTATTTCCTTTATTTTTTTTAAATTCATAAATTTCAGTAAAATTAAAGTTACTTAAGTTATCAACCATTTCTTTTCCACCTACCAAGTAAAGATATTTATCGATGTTCTCTTCTTGTTTAAAATTAAGTTTTAAGCAAAAATTATCTTTTTTAAGCCATGTTTTTGGACAACTATTATTTATTGATTCTTTTTTTTCAATAATTTCTTCTTTTTTTAAAATTATTGAATTAAGATTATTTTCTTTCAAAATAATAGATGATCCTTCTGGAATACCCCAGCTACCGTTAATGCCAATTAAGACATTGTTTTTTTCTTTATTGTCAAAGTAATTAATTACTTTTTTTAATCCGAAGTTAGTTAGGTTACCAGAAACTAAATAAGATTGATCGTCTTGGGAATAAGAAGCTTTTTCAAAATTAAAAACAAGAAGTAGACTTTTGTTAATAGTTAGAATAAATATTAAAACAATAGCAAAATTGAGCCAGGTTTTTTTTAAAGATATTAGATATTCTAAACCAAAAACTGCTAGGCCAATTAAAGTTGGGTAAGTTAAATATATATAGCGTGAAGACATAACCTTTCCAGACAAACAGACGCTGACACTAATAAATAAAAAAGAAAATATTAACCAAATAAATTTTCGATTTTTCTTTTCTTTTACAATATTAAATAATCCAACTATTATAAAAATAAGTAAAAAAGATACATAATTTAAAAGATAATCGAAAAATAACTTTGCATAAGTAAAAGAAGAAAGAGGATTGTTAACTAATCTGTTAATAATTTGCTCCGGTGAATAAATCATTAGTTTTTCCTTTTCTTTTATTGAAATCCAAAAAGCTTGCCCTCCTGTTCGGAAACAATTAACTACTTCCGAATAAAATAGAAAAAGGAGTATTGTTCCTAAAATTATGAAAATTAGTTTTTTGTATTTTTTATTCAAAAAGTAACTGAAAATCCAAAATAAAATAATTAGTAAATAAGTAACGAGAAAAAGTTTCGCAGTTGTTTTAGTGGCATAAGCAAATCCTAGAGAAATTCCGGAGAATATCATTAATATAAAAAAATAAATATATTTTGTATTTTCTTTTTTTTCTAAAATATTTTTTCCTTTAATAATAAGCATTAGAGAAAAACTACTTAGGGCTACTAATAAGCTATCAGTTAGAGCCATTCTTTCTATTAAAAATCCATATGGTGCAATTAAGAATAAAAATAAATAAAAAATAGATCGTGTATTTTTTTTAGAAAAAATTAACATCCACGATATGGCCGTGATTAAACCTGAAATAATTGATATTAGTCGACCAGCTAGTAGATAATTTTTAATGAGTGAGCCAAAATAATGCAAAAGCCAAAAGAACAATGGTGTTTTTCCATCTTGTAGGCTTGTGTAGGCGAAGTTTTTTGAAATACCAATTAGTTGGGCCCAAGATAAATAAATTCCTTCATCTAGATACATTGGATTTTTTAAAATAAAACAAAATCTGACCACTAAAAGAGATATTATTATTAGTGGAAGCATAATATTCTTTTTCACATTAAAATGATATCATATCTTCATGAAGCGGAGACTGTTTATTTTTACTATACTTATCTTTTTTGGATTATTTTTTTGGATTATTTTTTTTGGATTAAAGTTTGATAGTTTTAAATTGATTTTTGATTACAAAGGGACAACTCCTGTTTCGCCTATTTATTATCTAAAAAGAGGAAGGGAGAAAGTACAATCTTTTTTTATTTTAGCAGATAGGGATTTGGTTGAATGGAATTTTGTGTTGGCAGAAAAAAGAATTTTTGAATCTCAAAAGCTTTTAAATTATGGTTTATATAATTTGGCAAAAAAACAATTGGATTTAGCAAAAAACAGTTATGAGAACGGGCTTGTCTATTTAGCTCCCTTGATTGACGTTGTGGATACTAATCATTTAATAGAAAAAAAGATAAAATTAAAAAAATTAATAGAAAATCATTATGAATAGCCTATTTCCTTTTTTAAAAGCTAAAAAATTTTTTATTGTTTCTATTTTAGTAATTATTTTTCAATTATTAATTAGTTTTTTAATTAATTATCCTCCTTTGCCTAATCAGATTTTGGGAGGTATAAATGTTTGGTTTTTTCGTATTTTATCTTTAGGTTTTTCATGTTTTTTGATCTTTTTTTACTTAAAAAAATGGAATATTATTATTATTTTAATTTCTCCTTTTTATTGGATTTTATGGTATTGTTATCCTTTAATTTTGTTTGAATTAATTGCTTGGATTTTTGTGATTAAAAAAATTCAAAAAAATAAAGTTTGGATTATTCTTTTGTTTCTACTTGTTATTTTAAGAATTGGAGTTCAGGACAGAAGTTTTATTTTATGGGATAAAATAAAACCAGAAGCTTTATCGACAGAGGTAAATATTAGATTTAAAAATGAAGATTCTTTGTCGTTTAGACCCTCATTCCCTCTTTTTTTTAGAAGACTTTCTTACAATAAACCCTTTTTTGCAACGAAGAATATCCTAGGAGAAATTAATTCTTTTTTTGACATTGAAGCTTTATTTTTTCAAGAGTTTCATCCTCTGGAACAAAAAGGAATAATAATTTTTTACTGGTTTGAAATATTTTTGTTAACATTGGGAGTTTTTTATTTTCTAAAAAAGAAGAGAAAAAGGGAGATTTTGATTTTTTTTGTTTTTTCTTTTATTTATTTTATTTTTAGTAAAGAAATTTTATTTTTAAGATTTGCACTACTTTGGTATACGTTGTCCTATTTGATTTCTCTTTCTTTTGAAAAGGTACATTTTGTTTGGAAAGTTTTCTTTCTTTTATTTTTAATTTATTCTTTTGTTATTAGTTTTTTAAATTTCGCAACCAGACCTGAACATTGGCTAGACAACAAGCCAATTGTTTTTGATTATTGTTTTAATAATTTACCAAGTAAAGAAGATGTTTATGTTACGAGAATAATCGGCTTTACTGATGAATATGCCCAATATTATTGGGGGTCTGATTATTCAGTTAATAGTGAATTGGAGGGATCTAAGTATATTTGTATTTTTGCGGGTGAATTTAGTGGAAGGACTTTTAATAATTCTTTGGTTGATAATTGGCAAGATTTTTGGTCTGATGAAAATTATAAAATATTAGATTATAAAGAGCTTAAAGACTCTGTTGCTCATGGATATAGTGATTATATTGTTATAGGAGAATTAAAATGAAAAAAATATTGATTATTTTTTTACTATTATCAATAGGTTTATTTTTAAGAGTATGGCAAATAGATAAATCTCCTAACTCTATTGGTTTTGATGAAGCTGGTTTGGGTTACAATGCATATAGTCTAATGATGACTGGGAAGGATGAGCATGGTTTAAGTTGGCCAGTCTCATTAAAGTCATTTGGTGATTATAAACCAGCTTTGTATTCTTACTTAACTATACCTTTTATTAAAATATTTGGTTTAAATAATTTAAGTTTAAGATTGGTAAGTGCTCTTTCTGGTGTTTTTCTGTCTTTAGCCATTTATTTTATTTTAGGACTTTTTATTAAAGATGAAAAAATTAAACTTTTTGGTTTAATCTTAGCTTTAATGCAGCCATATTCTTTGCATTTTTCAAGAGTGGCTCTAGAAACTCACCTATCTGCTTGTTTTTATACTTGGGGAATTTATTTTTATTTAACTAATCGAAGAAAATTTAAAATTTCTTTTTTTATTTTTTATATCTTATTTTTTATACTTTCTATTTATAGTTATCACGGAGCAAGGGTGGCAGTTCCTCTTTTTATAATATTAATGCAAATTGATCCCATAAATTGGTTGTTGGGTAAAAAAGAAAACAAGAATAAAAAAAGAATAACGTGGATGAACATATCTTCTTTGATTTTAATTTTATTGTGTTATATTCCTATTTTTTTAGATTCTAATAGTTCTTCTGTTTTAACGAGATTTAATCAAGAAAATTTTTTTAAAGCTTATTATCCTTATTCTCCAAAGGAAATTTTATTTTTTCCTTTTTCTAAAATTTATTATTTTTTAGGAATGTTGACTGGTCGACTTTGGGCTTACTTTTCGCCAATAAATTTAGGAACGAGAGTTTTTTTGTGGGTTAGAAGATCGGTGATGTATATACCTAGTTTTGGAATGTTGGGTTGGATTGAATCTATCACCTTTTTAGTAGGAATTGTTATTTTGATTAAAAATATAGTAAAAGAAAAATACAGAACTCTTTTGTATTGGATTGTTGCTGGCTTGGCACCAGCAGCAGCAACTTGGAATTGGTACCATCCCCTGCGAAGTTTGAACTCTATTGGAGCTATTAAAATTTTAAGTTTTTTAGGTTTATTTTATATTTTTAAAAAAAATAGGATAATTAAGTTTTTGTTAATCTTTTTTTTAATATTTCAATTTTGTTTTATTATAAACAATGAGATATCTTATTCTTATTATGAAACACATGGTGAGTTTCAACCAGGAGGTTTTGAGGAAGGAGCTAATTTAATTTCTGAGGTTATTGATGACTATGATCAGGTAATAATAGATATTCCACAAGCCCAAAGTTATATTTTTATACTTTACTATTTTAAAATTAATCCAATTATTCCACAGAAAGAAGGTTATAAAAGAATTAGTTCAGACAAGCACGGTATTTGGAATTTTGATTTTGGAAAATTCAAATTTAGAAAAGTTAATTGGGATGAAGATAAAAACTTAAAAAAAACAATACTGTGGACTTCTCCAAGAATTGATACCCTAGACGTGAGTAGAATAGTTGATGCAGAAAATTATTTCACCCAAAGTCCTATCAAAATTTATCAATCTTCTCAGATTATATTTTTGAAATAATTTTATTTTTTAAGATTTTTAATATAAAGATAATTAAGTATTAAAAATAAATTTAAATAAATAAGGGAATACTGCCAACTGATAAGAGTTTTTTCTTTTATTTTATTTAAATTTTGTATTAAATTTTCTTTAAAGTTACTAGATTGATAGCTTGATTGATAAATTAAACTTTGATCTTTTTCATTGAAACCCAAAAGGAGGGGTGGGGTGTTAGGGGCTTGAGGGGAGTTAATTTTAAGGGTTATTTTTGGTTCATTTAGAGGTTGAAACTTGAAAGGTACCCAAGTGGGGTCTTCTACACTATTGCCAGTGAAAGAAAGACTGCGTAGTTCATTTCCATTAATATCTTCTATTGTTAAATAAATTAATTGTTTACTTTCTAAGTTGGGGTTTTTGAAAAGAAGAAAAAGATTTTGAATATTTGGATGAGTTAATTTAATTTCTTGTTGATAAGTGACAGCTGAATCAAGTTTAATAAAAAAATTTTGACCAAAATTATTTTCTTCTCTAATTTCCCTAATTAGAAGGGAAGGTATAATAATTAATAAAAAAACTATAAGTATTATTTCAACCAAAGTTAGAGATAAAAATTTAATTATTTTTTTCATAAAGATAAACTTGAAAAAAAGAAATAAATAACATTAAATATTTGATGTTATTTTGTAAAAAATGAGGATTAAGATGAAATTTATAATAAATTAAATCAAAGGGAGTGCGAAGAAGTAAAAAATTGGAATGAATGGGGACAAGGTGTCCCCAAAAAAGGAATTGATCGTTAATTAAAAAAGTGTAAACTAAAAACAGTAAAATATAAAATATAAAAAGAGTTCTAATTTTATTGATAGATGAAAAAGGGTAAATGACAAAAGGCAAAAACCAAATTAACCATTGGGGGTGAAATTTGATTAAAGCAAAAAAGAAAATCATGAGGTAAAAAATACTTTTGTAAAAAGATTTTTCTTTGTTTTTAGATTTGATAAATAAATAAAAAATTATTGTATAAATTATTGGATAAATAGGTATATTTAAAATTTTGTATTCTAGTATTTTTTGAGTTAAACCAGAACCCAAAAAAGAGTTTACAAAATAAGTATTAGTCAAAAAAGGAGCGATACTAATAATTAGGGGTAGCGATAAAAACAATAGATTTAAAAATTTTTGTTTTAGATTTTCTTTGTGATAAAACAAAAAGAAAGGTAAAAATAATATTGGATACATTTTAACGGCAATAGCAACTCCCAGTGAAAAATAACAATGAAAATTCTTTTTATTGTTAAGAAAATAAAAAGCGAGAAGGGTGAGAAATGAGGGTAAAATATCAAAATTTCCCAAAATATAAATGAGATAGATAGTTAGTGGATTAAACAGCCAAATTAAATGTAATTTCTTTTTGGGAAAAAGTTTATACAAAAGATAGGCAATTCCAATATCCAAAAATAAATAAGGTATTTTAAGGATAAAAAGAAAAATAGGCAGGTTCGAATAATCATTTTTTTTGACTCCCCAATCATTTAACCAAAGAGAATAATCTTTGGGCATAAAAACTTGTGAAATAAGATGATTAGTTCCAAAAGTAAAATAAGTTAGAGGTAAATAGTTGAAAGTGTCAGTATTGGGGAGATTGTCTTTATTTTTATCAAGATAGCTATAAATATTTAAAACACCTTTTTGTAAAAATTGAAAATGAAAATATTGACTTTTGATATCTGGGTGATAAAAAAATGGCATTATTAAAATTCTAATGATAATGGCTAAAAATATGGTTTTATTTATTTGTTTAAGTATTTTTGACATACTTGGCTAGATTTTATGATTAAATATAATATATAGTTTTTAAAATATCCGTGATATTTGATACTACCATTGATAAGGCGACGCCATTGATTTTGAGGGTCGGCCAATTTTTTACCGCTGGCACCATGTCGATGGATTACTTTACAAAAAGGGTAAAAGATTACTTTGTAGCCTAATTTATTTATAGTTCGAGACATATCTAGATCTTCAAAATAAAAATGATATTTTTCGTTCCAAGCACCTATTTTGTTAAACAAAGTTTTTCTTATTAAGAGAGCTCCACCTGAAATAGCATAAACTTGTGATATTTTGTCAGTAGGTGGATTGTATTTGGAATAAGCATTTTTTTGACCCAACCAAAACTCTTTAAACGCATTTAAAATTGTTTGAGGGGGAAAGACAGAGGCTTGTGGAGTTTTGTCGATATTTAAAAATTGAGGACCAATAATACCGATAGTTTCGTCTTTTTTGAAAAAGTTTAACATTTTAATTAGACTATCATCGATTAATTCCATGTCGGAGTTAAGAAATAAGAGATAGTCCCCTTTTGATTGTTTAACACCAATATTATTGGCTTTGGCAAAACCAAAGTTGGCTGAATTTTTAATATATTTAATTTTTTCTTTTTTTAATACATCTTGGGTATTGTCAGAGGAGTTGTTGTCAACGATAATGATTTCGTAATCAATTGTATCTTTAAGATATTTATGGATGGTTTGAATGCACTTGAGAGTGATTTGGGCAGTATTCCAAGTAACGATTATAATAGAAAGATCAATATGAGCCATATGACAAGACTTATTAAACTAATATATACACCAATTGTAAAGCTTTTTGGTTGATAAATAAACTCGACAATTCCTTTACCAGCAGGTAAATCTATTTGTCTAAAAATATCATTGTATTTTTCTATTTTTGTTATGTTTCCATTAATTTTAGCAATCCAGCCTGGATAGTAGGTATCTCTTAGAATAAGTTTTGTATTTGAAGGATTATCAAAATTAATAATAATTTTGTTGGCGGTGTAGGATTTTATTTCTACAAAAGATTTGTTTTCTGTTTCAACTCTGGATTTATAATCTTTGTTTTGTAAGATAACAACGGTTTTTTCTTCAAAAACAGGAATCCATTTTTCTTGATCTATTTTTCTATTTAATTTATATGGTTTAGTATCAGTAAAATCATCTATTTCGTTGTATTTTAAAACTAAAAGATATTTAACATTAGCCTCACCAAGACTTAGAGAATCATATTTACCTAATTCAGAATATCGACTTGGGCTGGCTTGAGTATTTTTATTTAGATTTTTTTCATAAAAAATTGAATATTCTTCTATCGCCATAGGATCATAGCCAGAAGTTGACATAAGACGATAAGCAGTCCAAGTGTTAGGAGTTAAGAGTGGTCCTTTTTCTTTTTCTATTCTGAAAATTTCTTTATCATTTTTTAAAAAATCTATTATTGCTGTTTTAGGGTAAACATATTCTTGTCTGACAAAAGGTGTATATTTCCAACCAAAACGAAATAAATCAAAAATAATCAAAACTATAATAAAAGTTAATTTTATAATTTTGTTTTTTATAAAAAGAATTAGTAAAAAAACAAAAGAAATAAAAATTGGAATAACTAAATTACGAAGACTAATTTTATAATTTTGTGATAATTCTACAAATTCGAGACTGTATTTGTAACTTAACAGCATGCTTAAAGCAATTATGAAAATAAAAAGAAAATAACCCCAATAGTATCTTATTATATTTTTTACTTTTTCTTTAGAAATAAAATCCATCCAATAAGCAATTAAGATTGAGGTGGAGAAAGTAAATAAAAATATAATTCTAGCTCCGGAACTAGTTGAAAGTCCGGGTATTTTTAAAAGAAAAATTGATTTACCAAAAATAGTATCAAAAGCAAATATTAAGCTTAATAAAGAGGTTAGTAGGAAAAATTTTTCGTTTTTTAAATTTTTAAATTTATAAAGACAAAAAATGATAGCCAGAATACTGGCAATACCCATATAAATTATAGTTTCATGATAGTTATAATTTCCCCAATAGTTAAAGGTAGTCGGATTGCCAAAAAAATCTGGAGCAAAAATAGTAGGGATTCTATCAAGAGAAAGTAATCCATACTTATATTCTTTTATATAATTTTCATTAAACCTTATTGAGTATTTACCCAATTCTATTGTCGGTAAAATTTGTAGAGCAATTAGGCCGATACCTAAAATAGAAAATAAGCTAATTTTAAAAAAATGAATTAATTTATTTTTTTTGTGTAAAAAGAGATATAAAAAATAAAAAAATGATATTAAGCAGGTGTATAAAATTGCTTGAAAGTGACCGGATGAAATTAATAAAAATAATAATGGACTTAAATAAAATAAATATTTGTTTTTATTTTTTTGAAAATATAAATTGAGAGATAAAAATATTAAAGGAAGAGCAATAAGGGCAAAACCAGCGGTAACAAATTGCGACCAACAAATCATAAAACCACTAAAAGCATAACTAATGGAACCACCTATTGAAGCTAAATTACTTCTTTTAAAATTTCTTAAAAGAAAATACATAGAAATGGCAGAAAAGAGAAATTGAGAAATAATTATAGCCGACCAACCATTTATAGAGCCAAAAATTATTAATAATAAATTAAGAGGATTAAAAACACCTGAATGGAAATTGGCCAATAAAGGGTAGCCACTATAAGAATAAGGATTCCAAAGAGGAATTTGTTTATTTATAAATGATTTTCTAATTAAGTCTTTCCATAAAAAAAATTGAGAGAAAACATCACTAATCAAGGGATTTTTTATAGGAACACTAGTTTCAAATCCTCCCCATTTATAATCAAGCCAGGGATAATAGGCGCCGACCAACATATCACCAGGAAAAGGTATTAATTTGAGATATATGGTTTTCCAAAAAAACAAAGAAACTATTAAAGATATTAAAAATAATGGCCAATATTTTTTAATATTTTGAAACATTATTTAGTTAAACATATTTAACACTTCGATATCAGTGAGTTTATTTTTGTGAATTGGTGGGGGATTTTGGCGAATTTGTTTTTTGGCAGCACGAATGATTTTAATATAATTGGGGCCAGATAAAACTCTTAAAAATCGAGCATATTTATTTTGTTTGAGTAATTTTTTATTGTCAATATTTCTTAAAATTATTAAAAGACGATTTCTCTCTTTGACATAGTCTAAAAATTTTTTGGGAAATTTGGAAATAGTTGATTCGTGTTTGTGGTCAACGACACAATGAGGATCCCAAAGAAGTTTATAGCCTGATTTCCAGGCCCTAAAACCTAGGTCTAAGTCTTCATAGTAAAAAGGCTCATAGACATTATCAAAGCCACCTAATTCTAAGAATAAATCTCTTCTGATAATAGAACTACCACCTGAGAGCCAAGCAGTGATATGGGTTTTTTTGTTTTTGTATCCACAATTATGTTGAAGGTATCCATTTTGCCAATATATGTTTCCCCAATTTTCATTACCACTTTCAGCAAAACCAACACCAAAAACATTTTTATCTTTAAAATGTTTAAGTGAATTTTTTATGTAGTTGTCGTGGGGATAAATATCGTTGTTGAGTAAAACAACTAAATCACCCTTAGCCTTGGAAACAGCATAATTTGAGTTCTTACCAAAACCAACATTTTTTTTGTGAGCAATTATTTTTATTTTAGGGTATTTTTTTTGAAGAGACTTCATGTAGGAGACACTCTCGTCTCCTGAGGCATCATCAGTAAAGATAATTTCTTCAGCTTCTTGGCTAGTGTCAATAACTCTTTGAAAATTTTTTTGTAAAAGTTTTAGTCCGTTCCAATTAGTGACGATAATTGATATTTTCATATTATTTTTTGTTGATAATTGATAAAAATTGTTTTTCAAAATTTTCCTTGGAGTAGATTAGGCTGTCTTTAATAGCTTCATTTTTTAATTCTTCTAATTTTTGCTCATCTTTGATTAGAGATAAAGTATAATTAACTAATTGATTTATTTTGTCCCATAGATAGCCGTTATGATCGTTTTTAATAATTTCTGGAATACCACCTTTGTTGACAACAACAGGAACCAATCCAGAGGCCATAGCTTCAACAATAGTCATACCAAAATGCTCTGTAGCTTCTGGGTGATTGTTTTCTTTAACTTGATAGCCAGCAGCATGCCAATAAATTTTGGAGCTAGAATAAATATTTTTTAATTCTTCAAAAGCAGGATTGACAATAATTTCTATAGGAAAATCTTTGGCTTCTTTTTTGAGATAGTTAAGATAGCGATTTTTTTCTTCTTCTACCATACTACCACCAGCCAAAATTAGTTTCCATTTTGATGGTAATTGGGGGGAGAGTTTTTTGAAGGCCCTGATAAGAACTTCTTGTCTTTTGGCATTTAAAATATTGTCAAAACGACCGACTGATAAAATAATATTTTCTTTTTTATCTGCAGGATGGAACTTGCTGACATCAACTGGTGGATACAAAACTTCTACATTTTTGGGAAATATTTTTTGAGAAAATCTGGCGGTAAATTTTGAATTGCAAATTATATTGGAAAAAATTTTTGATTTTACAAGATTTAGATAAGGATTATAATTAATATTTTTTTTCAAAAAAGGAACTTGAATATGAAGGATATTTTTTTTGGCAAAAATAAAAGGGATACTGCCATCACTTAAAAAAAATAAAAGATCGTATTGTCGGGTAGTTTTGTATTTTTGGATAAAATCTTTGAATTTGTTGATTGCCTTGAGTGATGTGTGATTTTTTTTAATTATTTTTTTTAAAATATTTTTATCTTCAATATTTTCTAAAATACTTGGCTCAATACCAAAAACATCAGGAACAATATTGATATCCTTAAGGTCTAGGGAAAATCTTTTTTCGGCTTTTTTCAAAAAATTTTTGTTACCGGACCAGAAAATATCGACTAAATAGCCATTTTTGGATAAAATTTCGGCAACACTAAGGCAGTATCTTTCTCCCCCACCGAGGGTATCAAGATAAGGATCATAAATAGCAGCGCGATGGGTATTCATTTTGTTTTTTGTTGTAACTCCCAAAGTTTAGCATAAATAATAAAAGTATCAAAAGATTCAAAGATAGCAGAAATCCAACCAACTATACCATCTTTGTACATTTTTTCTTTGATAAGACGTTGGTAAAATTTGGTAAACATCATTCGGGGAAAACGCCACCAGTAAACGGGAGGGTGTTTGGCATCAAAAAGAGCTTGGGCTTCCATGTCTGTCCAAGCGTTAGTTTTGTCAATCATTGAAGAAAGATGGCGATGAGTAAAGTGCAGTAAATCATTTGTAAGATAAGATAATTTACCTTTTACAATTGGTTCTTCGTGTAAATAACCTCGATAACCAGAAAAGGAGTCTTTTTTGAATAATCTTTTGACATAGTCTGGATAGGTACCGCCATATTTTACTCTTTTGCCTAAAAAGTGATTCGCCCTGGGGATGGCATATTGATTGTATTGGGTTTTGTGACTAATAGTATTTATAATTTCTTGCTTTAATTTGTCATCAATAACTTCATCGGCATCTATATACAAAATCCATTCTTTGCTGGCGTTTTGATAACCTAAATTGCGCCATTTGGTAAAATTTTTGTTGTATTCATCTTGAGTTTCAACTATTTTGAGTTTTATTTTTTCATCATTGGCTATTTTTTGAACAATTTCTTTTGTCTTATCAGTAGAGTTGGCAGCAACTAAAATAATTTCAGAAGCAAAGGAACAGCTTTTAAGACACTTAGAAATTATTTTTTCTTCATTACCAGCAAGAATAATAACTGATAAATTTTTTATTTCCATGAGCCTTTATAAAAATTTTTTAAGAAATAATCTTTGATACCAATTTTTTGATATTTTCGACCGGAAATCAAGAGACGGAGAGATTCTCGAAACAAAGCAAATTGAGTTCGTCTTTTGGCATATTTGAAACCAAAGATAAGTCGATTGCGAGTAGTAAAATAATCATGAAGATTACTGCCACTACCGGAGGAACCAGAATTAAGGTGCCAGATAAAAGATTTGGGGGCATAGACTAATTGAAAACCATTGAGTTTGGCTTGATGACAAAAATCGATATCTTCGAGATACATAAAATATCTTTCATCAAAAAGTCCGATTTTATCAAAAATTTTTGTAGGGACTAAAATACAACAACCAGTTAAAAAATCATTGTATATATTTTCTTGATCTCTTTGGCCCTTGTCCACTTCATCAACTCCAAGGTTGCTACCATAGATATTGTCCCAATCAACCTTACCACCGCTGGACCAGATAACGCGACCAATTTCTGATTTGCTATATCTATCTTTGTGAAATTCATAGCCAGGGGCAAAATATATTTTGGGGCCAACAATACAATTATCGTCATATTTTTTACTAGTATTGTAAAGAATTTGAAGAAAATTTTTGTCAACTAGAACATCGTTATTGATAATTAAACAATAATTTACTTTATCATTTAAGGCAATTTTAATACCAAAATTATTACCACCAGCATAGCCGGAGTTAACTTTATTTTGGTAAAGACTAATATTGGCATTATTAGAATATTGTTTTGATAATTTATCAAATGAATCGTCTGGTGAATTGTTGTCGATAATGTAAATATGGTAATTAAAATTTTCGTGTTTGATTTGAAGTAAAGAATCAACAGTATCTTTGGTTAATTTTTCTTGTTTATAATTTAGAACAATAATTCCTATTTTATCCATAGTTAGAAATTTTTACTAATACGATTTAAAATGTGTCTAATTTTGACAATGAAATTTTTAAAGATATTGTGTGAATATTCACCGGTGAAATACTGGGTAAACCAATGACTGTATTCGTAATTTGATTCTTGACTGGCAGAGATAAAGGATTCTTTGGCTAAAACTTTTTCTTGACTACCTTGTTTTTCCCAAAGTCTGATATAAATTAACGCGATAGTAAAAGCTTGAAGAAGGGAAAAAATAAGACCGTGTAGTCCATCTTTGTAACCTTGAGAATAAAAGAAACGGCTATTAAATTCTTGAGTTGGTTTTAAAATAAAATCACTAGTTTTTACTTTATAATCTTGTTTTAATAATTCTTCGGCTTGAGTGTTGCTATAACGAAGAGCTCTAGTGATAAATGATGATACATTGGGGTAATTGTTGTGTTTTATGGCTAACTTTTCGGAATCAAGAAGGGTTAAGCAGCTACCTTTAGTCTCTGGTTGACTATGAATTTCATCTTTCCAGGAAACATGGGATTTTTTGAAAAATCTAATTAGGTAATCAGGCCAACATTTGGAATGTCTCATCCATTTTCCAAAAATAAAGTTTTGTCTAGGAATTTTGACAAAATCAACATCGTGACGCTTGGTAATATTTTTTAATTCTTTTTTGAGAGTTCGAGAAAGATATTCATCTGGATCAAGAAGAATTATCCATTTGCCAGTGGCTTTTGAAAGAGCATAATTTCTGGCTGGTTCTACCACAGGAAGAAATTTGTGTTTGAAAATTTTGGCTTGATATCGTTTGGCTATCTTCAGACTATCGTCTGTTGACTCCATATCAACAATAATTATTTCTTGAGCAAAATCTTTGAGAGATTTAAGGCATTTGTCTAGAGTTTTGGCTTCATTCCTGGTATTGATTACCGCTGAAATTAAGGGTTTATTTTTCATAGTAGATATATTCTATCATTTTTTGACTTTGATAATCTCTATTTCTTCATTTTGGAAGATAATATCAAGGTACATATCGATGTTGTCAAAAGAAAAATTAAAGATCCTAGGAAGATAAATATATCTAATATTATTTTGGAGTAAAAAATTTCTATCTATATAAGGATTTTGTTGATCAAAAAAATCCTTTATTGCAGATTTTCTTTCCTGCCAATTGTCTCTAATAATAGTTAAATTCATTTCATCTTCTAGAAAGACTTGTTGTTGACTAAGAGCCGAGACATAGGATGTAGTCTCATAGGCATAAAGGGGAATAGGGGTCTTGTCATATCTTTTTTTGAGATAGGGGTCATATAGTGGGGTTAAAACGATACCTTTTTCTTGTTGTTTTAAAAAATTTAAAGCGTCTAGCTCTAATAACGAAATAGATGTTGGTGGTGGATTGCCTAAATAGTTTTTTAAATTACCAACATTACCGATAATAGAGGTAATAATTATGGTGAATAATAATATTTTGAAGAGAGGTTTTTTAATATTTTTAAAAATATAAATAGTGAGTAATAGATTGGAGAGAAAAAGGGCATAATACAAAAACTGGATAGTATTCCAAGCCGTTCCCTTTTGGACAAAAAAGAGAGGAATTAGAGTACAAATGATAATAGATAAAAAATAGGGTAAATATTTTTTGTTTTTAATTTCAAAAAAAGCAAAAACTCGCCAAGAGTAATTACCCAAAATAAAAACAAAAAGAAGGATGATGTTTATAACTAAAAGTTTTGGACTAAAAGAAGGGGAATCTTTGAGGGCGTAAATGATGGAAACAATTTTGGGAAGATAAAATCTATCGGTGGTTTCAACCATAGTATGAAGAAACCAAAATGGTTTATAAACCATAAGGGATGATGAAGAGGAATTAAATTGGAGAAATAACAGTAGAGCAAAAAAGGAAAAAACAAAAAAATATTTGAGTTGTTTTTTGTTTAAAAAATGAAAAAAGGCGATGATAAAAACAGGAACAATAGAGTAAGCTTTAGTGATAGGAGAAAGCAATAAAATTAAAGCAATGATGTAAGTATTGGACTTTTTTTTGAGGGTTTCGTTAATTAACAGTAAGAGAAAAATTAAGGAAAGAGTATAGGGGGGATTGATTTGGGTAGAAAAAGATTGCATGGCCCAAAACATTGATTCACCATATAGTTGCCCATCGCGTAAAAGACTAATTAGCCAACCAAATGAAGTGGCAAAAATAGTTAAAAAAGCAAAAAATAAACCAGCTAGATAATTTTTGGTAATTTTGGTCGCTATTTGGTAGCTTAGATAAAGAATAATAAATGATGATATGAGAGGAAAAATTTGGAAAACCAATAAATTGCTAGGTATTTTGGATACAAAGGCAATAAAAGCAATCAAAATATTATAAAAAGGGTGGTAATTTATTAACTTAAAACCTGGAAAAATAGGTAATTCTATGTTGAAAGGATTTTTGAGATGATTGATTAAACTCAAGTGCCAAAGACCATCATGAGCATTGGCTCCCCAAAAAGACAAACCATATTTTGTAACTAAACCACTTCTGATGATTGGTAAACTAAAAATAATTGTGCCAATGATTAATAAAAAGCCAATAATTATTCTTTTATTTTTAGGCATTTAATTTGTTTGATAAACCAATTAATTTCGTTTTTGGAAAAGAAAAACTGATAAAGACCATAGATAGTAACCCCTAATAAAACTTTGATAATTAAACTAAGAAGTTGGTGAGAAATTAAATTACCAATAGGAAAAATAATTAAGAGCATTAAAATTGAGGCAACAAGAGGGTGTTTGATAGCAGAAATAGTGTTGAAATTAAAAAGTTTTTTGGCGATAAACCAAACAACAAAAGAGGAAGAACTGACAATCAGAGCAGCATAGGCAGTTCCGATATAATTAAATTTGATTGACAAAAGAGGGAAAAATATCCAAGTTAAAACTGTCCACATGACCATTAGACAGGTTGTGATAGTAATTTTACCAACAGCATTAAAAGCGTTAGTAAGAGGAGTAGTGATAGAGGCAATAGCAAAACTAAGACAATAAATATAAAGAGGTATGATGGCGGGTTGCCATTTGGTGTAATCAGGAACAATGTGAATAATATTGGGAGCAACTAGGGCGATGCCAGTTAAGGTAGGAAAAACAAACAAGGCAATAAAAAAAACACTTTTTTTGATAGATCGATTTAAAATATCTTTTTGATCTTGAATACGAGCAAAAGTGGGAAAAGTAACTCTCTGAATGGCATCCATAAAGCTAAGTGGAGTGCGAGGGCCTTTTTGAGCCCAAGAGATGATACCAAAATTACTTAAACCAATATATTTGGCAACTAAAACATTGGGGACTCTGTCTTTGAGCATAGCGATGAAACTATTTAGCTGAAAAGGAATACCAAATCTAAATAGTCTTTTGATTGCAGGAATGGAGAATTTAAATCCAATTGGCCAAGGGGCCATCTTGTATATCCAAACTAGACCCAAAAGGGAACGAAAAATTACAGCAAAACCATAAGCGTTGACTCCAAAACCCAAAAAAGCTAGTAAAACAGCTAAGAGGTAAAAACTAAGATTTTCGGCGATATCAATGGTTGATAAAATTTTAAAATTAAGTTTTCTCTCAAGAAGAACAGAGGGAATAGTCTTAAGAGAAGCACATATAAAAGAAAAACAGAGGGCCATTATTAGGAAAAGGTTTTTGGATAAATGATTACGATAAAGGATAAAAAAGACAATAAGTCCCGTAAAAACTAAAATTTGTTGAATCAAAAAAGTGGTTTGTAATTCTTCTTTGGTAACTTCTTCTTTTTGTTGAATTAAAGCAGCGGCAAGACCAATATCAGAAAAATAAGCCAAAATACCTATAATTTCAACGATTAGGGCAAATAAACCAATCTCTTCTTTTTTGAGTAAAATAGTAAGAAGGAAAAAACCAAAAAAAGAAATAGCTTGAATACCGATATTTCTTAAAGATAAAAACAAAACACTGGTGGTACTTTTACTTTTTATTTCTTCGAGATTAATTTCTGCCATAGTGGTTTAGTGAAAAAAATAAAAATTAAAGACCAGGATAAAAAGGAAATAAAATTAGAAACAGTTCTAATAGGAGTATTTCTAAATTTAAGATATATTTGGTGGTCTCCCCTATCTAAATTAAGAGATATACGACCTAATTCAGGTTCAATTTGATAATCTATTTTTTGACCATGATTTAATATTTCGAATTCTGGAAAATAGAGTTGGGATAAAGTTACAATAGCTCTTCTATCTAAATTAAGATTAAAAAACATCCAATCAGTCCCTCTTTTTTGACCGGAAAGGGTATAAACGGTATCTTGTGGTTCCACTAAATCAATGTATTCTTTGGCGGGAGCTTTGGCGGCAGTTGAAGCAGTTTTTGGTAAATAATCATAAATTCCTGAAGTAATCTGATTTGTCCAGGCTAAACCAGAAAATTTTTGAGCATCAGTGATTGGACCACTGGTGACGGGCTTAAAATAGCTAATATTTAAACTAAAAAGCAAAACAGCTAATGTAATAAAAATGTAGAAACGATATTTTTTTTGCTTAATAACTTCTTTTAATATCAAAGGTAAAAAAGCGAGTGATAAAGGTAGTAAAAAAGAAGTATGATTGAGAAAACGCCATGGAAACTGGATTTTTTGGATAGGAGAAAATATTTTCCAAAGGAAAGTTGATCTTTCGTGAGTCATAAAAGCCGTAAAAAAGCCCATTGAAATAATCAACAACGGAAGAAGGTGAGAGCTTTGAATTTTTTTGTTTTGGATAATTTTTACAATAATAAAAATAAAAATAGCTAAAGGGATGAGCCAATGTAAATAACCAATCATAAAGCTCATTTTATCCGCTTGTCCCCAGACTGAAGGACCATCACCCCAAAAATTGCTAATAAATAATTGATACAGACTAGTAAAATGGACAGAATAGTGATAATAATTTTCAAACATTGTTTCTATCTGGACTAATTTTGTCTCAAACAAAACTGGTAAGGTATAAAAAGCAGAAAGTAAAAGTGAAAAAAGTCCTGAAAGTCCAAGAATTATGTATTGTTTGATTTTGTAAAAAGATTTTTGATGATAAAGCCAATAGAGACACCAGATGATTAATATGGGAGCGAAAGTGAGAGCCATGGGATTGTGAGATAGGAGTAACCCAGTGAGAGAAAGAGAAAGAAGAATAAAATTTAATAAATTAGTTTTTTTGATTAAATTGAGAGAAAAAAGAAAAATTAGAGGAAAAAAAACGGCAGACCAAGCTTCGTTCATTGCTCCTCTGACATAAATATTGACAGCATGATACGGAACATAGGTATAAAAAAGAGAGGCAAGGATGGCTCCCCTTTTGTTGGATATTTTTAAGGCCAAAAGATACATAAAAAGAGCACAAAGATAAATTTGAAGAATAGCTGTTAACTTGACTGACCAGATAAAAGAAAAACCTAAAGTACGAAATATTTGACCGACTATATAGGGCATAGGTGGGTAAAAATTAAACAAAGGATAGCCGTAACCATAGCCTAAATCGGGAGTCCAGCGACAAGGAATTTGGCCGTCAAAAATACATTTTTCTAATTGAAGTTGTCTAATCATCTGCATATCGTCATGCATATTCCAATAACCAGGCTTAAGTAAGGCAAAAAATGCAGGAAGAGCAATTAAAAGAACTATTAAAAAAATATTATTTTTGTATTTGTTTAAAAAAGCCATCTCTATATTTTACTATAAACTATTTATCAATTCTTTGGATAAGAAAAAGATTGATGTTTTGATTAATTTTAATTTTATCTTGTATTTGAAATGGTTTAAAGCTATCAACTTCCCAAACAGTTTCTTGGTGAGGATTGTCTTTGTTGCTTATCAAATATAGGTATTTGTTGTGAGGATAATTTTCTACTTTGTCAGGTGGACAATTGTTGATAGTCAATAAATATCTTAAATCATAAAAACGAGTATCACCTTGGATAGTAGCGGCAATATTGTAATTATCTAAACATTGTTTTTGGAGAATTATTTGAGCGGTTTTAACTTGATCTGGATATATCCAAAAATTGTCTAAAGGATTAGTATTTTTAAAAAATATAAGAAAAAGGAAAGGAATTAAATAAAAAGGTTTTTTATATTTTTGGGATAGATATAAGAAAATAAATATAACAAAAATAATTAAGGGAAAAATAAAATAATGAGAAGTTAGGCTGCCGGAATCTTTTGAATTTAAAAATATAAGAAGCATGGTTTTAAAATTATAAAAAGAATTTTTGATTTCAAAAAGATAAAAAGGAAGATTGGCTAACAAAAACATCGAGATAGCAATTAAAATGTTTTTGAGATTTATTTTTTGATTAATTTTGAAAATTAAAATAATTGGGATTATCCAAAAAATAGCTGAATAATGAAAAGAAAAAGCTAGCCCAAACAAAAACGAAGATATAAAGATATTTTTACTAAAAATAAGAAGAAGAATAGACAGAGGAATCAAAAAATGAGGGTTCCAAAAAAAAGAACTGTGGTAAATGAGATAAGGAGAGCAAGAGATACCGACAAAAGTAATTAAGGCAGGTAAAAAACCAAAATATTTTTTAATAAAATAAAAAAATAAAAGATAAAAAAATAATTCAATAAAAATTAAACTAAGAATAATTTTGCTAACTGACCAACTAAAAATTACTCCTAAAATAGCCAAAAAATAATAATAGTTAGGACCGATAAAAAATTGTCGACCTTCAAATGTTTTGGAAGTTACAGCTGGCCCTACAAATCTTATTTGGCCAGACTTGACCATTTCATATGTTTCTAACAGATGAAGTCCTTGGTCGTAACGAAAATTTATATTTTGCTCAAATTGATAAAGACGAGGAAAAAGATAAATTAAAGATAGAATAATGACAAAAATCAAACTGAGAACTATTTTTTTATTCACTATCTAAAAATTAAATCTTTAATTAAATTATCATCTGATTTAAGAGAGATTTCGGTTTCATCTAAAATATATTTTTCAATACGATAGCCATTTTTAAATTCTAATACTTCAACAGGTTTTTTATTAATTTTGACTTTATTTAATTTCCAATCTTGATAGGATGTATATGGATTTTCTCCTATATCTGGTTCTTTAAATAAATAAGTAATTTTTGATTTTTGATATGGAATAATATTTTTGTTAGATAAGTAACTGAGAGTATATTTGGTAGCATAGCCATACTGATCTTGAGAATAAACAAAATAAGAAAAAGTGTTTTTTTCTTTCTTTAAAACTTCTGAAATTGTATTTTTATAAAACTGCCAAGATAAAATATTTTTACCAATAATATTTTCTTTATAATTTAAATTTTGAAGATGTGAGGAATATAAATTAAAAATTAAAATTGGGATAATAATAAAAGAAGGAAGATGAGAAAAAATATAAAAGATAATTGGAATAAATTGTATATAATAATAAGATTGTATGTTTCCACCAAAAACAAAAGTTATTAACCAATAACCAAAATAATAATAAATAAATATTTTAGTAAAATATGGTTTTTTCTTATATAAAATACAGAGAGAGAAAATAAATAAAATTAAAGAAAATATTTTAAAATAAATATCGGACGAAATAAAAACATTACTAGAATTTAAAAAAGAATTAATTCTATTGTAATATAAATTAGAATTATCTCCAAGTCCTTTTTCAATAAAACTAAGAAGGGCTTTACTTTGAATAAATTGATGTCTTATTTCAAAAAAAATAAAAGTGGATAAGCCAGGTAATAATCCTATTAACGAATAAAGTTTTTTATAAACAAGAGGAATGCTTAATAATAAAAGAGGGACAGCAAAAGCCATTTGAAATTGGAAAATAATACCTAAAACAAGAAAGGCAAAAATATATTTTTTTTGATAAATAAAATAGAAAAAGAGTGGTGATATTAATAAAGCACCGTAGGGATTAAAAAAATTATTAACTTGTCTAATATAAAAAATAGATAAAAAAGCAGTGCTAATTAAGGCAATATTTAAATTAAATATTTTTTTTGAAATGCTAAAAGAGATAAAAAGACCAAATATCATTAAAATATACCAAAACCAAGAAATAAAAAGAGGATTACCATTAGCTAAATAAAAAGGAATAGCATTAAGGTATAGCCAGAATGGCCCATGAAACACACCAGGAATACCACCAGCCCTAGGTCCAATTAAGGTTAAATTTTTATTTATGACAATATCTTGAATTAATAAAAAATCCCTGGCAATATCAGTGTGAAAAAATATATCACCTTTTAAAGGCCCTATTAAAGATGATATTAAGGCAAGACTAATTAGAATACCTAAAAATAGTTTTTTAATCATAGTTTATATAAAACTAGTTTATCACCGTCTGGTTTGGGGTATTGAGACACTAAGGTTAATTTGTCTAACTCGGTTTGGGGAATATCTAGGCGAGATTGGTTGAACAACATATAGACTTCGTCGCCATGATTTTTGGCATCGATTAATTTTTCTGGGATTTCTTTAATATCAATACCAACTCCAAAAACAGTTAATTGATTTGTATTTTGGGTATAAATTTGGAGTCCGTCGGGTAAAGTACCAAAATAGCCTTCGGTGCCAACGATAACATTGACCTCTTTACTGCGCTCTTTAAGATAAAGAGAACTTTCTTTAATTCCCCAGCCTGAAGTCCAGCCAATTAAATGTCCCATATCGATTGAGGGTAATTTAACTTGCTTTGGGCGAAAATATAAATTGGAAATTAAAATAATGTTTGGAATAAATAAAAGAAAAAGGATTAATGGATACTTAAATTTTTTAATTAAAGCTTCAAAACCAAGTGAAATAATTATTATCAAAGAAGGAATGGTGTATAAAATATAACGAGCAGTAAAAACTTTGGCCATAGCCGAATTGGAAATTACAGGAAGAAATGCCCAACAACAAAGAATTAGTAGATATTTATTCTTGGCAAAAAAAGCAAAAAATACAGGGAGAGAAATGTAAAAAAATATTAAATTAAAATAATCAATGAGATGGGGCTTGAGTGGATCTAGGGGGTGTTTTAAGATTTCACTTAAGGGGTGAACATAATCTTTGTTTCTAAGGGCTATCATGTGAAATTGTGGTCCAAGTCGTAAAATATTGTAAATAATAAAAGAAATTATAAGAGGAATAGTAATAAGGTAAATATCGTAGAGTTTTATCTTTTTGAAATTTATTAAGATATAAGTAATCAAAAATAAAACAATAAAATAAATGGCAGGAGATTTGGTCAACCAAGCTAGACCTAAAATCATTCCCAAAATAAGGCTAAAATCTAATCTTTTGGTTTTGGCAACAACTAGACTCAAATACAAAGACCAGATACCAAACATACTTAACAAATTATCTGCCAGAGCCATCCTGTCAAAGAAAAAAGTGAAGGGTAAAATAATATAAAGAAAAGAAACAATCAGAGCGGTTTTATAATTGGCGATATATTTGGCAATTAAAAAAAGACCTACTAGTGAGCCAAATCCTGCAATAACAGAAATCAGTCGACCAGCAAATAAGGGATCATTTATTTTTTCAATTATTACAGAAAGAAGCCACATATAAAGTGGTTGTTTACCATCGGTTAGAGGGACAAATCTTAAGGTTTCAACAGAACGAATAATTTGTGACCAGCGAATATAAATAGCTTCATCGGCAAAAACAGGAATTTTGGTTAAGGCAAATAAGCGACTAAAAAAATAGGCAATGGTTAGACAAAATAAGTGAAAATAGTTAAGCGAATTATTTTTTGTAGACACCTTTAATTTGATTAATTTTTATTCTTAATATTTCTTTGGCCATAGTAATCGATTCTTTTTTGAATCTATCAAATTTGTTGCCTTTAGTATCTGACAAATCTTCATCTTGCCATTTTACTGGTACTTCCTTAATTGTATTACCCCAAGTTTTGGCCATAAATAACAGTTCAACATCAAAGGCGGATACACGCCAACCTGATTGATTTTTTTCCTTAAAATAGGCTAATTGGGGAAATATTTTTTTGGCTAATTCAGTACGCATAGCTTTGAAACCGCATTGAGTGTCAATAATATTGGGTAAAAGCAATAACCTTCTAAAGGTAAGAAATGCAGAAGCCATAATTTTTCTAATCATACTATTTCCTTCACGAAGAGACCCTCTGGAGCCAATAACAACATCAAAACCTTGGTCAAAATAAGGAAGTAGTTTGTTTAATTCGATTATAGGAGTTGATTGATCCATATCAGTAAACAAAACAAGGTTATATTTAGCTTCTTTAATACCACCCCAAACAGCACCAGGTTTACCGCCATGGGGTAAATCTAAAACTCGAAAATTTTTATATTTTTGGGCATATTGTTGAGCGATTTGCAGACTATTGTCAGTAGAAGCATCATTGCAAATCAAAACTTCCCAATCATATTTTTGTTGAGATAAAAAATCATAAACATCATCCAGCACGCCATTGTTTAAATTTTTCTCTTCATTGTAGCAAGGGATAATGATGGAGATTTGTTTATTATTACTCATGTTGATTAAACTTAGGTTATAATTCTATATATGAATAATAAGATAAAATTATACTTAATTCTAGTATTAGGTTTATTTTTTTTGATTTTTGGTTATAGATATAGCTTTTCTTGGGCTCATGATCATGATCTTTATTCTTGGATAGCTAAAGATATTGTTTTAAATGGACATTGGAGATTGGTGGGGCAAATTACTAGTGTTGATGGTGTTTTTATTGGTCCTCTTTATTATTACATGATCGCTTTTGCTTATTGGATTTTTGGAATGAACCCCTTAAGCTCTATCTTGGTAACAACGATTATTGGTCTTGTTTCTATTGGAGCAATTTATTTTTTTGTTAAAGAATTTTGGGGAGAAAAAAAGGCCTTAATAATTGCTTTTTTAGTAGCAAGTAGTACAGGAATAGCTCTTTTTCAAAGATGGTCAGTTCCGACTCAACCAACGATTTTGTGGTCAATTTTATTTTTATATGTAATTTTAAAATCAATTAAGGGAGATAAAAGAATTCTTTATCTTTATGGCTTATTGATAGGACTAACTTATCATATTCATATTGCCTTATTACCTATTTTGCCCCTACCAATTGTGGCTTATTTATTGTCAGGAAAAGGTAATATAATAAAAAATTTTAAAAAAATAAAATTAAAAGAATATATTATTTTTTTCTTAATCTTTTTGGTAACTAGTAGTCCTTTTTGGTTGTTCGAAATTAAGCATAATTGGTCCCAAGTCACAAGTATAATAAGTACAATGCAATCTGAATATATAGGACCAACAGGATGGCAAAAATTTAATAAAGTAATAGATGCAAGTTCTAAAGAAATTCAATTTCGCTTATTACATGGCTGGGATTCTTTTCCAATTATAATAATTTGGCCGACAGTAGTTTTAATGGCTTTTTATTTATTAAAAAAGAAAATTTTAGATAAAAAACAACTTACCTATATGTTTGTTTGGGTATTTATGATTATGCTGGCTCAGTTTACTTCTAAAAAAGTTGTTTCAGAATATTATTTTACTAACCTTATTCCAATTGTATTTTTAATTACTTCTTTATTTTTTATTGAAATAATTAAAAATAAGTCTATGCTAACTTTTTTGGCAATAATTTATTGTGGTTTAAATTTTTTGGTTTTAATAAATAATTTTAACTATACTAATAGTGAAAGTTACGATATTAAAGATAAGGTAACTAATTATATTGTCAATGATGCTAGAGAAAATAATTATCCTTGTATTTCTATAAATTATATTGCTTCCCCAGGAAATGGTGTTGGATTTAGATATTTGTTTTGGTATAAGGGAATGAAAGTGGTGAAAACTAATCCCAGTATTCCACAATATGATATTGTGGCTCCTTTTGATATAAGTGTTGACAGTTTAGACAAAAGATTTTCTGGAATTGGGGTGATTAAGCCTAAAGAAATTAAAAATATTAATCCGTCTTTGTGTGAAAATCCCGACTTAGAGCTAGACCCTTTATTGGGGTATACTGAGTAAGTTGTGAACTAGCTTGAATAGTTTAACACCTTCTACTTCCCATTGTTGATCAATCTTAGCCCAGCCAAAGGAAGCTATTCCCCATTCAGGATGATTGATAGGATTGCAATCAATGTCGGGGTGAGGTTCACAAATAACAAAAAGTTGAGAAGCAATTTTTTGATTGGCATCAACTATTTTAGCTTCTTTTTCTAACATAAAATAGCGATAAGGAGTGTCATAATTTTGTTTGGCAATTAGAGCTAAATTAAAATCATCGTTGTTAGCTTTATCAATTATTTGGTCAACAATTTTTTCGGTTTTTCTAATTTGAGAAGGTGGTGCATGCCAAAAGTCGTTACCCAATATAGATAAGATTATCAAAGCGAGCATAAAGGCAAATCCTATTATTTTGGTTTTTTGGATACAAAGAGCAGCCAAAATAAAAACAACAGGAAAAATATAACCGAAATAATGGCTATAAATGTGTTGTTTGTAGAGACCAAGGCCAAGGATACCAAGGCCATACCAAGCTAAAATCAAATAAAAATATTTTGAACTTTTGTCGTTTTTGTGTTTGAGATAAAAATAAAATAAGTAAATGATAAGTAGGGCAAATAAAGCTGAAAAATAAGGGGCGATTTCTTGATTTTTACCAAACAAAAGGTCAGTATTGATTTGGTTAAAAAGTATGGGAAATTTTGAAAAAGATTTATAAAATTTGATATTGACAGTCGTTTCTCTTTTGGTAAAAAATTCAGTCATGGCTTGAGCATTTTGACCTTCGTGCTTGATATCAAAAAGGATTTGAGGGAGCAGGGAAATGACAAAAACCAAAACAGCCAAAAGAGTGCTTTTGATCAAAAGAGTGGTTTTTTGTTTATTTTGTTTATGCTTGATGAATTCAAGTAGCCAAAAAATACCACCGATTGGGAGTAAAACTAAAGCTAAATAGTGAGAGTTAAGAGCCATAATAAAAGCAAGTGAGGCCAATAGCCATTTTGATTCGGAGACAAAATAAATAAAAAGGAGAGCACAAAGTGGCATAATATTGGGGTTCCAAGAAAAATTAGAATATTTGATAACGATGGGTGAAATAGCATAAAGAAAAGAGGCAATTAAGGCAACATTTTGACCAAACCATTTACGAGTGATGAAATAAAGACAATAAACAGTAACAATACCAAGTAAGGCAATAAAAATAGGAGGGCCAATTGGATTAAAACCAGAAAAGAAAAGAGCTGGGGCTATCAGGTAATAGTAAAATGGGCCGAGATACATATTGCCAATACTAGTACCAGGGCCAATAAAAAAGAAATTACCATTTTTTAACAAATCTCTGACGATGATAATATCTCGGCCCTGATCACCCAAAAATTCAGCATAATCATAGATGCGATAAAGACGGAGAAAGGAAGCAATCAGGAGAATAATGATAAGAGGCCAGTGTTTTTGAAAAATTCTTTTTATCATTTTATTTTAAATCTAAGTCTAATAAGATCTTTTAATCCGGCTAAGATAACATCTAGATTAGCCCCTGTGGCCTCCCCTTCTTGTCGACTAAAATGGTGAACACCAACTTCAACTATTTTGAATTTGGCTCTTTTGGCTTTGATCAAAAATTCGGAAGAAATAAATGGGCCTCTTTCAGCTTCGAGCTTAGGAATAGTATCGACTACTTTTTTGTTGATTAATTTAAAGCCACAATCAATATCCTTGACCTTAAGGCCAAACAAAACAAAAACAGCTAATTGCCATAATTTAGAACCCCAAATACGATAAAAAGGAACTTTTCTGCCAAGATAAAAGCCTATAACTAAATCTGCTTTACTTGTTTTTTGAGTATTGATTAAGGTTTTAATATCAGAAAAATCAAATTGTCCATCAGAATCAGTAAAAGTTATCCAATCATATTTGGAATTATAAAGACCACTTTTTAGAGCAGCGCCATAACCACGATTGGGATTATGGGTGATAATACGGATATCTTTGTCTTTGTATTGTTGCTTGATCTTGTGGGCAATTTGCTCTGTCTTGTCTTTTGAGCCATCATTAATAATTATTATTTCCCATCTTTGAGCAGTTTCGTCTAGAATAGGAATTGCCTTATTGATAGTATTACTTAAATTTTTTTCTTCGTTATAACAGGGAAAAAATAATGATAATTCGGAGATTAAATATTTTTTGTTTGACTTCATGTAATAAGTATAGCAAATTACTTGACTTTTTATAATTTTAAGATAAAATATATCCTGTAATCATAAATTATTAAATTTTTATTATAAAAAGCAGGTGGAACACAAAAACATAAAAACTATTTTAGTTGGTTTGGTTCTTTTGGCAGGAGTTTTGACTTCTCCTAAATTGGCTGAAGCTCAGTACTATAGTCAAGGTAATAATTTTAAATCTTTGACTGTAGATAAAAAAGTAAGATTGGTTGGTAAAACTGATTTTTTGGATAATATTGATAAGAACAATGCTGTTTTTTATCATAATGACGAAATCCATTTTCAAATTAATATTGAAAATAACGGAACTGAAACTTTAAATGGTATAGAAGTAGTTGATTTTTTACCGGAAGGTTTAGAAATTGATTTTACTTCTGGAAATTTTGATAAGGGTGGTAATACTTTGAATTGGACTCTTGATGAAATTAATCCTAGTGAAATAAAAACATTGATTGTCAAGGCTAGAATAAATGCTTTGGACAATGCTGGCTTAAAAGTTAATCGAGTAGAAGCTAGTGGTGATGATGCTGGTGACAATGATACTTCTTCTTATTATATTGCTGGAACTTATGTGCCAGTTACTGGAGCTAATCCCCTATTTTTGGGAACATTGATTAGTGTCTTGTTGATATCTATATCCTTATTTTCTCGAAAATTGATTAGAGGCTATTTTGCTTAAGTAATTATTTCATATGCAAGTAAAGAGTCATTTTACCGTCTGGGTGAAATAACTTAACGTGATTACCTAAACTAGAACTGGGGTTTCTGTAAAAGTAAGCAATACCATCATTAATGGCCATAATTTGACCATTTGAAGAAACCATATCAATACCATGATGAAATCTATCGCTATAAAGATAAGCATAGGGAGTGTGTCCTCGGTACTGGGTGACTCGATAATTAGTCATTGGCCAAATATGCTGATTCATATAAGGAAGAGGGTCTATATCATTGACATAAGTCCAAGAAGCAATTTCGGATTCTTTTAGATCGTATAAACCAAAATGAAGATGGTCACCAAAAGAGTAACCAGTATTGCCCATCATACCCAATAAATCACCCTTTTGAACCTCTCTTTTGCC
>CAZSQT010000013.1:0-3893 GCA_964609295.1 uncultured Gammaproteobacteria bacterium | reverse complement strand
GGTGGGATTTTTGATAATTTTTAGTAGTTATCTTATTGTAAAAATAGTAGAAACAATTTTTGGAATTAGTATATTGCAATAATTATTTACCAAAACGACGTTGTCTTTGTTGATACCAAAGAATAGCTTTTTTCATCTCTTTTTCGTCAAAATCAGGCCAAAGAGTATCAGAAAAATAAAATTCAGAATACGATGTTTGCCAAATTAAAAAATTAGAAATTCGATATTCTCCACCAGGTCGAATAATCAATTCAGGATCAGGTTGCTCTTTTGTATATAGATAACGAGAAATTAATTTTTCATTAATTTTATTGGCAGGAATTTTATCTTTGACAATTAATTTAACGGCATTGACTATCTCATCTCGACCACCATAATTAAGAGCGATATTGACAGAGATCTCTTCTTTTAAAATAGTTTTTTTGAGTAACTTCTTAATGGCGTTTTTAATTTTTTGAGGAAAAGCAGAAATATTGCCCAAAACAAAAAGCTTAACTCCAGATTGTTGGAACTCATGGGTTTTGTTTTTGACAATATCAAGGAGAAGATTAAACAATCCTTTGACTTCTTGAGGAGAACGAAAACGCCAATTTTCAGTAGAAAGAGCATAGACAGTTACTCTTTTTATACCTATTTTACGGCAATATTTTATTACTTTCTCTAAATTTTTGGCACCTGCCTTGTGACCTTCACTAACAGACAAATTGTGACCCTGAGCCCAACGACGATTGCCATCCATAATGATAGCAATGTGTTGAGGAACATTTTGAAAATCAATTTGTTTACTCATATTATTTTTGTCGTTAGAAACAAAAAAATCCTCTTTTTGGAAAGAGGATTTTTGATTATTGGAATCCTTAATTTTTTTTAGAGCCTCAATTGTTAGTATCAGAAAGAGTTTAATCCTCAAAGGAGGTGATCCATCCGCACCTTCCAGTACGGATACCTTGTTACGACTTAACCCTCATCGCTGAATTTACCTTGATTCCGCTAATGCGGAGCTTCGGGTACCCCCAACTTTGCTGATTTGACGGGCAGTGTGTGCAAGAGGCGAGAACGTATTCACCGCAATCTGCTGATTTGCGATTACTACCAATTCCGGGTTCATGCAGGCGAATTTCAGCCTGCAATCCCAACTGAGGGATGTTTTGGGGGATTAGCTTCACCTCGCGGTGTCGCAACCCTCTGTACAACCCATTGTAGGATGTGTGTAGCCCTGGATATAAGCATCATGATGACTTGACGTCGTCCCCTCCTTCCTCCTAACAAAATAATGCTAGGCAGTCTTCCGTGACATAGTAACACGGAATGGGGGTTGCGCTCGTTACCTCACTTAAGAGAACAACTCACGTCACGAGCTGACGACAGCCATGCAACAGCTGTGTACCACCCTCTAAGGCGGCCAGACTTTCATCCGGCTTGCAGGTACATTTCAAACCCAGGTAAGGTTTATCGCTTCGTATCGAATTGAACCACATGCTCCACTGGTTGTGCGCCTCCCCGCCAATTCGTTTGAGTTTCGGCCTTGCGGCTATACTCCCCAGGCGGTCTGTTTAATGCGTTAGCTTACATCCCATCCCGATAAATCGGAAAAGAATTAACAGACAATGTTTACGGCTAGGACTACTCAGGTCTCTAATCTGATTGACTCCCCTAGCTTTCGTCTCTGAGTGTCAGTATATACCTAGTTACCCGCCTTCGCGCTTGGTGTTCTTAACTGTATCCACGGATTTTACCCCTACACAGTCAATTCCAGTAACCCCGATATAACTCTAGTCTTTCAGTATCCCACCCCTTTCTCCGATTGAGTCGGAGTCTTTAAAATGAGACTTAAAAAACAACCTACAGACGCTTTACGCCCAGTAAAACCGGGTAACGCTTGCAACCTACGTATTACCGCGACTGCTGGCACGTAGTTAGTAGTTGCTTATTCAATTTGACTTCATGTCAAAATAAAAGAGGTTTACAACCCAAAGGCCGTCATCCCTCACGCGATGTCGCTGCGTCAGACTTTCGTCCATTGCGCAAAATTCCTAACTGCTGCCACCCGTAGGTGTGTGAGCCGTGTCTCAGTCTCACTGTGCCGGACTCTCCGCTAAGAGCCGGTAACCGTCATAGCCTTGGTGAGCCATTACCTCACCAACAAGCTGGTAGTGGATACGCCATTCTCAAAGCGACTTGCGTCTTTCCCCCGTAGGGAATATGGAAAATTACCCTGCCTTTCGGCAGGCTATGCTCCTCTTTGAGGTATGTTCGTATCTATTACTCACCCGTTCGCCACTAAACTCGTGTATAACACACGAAACTAATTTTTAATTAATTCCATGTGTTACACACAAGTCCCGTTCGACTTGCATGTCTTAGGCACATCGCCAGCGTTAACCCTGAGCCACGATCAAACTCTTAGTACTAAAAATCTCTTCTTAAGTAAGAAGAGTAGAAAAATTATTTTAAATCTTTCTGATACTAACAGCTGTGGCTCTAAAAAAAACGAATTTTCGGATTCCAATAATTTCAAAGTTCAGTCCATCTTAAAGTTGGACTTCGGTAATTATATTACAACTTGATTGATTTTTCCAGTAGTTAAATTATTATCTTCAGTAGAAGTATAAAAAGTTTGATAATTTTGGCAAAGTTTTAACACTAATTGTTGGTGTTGTGTGTCAAGCTCCGAAAAAATATCATCTAATAGTAAAATGGGTTTATCTTGTATTTTTTGGTCAATAAAATTAATTTGGGCTAATCTTATTCCCAAAACTGCTAATCTTTGCTGTCCTCGACTACCCCAATCAGCCAAATTTTTATCTTCACTTTTAAAAATATGGTTATTAAAAGAAAAATCGTCACGATGAGGACCAATTTGGGTATAACCACAAGCAATATCTTTGGGATAAAGGTTGTCTAATTTTTGTTGGGTGATTACCGATGGATAATATTTGATAAATATTTTTTGAATTTCTAAATCTGGATGTTGAACAAAAAAATCATTAACTAATTTAAAAAAATCTAAACGGAATTGATAAATTATTTCAGAATTTTTGATTATTGATTTATCCCAATAAAATAATTCTGTTGATTGACTAAGGCCAGCCTTGATCTGATCAAGTAATTCATTGCGATGTTTTAGGGCTTTATTGTATTGGGAAAGGGCTTGAGTGTAGCGCCAATCAATTTGAGATAAAATATCATCGATAAAATCACGACGGCGAGAAGGTGAACCAGCAACAAGGCGAATATCTTCAGGGTGAAAAACTACTGATTTTATAGTAGAAAATAAATAAGCGGAACGAGTTTTGGTAACTTTGTTTATCAAAAATTTACGCTTGGTAATTTTTGAATTGATTTCTGGAGATAAAGTATATTGAATTTCCAGTTCATTGGTTTCATTTTTGACTGAAGTTGTAGCTCGGATAATACTATAATTAGACTCCCAATTGATTAATTTGGATTGACCAGATGAACGAAAACTTTTGCCGGTAGATAGACAATAAATTGATTCTAATAAATTGGTCTTGCCAACTCCATTGTCACCAATAATTAAATTATTTTTGGAATCAAATTCAAAATATCTTTTACGATAAGAACGAAAATTTTCAAGAGTTAAGTTTTTGATATGCATTGATATATTTTAGCATTTTATCGTGTCCAGCGGGTAGGACCTGCCTGCCGGCAGGCAGGGTCGAATAAATGATTTTAATTGTAGGGGTCGCAGATCTGCGACCCCTACGAGATAATCATTGTTAAAATAAATAATAATGTTGCATCATGAAAGAAAAAGAAATCGTTTATGGAATTTTGATTATGATTCAACTGGTCACTATTTTATTACGATATGCCCAAAAGACAGAAAACATTATTTTGGTGAAATTATTGGTAAAAAAATAAATTTATAA
>CAZSQT010000012.1:0-29303 GCA_964609295.1 uncultured Gammaproteobacteria bacterium | reverse complement strand
ATTTGTTCTGGACTCCAACCTTCTTTAAGTTTTTCTAAGGCATAAGAATAAACCCATACTGCTTTCTTTGGATGTGTCTTATTAGTTCTGCTCTTTCTTTTAACAGACACTCTTTGGGCATGAATAGCTACATAATTATTACCCCAACGATTACGTTTTAGTTCTCGAGAGATTGTAGATGGATTTCTATGTAATCGTTTACTAATTTCTCTAATAGATAATCCTTTTGCTTTTAGAACAGCAATTTTATCTCGTTCATTTGGTTGTATTTGCATAACCTCAATTTTACTTCAGGTGTTGCGTTTCGTTTGCGAACTCATCCCTATTGAATACATATTCCTAAACATTTAAAATTACCCTATGAAAGTTCTAAAATTTGGTGCTGTCTGGTGTTCTGGTTGCCTAGTGATGAAACCAAGATGGCAAGAAATCGAACAAGAATTATTTTGGCTCAAGACGGAATACTATGATGCTGACGAGCGACAAGATTTGGTTGAAAAATATTCCATTACTGCTTATCCCTGTTTTATTTTTTTGGACAAAGACAATAATGAAATACACCGAGAGTATGGGCAAATAGACAAAGACAAATTAGTAGAAATTATTAATAAGTACAAAGATAAATAATGTTTAAAAAACTCACCTTTACTCTATTAAGTTTTATTTTTTTAGTGTCTTTGTTGTGTTGTCCTCAAAATATTTTTGCCAAAGATACTATCATTCTAGATTTTTTTTATGGCATCGGTTGTCCTCATTGTGGTCACGAAGAAGAATTTTTACAAAAATTAAAAGATAAATACCAAGACCAAATTCAAATTAACCAATACGAGATATATTACAACGATGATAACGCCACTCTTTTTAAAGAAAAACTTCAAGAGCATAATATCGAGGTTGGTGGTGTTCCTTTGCTTTTTATTGACGATGATTATGTTTTAGGTTTTGCTAACGAAAATATTACTGGAGTTGAAATTGAAAACAAAATAAAAGCATTATTAGGTACAGAAGAAAATCCTTCTTCGCACAAACCCTTATATCTCAATATTTTTTCTCGTCAAATTGATCTCAAAGCTATTTCCCTGCCACTAGCTACAATTTTAATTGCTTTTGTAGATGGATTTAATCCTTGTGCTCTTTGGATTTTGATCTTTTTGATTACCATGTTAATCAACATGAAAGATAGAAAAAAATTATATATCCTAGGTTCTGTATTTATTATTGTTTCTGGTTTGGTTTATTTTGTTTTTCTCGCCGCTTGGTTTAATTTTTTCAAATTTATTGGTTATGCCTATTGGATTAAAGTCCTTATTGGTATTATTGCCATTATTAGCGGTATTATCCATATTAAAGATGGTTTATTTTCAAAAGGGGAGTGTAAAGTAACCAGTGCCCAACAAAGACAAAATATTATCACTCGTATGAAAAATGTTTTAAATGAAAAAAATTTCTTTTTAGCTATTGTTGGTATTAGTGCTCTAGCTATTTCAGTTAATCTTATAGAAGTTGTTTGCTCCGCTGGTTTACCAGCTATTTATACCAATCTTTTATCAACCATTAAGTTGTCTACTTTCCAATATTATTCTTATCTTTCACTTTACATTTTAATTTTTATGCTTGATGATTTAGCCATTTTCTTTATTGCTATCAAAACTTTTGAGGTTACTGGTATTACCAACAAATACAGCAAATTTTCCAGTATCTTTGGTGGTTTTCTTATTTTAATTATCGGTATAATTTTAATTTTCAAGCCAGAGTTATTAATGTTTGGATAAATTATTTCTTCCCCTTGACAAGACTAATAGGGTATATTATAATGAATATGTATTCATTATAAATTATTAAAAGGAGGCAATATGCCAAGATTTGATGGAACAGGACCAAGAGGTCAAGGACCAATGACTGGTCGCGGACTCGGTCGCTGCAATACTAAAAATTCACAAAAAACTAACTCAGACAATTCTCAGGGTAAATAATTTTTATGCCTAGACCAAAAATTCCTCGTCATTTGTGTTTTCAACCAAATGTCTATTATTTTAAGCCACAAGGTATTCCTCTGCGAGAGTTAAAGGAAGTTGTTATTTTCCCCGATGAACTAGAAGCTTTAAAGCTATATGAGGTTGACAATTTTCCTCAGATAGAGGCTGCTCGTAAGATGAAAATATCACAGCCAACCTTTGCTAGGTTGGCTGACAAGGCTAACCAAAAAATAGCCGATGCCATTATTAATGGCAAGGCTATTCGGGTAGAAGATAATTTTACTTGAAATATTTTTTTCTCTTTTTGAGTATAACAATTAGGTATCGATACTTATTAAAATTTAAAGGAGAAAAAAATGAAAAAAAATTTAATATTTTTTAGTCTTTTTGCCCTTACACTTGGTAGCTTAGTTGCAGGCTCAAGCTTAGTCAAGGCTTATAGGGGTGATCCCAATGTTAAAGGTCCAGATTATAGTCCTCAAAGACATGAGGCTATGACCAAAGCCTTTGAAGACAATGATTATTCTGCCTGGAAAGAACTTATGCAAGATAAAGGTAGAGTAACCAGTATTATTAATGAAAGTAATTTTTCAAAATTTGCTCAAGCTCACCAGCTTGGATCTCAAGGTAAATTAGAAGAAGCTCAAGCAATAAGAGCTCAGTTAGGCCTGGGTCAAAGAAATGGTGGTGGTAAAGGTAATGGTGGTTTTGGAAAAAATAGATAAATAATTATCTTAAATTGCCGACATCTTTTACAAAAGATGTCGGCAATAAGTTGGATAGGTTAAAATATAAAATATGGTAAATAATAATAATTTATCTGACGAAAAATTAGTTTTAAAAATCCGTACCAAAAATAAAGAATTATTTAGTTTTATTATCAAAAGATACCAAGATAAACTTTTACGTTATGCTACTTATCTTTCTCAAGACGAAAACAAGGCTGCTGATATAGTTCAAGAAGCTTTTATAAAAGCCTATATCAACTTAAATAGTTTTAATATCAAAAAAAAGTTTAGTAGTTGGATATATAGGATTACCCACAATGAAGCTATGAATTCTCTTAGAGGTAGTCATAAACAGTTTTCCTTAAATGAAGATTTTGATATTGATAGTGGAATTAATTTGGAAGACGAAATTATTCAAAAAGAATTAAAAGAGCATATTTCTTGGTGTTTTACTAAAATTCCTATTATTTATCGCGAACCACTTTCTTTATATTTTCTCGAAGAAAAAACCTATGAAGAAATTAGTGATATCTTAAAATTACCAGTTAATACGGTTGGTACTCGTATCAATCGTGCTAAAATTTTGATGAAAAAAATATGTCAAAAAAAACAAACAAAATAAATCTTGAAAAAGAAATTATGTCAAAAATAATTTCTAAAAAAATTAAAATAAAACCCAAAATTTATTTTATTTTTGGTTCTGCTATTACTATTATTAGTCTTATTGTTTTATTTTCAATTTCTATTTTTTCCACTAATATTTTATTTTTTATTTTTACAAGAAGATGTGGCGTTCATCAATGGCAAATCCAAAATCTATTAAATAATTTTCCTTGGTGGGCTTTAATTATCTCTATTTTAGGTATCGTTTTAGGGACTTTGATTATCAAAAAAAATAACTTTTCCTACAAAAAAAATTTTTTATATATAATTAGTCTTTGTATTTTTTCTATAATTATTTCTGCTTTTATAATTAATTATTTTAATCTTAATAATTTTTTTGCTCGCCAAAGACCAATGAGAAAATTTTATCAACAATTAGAAATGAAAGAGAAAAAAATACCCCGCTTACGCGGGGCATTTTAAATTACTTTTCTACTGATTTTATAGTAATCTTTTTTGGTTGAACTTTTGGTGATTTATCAAAAGTTATCTTCATTATTCCACGCTTATAGATAGCTTCTGGTTCTTTTTTGATATCAACATCACCAGGAATAGCTACTCTATAAGAGAAAGATTGAGAAGCTCTTCGATAATATTTTTTCTTTTTATCTTTTTCTTCTTGTTCCTGTTCTCCTCGTATCCAAAGATAACCTTCGTGAAAAGTTATCTCAACATTTTTAGGATCAATACCGGGAACAGCTGCTTCTACATAAATTTTATTTTCGTCTTCCGAAACAGAAAGACCGTTTTGGGCGGAAGATGTTGGAGTAGTTAAAAAATCATCATCTTCATCCCACAAAAACATTTTTTTGGGTATAAGATCAAATGGCATATGACCTCCTTAAAATGAATGAATAACTATTAGCAGTCTAATACAAGCACTGCCAATTTGTCAAGGGGTAAATCGGAAATTATTCCTCAGGAGGTAAAAATTCTTCGCCATTATCACTGACATCTTGACCAGGTTTAAGCCATAAGACATAATCGCATCCAGTTGGTTTTTTAGCCTCTCTATCCCAGCCAGAAGTTGAACATTTTTTCATTCGTTTACCATTAGCTGTTGTATATAGCACCAAATTAGCCCCACATTTTGGACACTTTTCATCCAATTCTTCTGTAGTTCCGTTAATCCATTCTACATAATCACATCCTATTGCTTTTTTAGCTTCTTTATCCCAACCACCCTTACTGCATTTTTTCATTTTTTTACCAAATCTTGTGACTGCCAATACTAGATTAGCCCCACATTTTGGACACTTTTCATCTAATTGTTGAGGCTCTACTTCTAGCCATTTTACATAATTACACCCTTCAGTTTTGTGTGTTTCTGGATTCCAGCTTCCCTTACTGCACCTTTGCAATTTTCTCCCAGTTGGAGTTTCTGTAATAAGGGAAAGTGCCGCCCCACATTTTGGACATACATCATTTGTTTGATTCATATAACTTTAATCTTAACATTAATTATCAAAAATTTTTTCTTTAATTTTATTTGCTACTTCCTGTGCTGAATTTTTACTTGTATCAATAATCAAATCATGAAAACTTATATCTTTGCTACCATCAATTTTCCATAAATCTTCTAATTCCTCAACTGTTCCCTTATACAAACCTCCAATTTGCTTTCTTTCTAAAACTCTTTCTTTTAAAATTTCAAAAGGAGATTCAAGGTAAACTGTTTTCAGGATATAATCAGAATCTTTAATCAATATTTTTGCCAAATCAATCCTTTCCTTAGTTGTTCTTTGATCCACAATCACATGATTTTTTGTTTTTAATCCATTTTCTATCAATTTATTTCTTATGTTATCAACCAGTACGACAAACTCTTCAGAAAATTTTATTTTTCTTTCAAACAATTCATATCTAATTTCATCTGGAGAAACAACTATAAAATTAATTTTATTTTTTAACTTTTCTATTGCACTTGTTTTTCCAGCTCCTTGAAAACCTCCTATCCACAATAATATTGGCCTTTTTTCTTTTTCTTTTATTTTCCACTTTTTCATTAAAACCCGGCTTATTGTATCAACTATTAAAGTTGATTTTCTTTCTTTTGTCATACTGAGTATTATAATATAAAATTAACTATGATAAAAACTATAATTTTTGACTATATGGGAGTATTTCTTCCCAAATCGATTGTTGGTGCTTGGATTATTCAAAACAAACTTCCTGATGCCCAAGACAGACTAGACGCTCTCAAAAAATTAAGTTTAAAGTGGGACAAAGGTGAGATAGATTATCCTCAATTTGAACAATTTTTATCTCAATATACCGAAATTCCTGCCAACAAAATTTGGTCCACTCTTTTTGAAAATGTTTGGATCAATCAAGAATTAATCGATTTTGTCAAAACCCTCAAATCCAAATACCAGATAGCCCTCTTATCAAATAGTCCCGACAAAAACGCTCGTCGTATGCTCAAACATCAACAATTAGAGCAACTTTTTGACCAGATCATTATTTCTGCCGAGCATGGATTAGCCAAACCCGACCCTCAAATCTACAAATTAACTCTCAAATTAACTCATTCCCAAGCTTCCCAAGTAGTTTTTGTCGATGACCGTCAAGAAAATATTCAAGCGGCTGAAAAATTAGGAATTAAATCTTTCTTGTTTACAGACAATCAAACACTCAAAAAAGACCTAAATTTTCTTATTTAAGAAATATACTCGCCAAGCTCAAAAAGACAAAAAATCCCAAGACATCTGTCGCTGTAGTAATCAAAATTGTTGCCGAAGAAGCTGGATCTTTTTTTAATTTTTTCATTAATACCGGAACCAAAGTACCAAAGGTTCCAGCAATCATCAAATTTATAATCATTGCTATTCCCAAAACCATCGCCATTTTTATATTTTTGTTAAACAACAAAACTATAGTAAAAACAATTAAACCATTCAATAAACCATTCAAAAATCCAGCTATTATTTCATTTTTTAAAGTAATTTTAATTTCTCTCCAGCCCAATTTGTTAAAAGACATTCCCCTAACCATTACCGCCAAAGTTTGGGTACCAGCATTACCCCCCCCATACCGGCCACTATTGGCATATAGATGGCCAACAAAACATTTCTGGCGATAGTTGATTCAAAAAAACTCACTGTTATTGCTGCTAGAAAAGCTGTACCCAAATTAAGTATTAACCATTTGTATCTAGATTGTACCTTTCTATTGACACTATCATAAATAGATTCTTCGTCACTAACACCAGCAAAATTATAAAGAGAGGCTGATTCTTGTTTTCTTAAAAGTCTAATAATATCGTCAGAAAAAATAATTCCCAAAACATTTTTGCTTTCTCCCAGAACAACCACTTTGGCATGTGGATTTTTCATAAAAAATCTTAAAACTTTTTTTTCGTCTGTTTTGTAAGATAATGTCGCTATTTTTTTGACGTATCTTCCTGCTTTTTCATTTAATTTAGCTAATCCCAATTTATATCCAGGGATAAAACCCAATAATTTGTTATCTTTAGCAATCAAAACAATAGGGAATTTACCTGTTCTTTTTTCATGTATATTTATTTTTTTAAAAATAGTTCTAATCGATTCTTGCTCTTCAACCAAAATATAATCCAAGCTCATCAAATGAGCCGCTGTATTTGGCTCAAAACTAAGTAGCATATTGATATTACTACTCATTTGGTCGTTAATTTCTTCCATTAATTTTTTTTGTTTTGCTTTGGGTAACATTCTCAAAATATCCGCCGCTTCACTCGGATCCATTCTTTCCAAAATTGAAATAATTTCTCCATCAGTTAATTCCATTATCAAGCTTTTTTGAATATGTTTTGATAGCTCTTTAAAAATACAAAGTTTAGTTTTTGGCGTTAGTGATCGAAAAAGTATTAATCTTTTAGACGCTTTATAAGAAATATCTCGGACAATTGATTTTATCTTTCTTTTTTTCATATTACTTAGATAAATCTATCATATCACTTTGCAGCTTTTGTTTGCTATTTTACTTTAAAAAAGTTATTATCATAAAGTATGAAAAATTTAAAAAACAGTTTTTCTTTATTCCTAACTGGTTTTTTTATGGGTTCGGCGGATATTGTTCCAGGTGTTTCAGGGGGGACTATTGCTTTCATTATGGGTATTTACCAAAAATTGATTGAAACCATTCGTTTTTTGAGTGGTGATTTTTTAAGGATGATTTTAAGGGGTAAATTTAAAAAAGCTTTTAAATCAATTCCTTTTAATTTTATTATTCCCCTAGGTATTGGTATTGTTGCTGCCATTTTTTCATTAGCCAAATTAGTTTCTTTCTTTTTAGGAAAATATCCTTCCTTTATTTGGTCTTTTTTCTTTGGATTAGTTATTGCTTCTGTTTTGATTATTAGCCGCAAGGTCAAGGTTTGGAGTTTTAGAAAACTTATTGTTTTTATTCTTAGTGCCCTATTCGCTTTTTGGCTTGTTGGCTTAATGCCGGTTACTACTCCCGATACCTTACCAATGGTCTTTTTAAGTGGCTCTCTGGCTATTTGTGCCATGATTCTTCCCGGTATTTCTGGATCATTATTATTAGTAGTATTAGGTAAATATGAACAAATTTTAAGTGCTGTAATTCATAAGGAAATCATCACACTTGGTGTTTTTATGGCAGGCGCTGTTTTTGGTCTATCTCTATTTTCTCGTTTATTAAATTGGATGCTCAAACATTTTTACAATATGACTTTAGTTGCCCTAATGGGTTTTATGATAGGTTCACTTCGCAAAGTTTGGCCCTGGAAAGAAGTAATTTCTTATCGTCTCAATAGCAAAGGAATTGAAGTCCCTTTATCTGAAATAAATATTTTTCCCAATGTTGATATTTCTTTTGCCTATACTCTTATCTTTTTTACTCTTGGTATACTCTTTATACTATACCTAAGTAAAATCCAATCATACAAAGAAAAAAATAATGGAAAATAATACTTATCATCATCAGGAAATAGATAAGGTTCTTTCTTTGTTTAAAACATCCAAAACAGGCTTAAGCAAAGAAGAATCTCTCATTCGTTTAAAACAATATGGGCCCAATGAAATTCCCGAAAAAAGAAACAAGCATCCCATTTTTTTATTTTTCAAACAATTCAAAAGTGTTTTAATTTATGTTCTATTAATTGCTGCTTTAATTTCTTATTTTCTTGGCCACCACATCGATACCTATGTTATTTTGGTTGTTATTATTATCAATAGTATTGCTGGTTTTTTGCAAGAATACAAAGCTGAAAAGGCAATCAAGGCTTTAAAAAACAATCTTGTCACCAAAACCCAAGTTTTGCGTGATGGCAAACAATTTGAAATTTTTACTTCCGATTTAGTTCCTGGTGATATCGTTGTTTTAGAAGAAGGGAATCGCATTCCTGCCGATGGTCGATTAATATCTTGCAAAAACTTTAAAGTTATTGAGTCAAGTTTAACTGGAGAATCATTTCCAGTCGAAAAAAATACTGATATTTTACCTCTCAAAGTTTCTTCAAGCGATAGATCAAATATGGTTTGGATGGGAACTTTTTGTACCACTGGTCAAGCTATGTTCGTTGTTACTTCTACTGGAGCTAAAACTTTTTTAGGAGTTATTGCCAAAGGTATCGAAAGTATTAAGCGAGGTAGAAGTCATTTTGAAAAAAAGACTGATATCGTCGCCAAGCAGATGGGTATCCTTGCCCTCCTAGGTGCCCTGATTACTTTTTTGATTGGTTATTTTAAATATAATTATCCTCTTGGTGAGATTTTTATTTTTTCTACTGCTTCTTTAGTTTCTGGTATTCCAGAAGGTTTACCTGCTATTTTAGTTATTGTCTTGGCAGTCGGGGCTAATCGTATGGCCAAAAAAAAGGCTTTAATAAAATCATTACCAGCCACCGAAACCCTCAGTGTTACTGATGTTATTGCTACTGACAAAACTGGAACTTTAACCCAAAACACAATGACCATCAAAGAAATTGCTTTTCCAAATTATCATGTTGATGTCAGTGGCATTGGCTGGATTCCTCGTGGTAATTTTTCTATCAAAAATAAAAAAATCAAAACTCAAAATTTTTTTGATTTATCCAAAATTATCAAAGCTTCTGCAATTTGTAATCATGCTAGATTGGTTAATCTTAACAACAAAAACAATTATGAAATCAAAGGAGATCCTACCGAAGGAGCCCTTACTGTTTTGGCTTACAAGGCTGGTTTTAGCCGTAATCATGAATCTCTCAAAATTATCGATGAACTACCTTTTGATCAAGAATTAAGATACAAAAAAGTTATCAGTAGTTTTAATGGTAAAAAAGAAACCTTTGTTAGTGGTGCCCCCGAAGATGTTTTCAAAATTTGTTCTCACCATCTTGAGGGAAAACAAATCAAAAAAAATAATAAAAATTATCATTCACATTTATCTTCTCAAATAGATGAGTTGTCTCAAAAAGGGATGAGGATAATTGGTTTGGCTTACAAAAAATATGAACAAAAAGATAATCTAAAAAAACCCAGCAATATGATTTTTATTGGTCTAGTTGCCATGAGTGATCCACCAAGAGTAGGGGTTAAAGATGCTATTTTTAAAGCCAAAAATGCCGGCATTCGTATTATTATGAAAACGGGTGATTTTAAAGGCACTGCTATCGCTATTGCCAAAGAAATAGGAATAATCGATACAAATCAGCAAAATAATAATTATCCAGAAGCCTTAACTGGTGAAGAATTATTTGCTCTCCCTCAAGATAAATTTGAAGAAATGATTGAAAATGTTTCTGTTTTTGCTCGTTTGACTCCCAAGATGAAATTAGATATTTTAGAAGTTTTACAAAAAAAGGGCCACTGTGTGGCGATGACCGGTGATGGGGTTAATGATGCTCTAGCTCTCAAAAAAGCTGATATTGGTATCTCTATGGGGCTTAAAGGGACTGATGTAGCCAGAGAATCAAGTGATATTGTTTTGACTGATGATAATTTTGCTTCACTGGTCAATGCCATTGAGGAGGGTAGGGTAGTTTTCAAAAACACCAAGCAGTCCAGTGCCTTTCTTATTACTACCAGCTTTGCCGAAGATGTCAGTATTATTATTTCCATGTTGATGGGTTTACCTCTACCATTAACTGCCTCTCAGCTTCTCTGGTTAAATTTAGTAACTGATGGTGTTACCAATATACCCTTAGCTATCGAAAAAAATCATGGTTTTGTTTTAAATCAAAAACCAAACAAAAAAGACGAAAATATTCTTTGTCGTAATATGGTTCCCTTTATGTCAGTTATTGTCTTAAGTATGACTATTCTTACATTATTAGTTTACAAATACATGCTTCCTTTTGGTCTTGATAAAGCCCGAACAGGCGCCTTTACCGTGATGGCCATGTGTCAAGTTTTTAATCTTTTTAATATGCGTTCACTTGAACTTTCAGTTTTTAAAATTGGCTTTTTTAGCAATAAATCTGTGATTTACTCTGTTATTATCTCTTTAATTTTACAAGCTTTTGTAATTTACAATCCCTTTTTACAAAATGTTTTTAAATTTGGCCATCTTAGCCTAAGTGAATTTGGAATTATTATTGCCCTTTCTTCTTTAGTTGTTTTTGTTGGCGAAATCTATAAACAAATAAAATTAAAATATGCTAAAGTTTAATTATGATAAAACTAATCACTTCTTTTATCCTTACCTTTTTAGTTGCCACCCTCGGCTCCTCTGTGACCACCCCTGCTATTCAAGGTTGGTATCAGACTATTAACAAAGCCCCTTTCAATCCACCCAATGGGCTTTTTGCTCCCGTCTGGACTATTTTATTCATCATGATGGCCATCTCTCTTTATTTAGTCTGGAAAAAAGATAAATTTCCCAAGATTTTTATTTTGCAATTATTTTTAAATTTCTTTTGGTCCTTTTCTTTCTTTTACCTTCATCAACCACTTTTGGCTTACATCGATATTTTAGCCCTTATTGTTGTCCTAATCTTTACTATTAAGCAATTTATCAAGATAGACAAACTCGCTGCTTATCTTCTTTATCCCTATCTCGCCTGGATATCCTTTGCCTCAATTCTCAATCTCTATGTGGTTTTGTTAAATTAAAAAATATAAAAAATTAAATCGAGTTTATTATTTCTACCATTTTTTCTAAGAAAAAAACCACTTCTTCCTCTGTATTATAGATACCAAGTGTAATTCTTATAGAAGAAAAAGCTAAATCATCAGAAAGGCCAATAGCTTTCAAAACATGTGATGGATTTGGTGAGTGAGTGTGGCAAGCGGAACCAGCCGATATTGCAATCCCTTGTTTATCCATTAATAATACTAAATTTTTACCGCTTAAGCTTGAGAAACTAAAATTAATATTGTTCGGCAGTCTCTTCTCAAGAGAACCATTAATTGTCGCATTAGGAAATTTATCCAATATTCCATTTATAATTTTATCTCTCATTTTTTCTATTTTTTGTATGTTATGTTTTTTTATTTCACTTACTGCCTTACCAAGACCAACAATTCCTGCAACATTTTCAGTTCCTGGTCTTATTTTTTTTTCTTGTCCACCACCAAAAAATAGTGGTTTTATTTTAATGCCATTTTTAAGATATAAAGCTCCAATTCCTTTCGGTCCATAAATTTTATGTCCGCTTAATGTTAATAAATCCACTCCCAAATTATTAACATTACAATCTAAATAATTTAATGCTTGAACTGCGTCGGTATGAAACAGAGGGTATATTTTATCTTTTTTATGTTCTTTAATAAATTTTCCAATTTCGCTTATTGGTTGTATTGTCCCAATCTCGTTATTGGCATACATTCTCGAAATTAAAATAGTATTTTCTTTAATTATTTTTTTTAATTTTTCAAGATCAACTATTCCATTTTTTTCAACATTAATATAACTAACCTCAACTCCTTCTTTTTCTAATTCTTGACAAGGATTCAATACTGCACTGTGTTCGATGTTTGTAGTAATTATATGTGGTATTTTATTTGGATTATCTTCCCTAAATTGTCTTACAATTCCCAATATTGCCAAATTGTCACTTTCAGTTGCTGAACCAGTAAAGTATATCTCTTCACTGTTAACACCCAAAAAATCAGCAATTTTTTGACGCGCTTCAATAACTACTGACATAACCTCTTGCCCTTTGTAATGAGTTGCACTAGGATTACCATACCTCAATGTAAGATACGGCATCATTTCTCTTAGTACCTCTGTTGATATTTGAGTTGTTGCTGCATTATCAAAATATATTTTATTCATTAAGTATTTTTTTAATTTTATTTATTAATTCTTCTTTTTTTGAAACATCATATATTCCACTGATTTTACCAAGTAATGCTCCATCCTTATAAATCATCATCATAGGTAAATTTTCACTTTCTGTTTTTGCTTCAACCTTATAAAATTTAAAATTTTTAAACAATTCAGAAATAGGTATTGATTTTACCAAACATTGAATTGAATCATCATTAAAAAATTCAGCAACCAGTAAACCATTTATTGTTTTAATTAATTTGTGAAATTCACTTTCCTTAATTATTATTTTTTTATCAATTGCCTCGGCACCATATCTTTCCACAAATAATTGAGCAATTTTTTGTGGATCTTTTTTAATTTCTTCTTCATTATTCACACTAATTGCTCCGACAGGACATTCAGCTACACACAATCCACAACCTATACACTTAGTAGAATCGATATGAAGACCTTCCTGGGCATTCCAAGAAACTGCTTTTACAGGACAAACACTTATAGCACCACATTGAGGCGAATTATCACATATATTGTGATTTATTTTTGCTATCACATATTTATTGTATCATTTTTTAAAAAAATTAAATTAAATTTTTCCACCAAAAACCCCCTGTTTCCAGGGGGTTTAAAGAGTTTAAAGAAACAGATTTTTAGTATCCGCCTTGTCCACCGCGGTTAAAACCACCGCCACCTCTTCTATCTCCACCAAAACCTCTATTTCCGCCAAAATCTCTGCGAGGAGGTCTGTCGGTCATAGGCTTGGCTTCGTTAACAGTGACATCTCTTCCATCAAAGGGTTTACCGTTAAACATTTCGATAGCTGCTGCTGCTTCTTCATCGGTTGACATTTCCACAAATCCAAAACCTTTGGATCTTCCGGAAAATTTGTCTTTAATAACTATTGCTGAAACAACTGTTCCAGCTTGAGCAAATCCTGCTCCTAAAGTTTCATCGGTAGTCTGATATGAGAGGCCGCCGACATATAATTTTTTTGCCATTTTTTTTATGCAAACTTTTAACTGTAGCGACCCTTCTCTTCTTTACTGAGCTATCCTCTACTAGACAATTATACCATAAACTAGGTTATAAAGTATTTGTTTTGAATATCTGCTTATATTTATTTTTTAATATAGCCCAAGCTTCGTCTCGTTTACTCTTATTTTCAAAAAATCCAGCCATTCCTAATCCTAATCCCAAAAGCATTGCTTTTTCAATTGTCCTAACTAGAAAATTTATGGTGAATTTATCACAAAAATTATTTTATATAATCAACGAAATCGTAATAATTATATTGCTCACCATCTATATCCAATTTAGAAGAAAAAAACTTATCCAAAACAGGATATTTTTCCTTATTATCTCTGGTTACTGCGATGATGGCATCGACAGCCCCAACAATACCAAAATTAGCTGCCTCAACTACAGAATCCTCACCATAATCTGCTTGCCATTTTTTTGCAAAATCAGAGCCCTTCTTTAAGTACGACGATAAAATAACAGATGATAGGTGGATTAACCCTCCTACTTCTGGTTTGCCAGTTTGTTCACAAACATGACACTGTCTAGCTACCTCAATACTTCTCCATGTGTCTTGTACAACTCTTCTTTGATCAATCGTTTTTGTCTCATCAAAGACAGTTTTCAAAGAATTAGGAATAATCAGTGTCTCATCCTTTCCAGGATCAATAAAATTGTTCATAATATCAATTAATTCATTTTTGCTATCCTTAATCTCTTTTTTCTCCTCATCCGATATTTGTCGACCTTGACTATCTTTTTCTCCACAAAATAGTTTTGTGTTTCTAATAACCCAATCAAAAGTTGCTTCTAAGGTATCATTCAGATTTTCTGAACCTATCATATCTAAAGATTTATTTAAATCAGAAACAATTTCTCCTTTATCAATTGGCGGAGAAACATATTCTTCTCCATTAATTACATGAGATACTGAGCGACCAAGAGCCATTCTATAACTTTCTACATAAGAATAACTACTAGACTCTACACCATTTTCATTCATTATTTTGTTTTTTTAAACTTATAATACTCAATATTATACATTATTTATTCAGAATAATCACTTCCATCTTATCTTCGATATTAAGAGAAAATTTTTTTATATCACTTTGTAATTTTTGTTTATTAGATTGATTCCATTGAATTTCAGGGTTGTCTTTAATCATAAAACTAATCAAATCATCATAACTATCAAATTTCCACCAAAGAGAGTATTCCATTTTTTTTATTGAATTTATTTTTTGTTTTCTAATAAAATCAGCTAAGATTGATTTTGAATGAGAAACTATTTTAGAATGATCAAAATTTCTGTAAGAATAAACTAAATTATAAAGTGCTTGAACAGAATTAGTAGGATTTTCTTCTGGATCAATAATAATTAATTTACCTCCTTTTTTAAGAACTCGATATGCTTCGACCAAAGTAGGACACTGCTCATCAAAAGTAATTTCATGAAAACATAAAAGCATTAAAACAATATCAACACTTTTATCACTCAACCCAGTTTGAATTGATTTTTGAACCTTAAATTCTATTTTTTGTCCTAAATCTTGGGTTATTTTACTCCTAGCTTTTGTAATTGCTTTTTCATCAGAATCAATGGCTATATAATAATCACTTAATTTAGCTAGTAAAAGACTTGTCCTCCCTTCTCCACAGCCAATTTCTAGTACTATTTTATCTTGAGGTTGAATTAACTTGATTAAGATTTCTTTTTCCTGTTTTTGTGGATCAATTTGCATACTAAACAAACTTATCATACTTTTTTTAAAAGTAAAACAAACTTATCTTCACTGGTAATAATTATCGAGTTTCCGTTTTGAATATTTGACTATATTTATCTTTCAATCTGCTCCAAGCCTCATCTCTCTTACTCTTATTTTCAAAAAATCCAGCCATTCCCAATCCTGAACCCAAAAGCATTGCTTTATCAGCTCCATTTTTTTCTAAATCTTTTTTAATTATTTTTAATTCTTCAAATTTTTCTAATGCTAACTCTTCAAAATCATTAAATAAATTTTTTATTATTTCTTTTTTTTCGCCAACTGGCGGATTATTTTTTATCGCTAATTTAATTTTTTTAAATTTATCCAAATTTTTACCAATCTTTTTATTATCCAAGTTTTGATACATATATCCAGTTGATGGTTTAATCGCCTTAGGATACACGATAATCAAAAAAAGTTTTGGCAATTTATAATTTATTTTTTTTACCTTACTCCCATCACCACTAACTTCACAAAGTCCACCTTTTATGCAATAACATACATCCTTTCCCAGCTTGTTAGCATATTCATTTAATTGTTTTTCGTCAACTTTTAATTTATATAACTTGATTAATGTTTTCAGAGTTTGAGCTCCATCACTACTCCCACCTGCCAATCCTCCCAACATTGGAATATTTTTTTTTAATTTTACTTCTGCTCCTACTCCCAACAATTTTGCCGCTTTATGAATCAAATTATCGGGTTCCAGTGGAAAAGTTTTTGCTTTTTTTATTTCCAAAAAATCACATAAATCAATTTGGCAATTTATAAATTTTACCGGATATAAACCATTTTTAAGCTTATCTGGTAACAAATTTAAACTTAAATTTAATTTTGCGTAAGCTTTAATTTTCATTAGATATTAGGTTAACCATACAAAAAACTTGTATTCCTTCACCTCGTCCAAAAGCTGTTAATCCTTCACCAGATGTAAAAGTAATCCCCACCCTGGTTGTTTTAATTTCCAACAATTTTGCCAAAACATCTTTCATCTTTTTTATATCTTCTGTTTTAACAAAGGGTTTCTTTGCCTCTACCGCAATCGATATATTAGTCACCCCTAGATTTAATTGTTTCATTTTATCCAAGACAACTTTTAAATACATCCTACTGTCTTTTATACCTTTGTTAAGACACATATCATCACTCCAAGTCGAAATGGAATCACCCCCAATAGCACTACTAATTGCATTACAAAGTGAATGGATAATTACATCAGCATCAGAATTTCCTTCTAATCCACAATCAAAATCAATTTTAATTCCTCCCAAAATCAAATCTTTTGTATTTTTATCTTTTACAAATCTATGACTGTCTTGTCCTATTCCGACTAAATTCATATTATTTTTTTTGCTTTTTGCAAATCCTCCAAATAAGTAATTTTAAAATTATTTTTTGAACATTCTACAATTTTTGGTTTTATTCCTATTCTAGCGATTAATTGGCTATCATCTGTTCCTTCAAATTTATCATCTTTTGCTTTTTTAAAAGCTTTTTTCAAATATTTATATTTAGCTACTTGTGGTGTTTGCGCTGAAAAACAATGGTCCCTAAGAGGGGAATCAGCGACAAATCTATTTTTATCTACTATTTTGATAGTGTCAATTGCCCGTATTGCCAAAAGCGCCGATTTATATTTTTGTGCTGCTTTATAAACTTCAATTAATTCATTATTACTTACTAAGGGGTTGGCTGCATTGTGTACTCCAACCAAATCATTATCATTGGCGCTTAATTGTGAAATTATTTTTGCAGTTGTCGCTTGTCTTGAAACATCTGGCTCAATTATCAGACAAACTTTATCAAATCCAAAATTTTTTATTATTTTAAATTTATTTTTGGCAACACTCACAACAATTTTATCTATATGTGCACACTCCTGTGCTTTTTTAATTGCCCAATAAATTATCGGTCTTCTGTTAATTTTCAAAAAAACTTTATTAGTTTTTTTACCAAGTCTAGAACCACTACCTCCACCGTGTATTATTATCCAATTCATTATCCCTTATTATACCGTAACAAATTTATTCAAATACTTTTTAAATATTTTATATCATTTAAAAAAATCTAAAATTTAAGCTAAAATAGTCTAGATGATTAAAAAAATTATTTTCTTTTTTACTTTCCTTATTTTCCTTTTTACTCCTTCCTTGGTTCGAGCTGGCGAAATGCTAGAAGGGAAGATATCCAATATTTTAGAAGAAAAAGTAATTGATTATGATGGTGTCGATGTTACCTATCAAAAATTGGAAGTTCAATTAGACACCAAAGATGGAGAAGATAAACAAGTTGTTATCGAAAACGGTCTTTTTCCTTCTACTAACCCAATTATTTATCGACTAAATGATAAAGTTTTAATCAATCAAGAAACACTTTTCAATTACAATGATCAAGTAGAATACCAAATTATAGACTTTCTCCGTCAAGATAAACTCATTCTTTTGTTTATTATTTTTATTGCTCTAACTATTTTTATTGCCAAAATTAAAGGATTTACTTCTTTGCTTTCTATGGCTTTTACCTTTTTAATTATTTTCAAAGTTATCATCCCTTATATTTACAATGGTTATAATCCTATCCTTGTCATTTTTTTATCTTCTCTTATTATTATTCCTGTTGCTTTTTATCTTTCTCACGGCTTAAACAAAAAAACCACCGTGGCTCTCATCAGTACTATCATCACCCTACTTTTAACTGGTTTCCTCTCCACATTTTTTGTCAAAATTAGCCGATTGTCTGGTTTTACCAGTGATGAAGCTGGTTTTCTCCAAGCCATTCGTTATGGTTTTTTAGATATGAAAAACATTCTAATCGCTGGTATTATTATCGGGGTTTTGGGTGTTTTGGATGATGTTACTATTTCCCAAGTCGCCATTGTCGAAAAACTTCAAATTGCCAACCCCAAATACACCAAAATTCAACTCTACAAGCAAGCGATGAGCATTGGACAAGATCACATTGCCTCAATGATAAACACCCTAATCCTTGTCTATACTGGTGCTGCCATGCCGTTATTACTTCTTTTTATGAACAATCCTCAGCCTTTCTCTTTAATTGTTAACAATGAAATTATCGCCGAAGAAATTATCCGCACCCTTGTTGGTAGTATCTGTCTAATTTTGGCTGTTCCTCTAAGTACCTATTTGGCAACTTTGTTTTTTAAGCCTTCCCGTCAGTTCCCAAAACCTTAATTTTGTGTTTGACTAATTCTTTTACTGCTTCTCTGGCTGGTCCTAAATATTTTCTTGGATCAAAATCAGCCGGATTTTCAGCAAAATGTTTTCTGATAGCTCCAGTCAAAGCCAATCTCAAATCGGTATCAATATTTATCTTGGCGACCCCCATTCCTCTCGCTGTCTCAAACATATATTCTGGGACTCCTTGGGCATCAGTAGGAATTTCTGCCCCATATTGATTACAGATTTCCACCAAATGCTTGGGGACACTAGAAGAGCCATGCAAAACCAATGGATAGTCAGTTCCCACTGCTTCTTGAATCTCTTTTAATCTTTCAAAATCTAATTTGGGTTCACCCTTAAATTTGTAAGCTCCATGACTAGTTCCGATTGCTACCGCCAAAGAGTCACAACCTGTTCTTTCGATAAATTCTTTAGCTTCTTGAGGATTAGTATAAATAGCATCTTTTTCACTAACAGAAATATTATCTTCAACTCCTGCCAATTTACCCAGTTCAGCCTCAACCGAAATCCCTTTTTGATGAGCGTAATCAACCACTTCTTTGGTCAATCTCACATTTTCTTCAAAAGGATGTTTTGAGCCATCAATCATTACTGACGAAAAACCACCATCGATACAGGCTTTACAAATTTCAAAATCTTCACCATGATCAAGGTGTAGGGCGATTGGAATTGTTGATGTATTTAAGGCTGCTTCCACTAATTTGATTAAATATTCTTGATTGGCATATTTTCTTGCTCCTGCCGAAACCTGCAAAATTAAAGGTGCTTTCATTTCTTCTCCTGCTTCAACAATTGCTTGAAGCAATTCCATATTATTGACATTGTAAGCTCCTATGGCGTACTTTCCCTCAAGAGCTTTTTTAAAAAGATCGTTGGTGGCAACTAACTGCCTTTTAGAATTTAGACTCATATTAGCAAAAGTTTACACTAGTATATTTTTTTATGCAAATTGATTACAATAAACCTATATGGCTTTTACTTTTCGCAAAGGAATCTCGACTAATCATATTAAGCAACTTATCAAATATTCTAATGACCCAAAAGATATTCCTATCTTCAAATACACTTCTGATCACACTCGTTTTGCTAATCAAAAATCTTTTGATGAGTGGTTTGCCAAGGGGCGTACTATCTATATTGCCACCGACGGTAAAGATTTAGTTGGCATTATTTGGTTTGGTTCCAAGCCGATTCCCGTCGACAATTATTCTCATGATACTACTTTTGCTATTCGTATTTATCCCAAGGCTAGGGGAAAAGGTTTATCTTTTAATTTTATGGATTATGCTTTCAAAAATTATCAACCCAAAAATACTTGGCTAGAATGTTCCGCTGATAATAATGCTGCTGTTAAGCTTTATACCAAATTTGGTTTTCAGCCTATAACTTCTCCTGACAAAAATAATAAAATTATTATGATATTAGACCCCAAAAATTAATGAGTAGTCATGTTCAACACCCCACTTATCTAAAAAAAATATTTGCTCCTCTCGAAAAAAAGGCTCGCAAAAATGGTCTTCAAGCAATCAAGTTTTTTTTAAAAAAGAAAAACATTATTCCCCATCAAGTTGACCTACCATTATCTACTTTAAAAACTCTCCAGACCAAGCCTTGTATCTTGATAATTAATCATCCTCATTACATTGAGTTTCTTTTGGCTCTTACTCAGCTACCCAAGCGTCAAGATATTTTTTTACTCATCACTGATTCTTGTCTCGGTTTAATTCCTAGTTTAGACAAAAACCTTATTCCAGTTCATATTCAACATCACGGGCCAGACAATCTGCCTCCCAAAAAAATTGATTTTGGTCGTCTTTTTTTCTTTACTCCAGCCCAAAAAACAATCAAAGAAGCTCATGACTACAATCGTAAAAGCATCGATTTGGCGGCTAAAAAAGTTAATGATGGCGGAATTTTATTGGTTTGCCCACAAGGCCTAAGGACTCAAAAAGGTCGTTGGTTTAATGGCATCGGTTTTATCGTCTCCAAAATCAAAAAAAATCAAGATATTTGTCTGATAAATGTTTATATCAAAGGCACATCATCTTGGGATATATTACGTACCTTACCGTTTTTACACAAATTTTTACCCAAACTAAAAATTCGTTTTAGTCTTCCTTTTTCCGCTCAAAAATACCTAGGCAAAAATCCCAAGCAAATTACCAAAATTTTAGAAAAAAAATATAACGATTGGTCTAGTGTTTTTTAGTTTTTTTTATTTTTCCCATAAAAGCTGCCGTTGTAAAATAACGCCCCCTAAAATTAGACTTTGAACTTCTCACTTTTAATCTATTTTCTTGCATTTTGATATTAAATTTAATTTTAATTCCCAACTTTTTCATATAACTTACCATTTTTGGTAATTTATCCCATATATAGGCGCATCTAATAGTTTTGTTTTTTGTCCTAAATAAATTATCCTTTTTTTGAGATGCTAGATAAAAATCAGTTGTTAAATAAATAATACCCTTGTTTTTGAGGACTCGTGTCATTTCTCTTATAGCTTTTTTACTTCTAATCCAAAAATTCTTTTTGTTATAAAAACCAGTATCCTCTTTGACATCTAATAGCTGGAGAGAACTTATGGAAACCACCATATCAAAATAACTGTCTTCAAAAGGTAAGCTTCTTAAATCACCGACAATAGTATTTACATTTTTGTTACGGTGTTTACCGTATTTCCAATTTTCTTTTCCAAAAGTAATTAAGTCAGTAACGATAGCTCCTTTTTTGGCTAACAAATCGGCTAATTTACTACCACTTCCTTCTGTAATCAAAATTCTTTTTCCCTTCAAATCAATATTTTTTATATCAATTCGATGCAAAAACAAAGATATTTCCCAAGCCGCAAGACCCAAACTATCTGGTTCAAAAATTTTTAAAAACCACTTATCGTCAAAATTGGCTATCTCATTTAAATATTTTTTTAACTTAGCAATATCATAAATGTTAAAAATTTTATTTACTCTAACCTCGGTATTTTTAGGTGTTTTTCTCAACCATTGCCAACCATAACTAAACAGCCAATCTTTATGCAATTTACCCGTTCTGAAATATTTTAGCCACAATAAAAAGGCTTTTATTTTATATCTTTTCATAATCTACTATCTCCATTATAATTTAAAACACCTTCTTTATACAAGGCAAAAAATATGAGACTAATCAATAATCTAATCAAAGATATCAATTGCGAAAGAAATAAAAGTAAAGCCCTAATTTTGCAGAAGTTTTTTAAAACCGACAAAGGTCAATATGGCTATGGCGATATTTTTCTTGGGATAACCGTCCCTATCCAAAGAAAAATTGCCAAAAAATATCAAGATATCAATATTTCTGATCTCCAAAAACTAATTACCAAAAAAATTCATGAATATCGTCTTATTTCTCTTCTAATTTTAATTTTCAAATATCAAAAATCCAAAGATAAAAAAGATCAAACAAAATTTTATGATTTTTATATCAAAAACATAAATTTTGTTAATAATTGGGATTTAGTTGATTTATCAGCTCCTCATATCATTGGTAATTATTTATCAAACAGAAGCCATCGTCCACTTTACAATCTTGCCAAATCTCCCAATCTTTGGCATCGTCGAATTGCCATAATCTCTACTTTTGCTTTTATCAAAAAACAAGATTTTAAAGATACCCTCAAGATAGCCCAGCTTTTGTTAAATGACGAACATGATTTGATTCACAAAGCCACTGGCTGGATGTTGCGTGAAATTGGCAAACGAGATATTTCAATTTTGTACCAATTTTTAGACAAATTTTGCTCCAAAATGCCTCGGACAATGTTGCGTTATAGTCTTGAAAAATTGCCTAAAGATAAAAAGAAACACTATATGAGTCTTTAGCTTTGCATATTTTTCAAATAAGTATTACAATGTTTCATATGGAAAATTTTCTCGAAACATTTCTTGCCACCGTTACAGAGATTGGTGCCATGGCTGCTTGCCGGGCTGTTGGTCTTGGCGACAAAGAGGCTGCCGATCATGAAGCGGTTCAGGCTATCCGCAAAGCTTTTAATGAGATAGATTTTAATGGTCGTATTGTCATTGGTGAGGGTGAGAGAGATGAAGCCCCAATGTTGTATATTGGTGAAAAAGTTGGCACTGGTAAAGGCCCTTCTATTGATATTGCCATTGATCCACTTGAAAATACCAATGCGACCGCTAATTTTGGTAATAATGCTATCTGTGTTTTGGCTGCTTCCGAGAAAGGTGGTCTTTTTCATGCCCCTGATATGTATATGAACAAACTAATTGTTGGTGCTGAATGTGCTGGCAAGGTTAGTTTAAACAATAGCCCCGAAAAAAATGTCGAAATTATAGCCAAGGCATTGCATCGAGACATCAGAGATTTGGTTATTGTTATTTTGGATAGAGAAAGAAATGAAGAAATTATAGAAAGAGTTCGTCAAGCTGGCGCTAGAGTTAAGCTTGTCGCTGATGGTGACCTAATGCCCGGAGTGGCTGTTTGTTTCCGTGGTTCTGGTATTCATGCTGTTATGGGTATCGGTGCTGCTCCCGAAGGTGTCATTACTTCCGCCGCTATCAATTGTCTCAAAGGCGAAATGCAAGCCAAGTTTTGGCCCAAAAACAATGATGAAGTCAATAGATTAAAAAAGATGGGCGGTGATCCCAAAAAACTTTATACTCATCGCGAATTAGCTTCTGGTAAAAATATTTGTTTTTGTGCCACTGGTGTTACTGATAGCGATATTTTGGAAGGTGTCAAATTTTTTGGTGGCGGTGCCAAGACCAATACTATGTTGTTGACCAAAAACAAAGGTAAATACAGACTGCTCACCACCATTCATTCCTTTAACAAAAAAGACATTGAGTTTAGGCTTTAATTTATGAAATTTATTTTTATTTCCGGTGGTGTTATTTCTGGTTTGGGTAAGGGGATTACGACTGCTTCTTTAGCCTTCCTTTTGAAATCTCGCGGATACAAGGTCACTCCTGTTAAAGTTGATATGTATTTTAATGTTGACGCTGGCACCCTTCGACCTCAAGAACACGGCGAAGTTTTTGTTACTCATGATGGCATGGAATGTGATGAAGATTTGGGTCACTATGAAAGATTTTTAAATCAAGATCTCAAAAAAGAAAATTATATTACCGCTGGCCAAATTTATTCTGAAGTCATTCGCAAAGAAAGAGCTTTTGAGTATGGCGGTGAGACTGTTGATGTTATCCCTCATGTTACTGATGAAATAATTAGAAGAATCAAATTAGCCGGAACTACCAACAAGGCCGATATCGTTTTAATCGAATTTGGCGGTACTGTCGGTGAATACAAAAATGGTATTTTCTTTGAAGCTTCCCGTATTTTAAAATTCAAACAACCCAAAGATGTCATCCATGTCCATGTGACCTATCTTCCTTTTATGAATCATCTAGGTGAACTTAAAAGCAAACCAGCTCAAACTTCCGTTCATGTTTTAAATAGTCTTGGTATCCAACCAGATATTTTAATTGCTCGTAGTAGTGTTGATATTGACAAAAAAAGATTAGAAAAATTAGGCTTATATTCCAACATTCCTCCTCGTCAAATTTTTAGCAATCCCGATATGGATACTGTTTACAAGATTCCACTTCATTTTCACAACCAAAATCATCATTTGGCAACTACTTGTTTAAAACTTTTAAATATTCCGGCTCAAAAACATCACTATATCAAAAAATGGAAAGACTTAGTCGGCAGGATAGAATGCAAAAAAAAGAAACAAATCACCATTGGTATGATTGGCAAATATTTCAACACCGGTGCCTTCAAATTACCCGACTCTTATGTTTCTGTTATTGAAGCCTTAAAGCATGCTTCTTGGGATTTAAACATTGATTTAAATATCAAGTGGATTGATTGCGAAAATTTTTGCAAAAAAGATATTGTCAAACTCGACGGTGTTTTAGTCCCTCAAGGCTGGGGTAAAAGAGGCGTTGAAGGAAAGCTAGAAGCCATAAAAATTACTCGAACCAAAAATATTCCTTTTTTGGGTCTTTGCTTTGGGATGCAGATGGCTACTATTGAGTTTGCTCGCAATGTCTTGGGTCTCAAAGATGCCAACACTGCTGAAGCCGACCCCAACACTCCTTATCCAATTGTCCATGTGATGCCCGATCAAAAAAAATATCTTGCTCAAAAGCAATATGGTGGCACCATTCGTCTTGGTGCTTGGCCATGTAAAATTTTGGAAAAATCCAAACTTTTTAGTATTTACAAATCCAAGTTAATTACCGATGAGCGCCATCGTCATCGCTACGAATTTAATACTGATTATAAAGAAAAATTTGAAAAAGCTGGTTTAATTTTTTCTGGTGTTTCTCCTGACGGTAAATTGATGGAAGCCATCGAAATACCAAAACACAAATTTTTTGTTGCCACCCAATTTCACCCCGAATACATTTCCAGACCCCTCTCACCCCATCCACTTTTTCTCGCCTTCATTCAAGCCTGTGCCAAATAGCCGAAAATAGGGTATAATTCTTCTTGCTTTATGGTCAAAACTTTTAAGACTTACTATTCTTTTTTGTGGCGTTACAAGATTGCCTTTTTAGGTTTTTTTGTTACCTTTGTCATTTTTGCGATTTTGAGCAATATTCAACCTTATTTTTTCAAACTTTTTGTCGACAATATTCCCAAAAACAATTCTACTTTTTTGCTAAACATATTTATAATTTATATTTTAGTTCGCCTTGTTAGTCTTATTGCTGATGTTGCTAGTAGCTTTTTTGGCGACAAAATGTTGATAAATGCGTCACGTGATGCTCGTTTAAGTTTTTTTAAAAAAATTAACGAATTAGATTTTGCCTATCATATCAGCAAAAAAACCGGTTCTTTAATCTCAGCTGTCAAAAGAGGCGACAATGCTTTTTTTGATGCTCATTTTATCCTTCACCGACACATCGGTAATATTTTTATTAGCCTTTTGGTGATGTTTTTCTTTTTTGTCCGTCTTAATATTTATCTTCTCTTAGCTTTGTTTGTCTCAATGATTATTAGTTTTTTCATTAGTCAAAAATTAATCAAAAATAATCTCAAGATTCGAAAAAATTTTTTAGCCAAAGATGATCATATTATGGATACTTTGATTGACAATCTCAACAATTTTGACACGGTCAAACTTTTTGCCAAAGAAAAATGGGAACACCAAAGACTTTCCAGATTGCACCTTGGTTGGTTTAAGCATTTTTTTCTTTTTACCCAATCATTCCGCACAATTAACATTAGTTCTGGCATTATTGGTAATTTGAGTATTTTTGCCATTCTATTTCTCGGCTTAGTCCAATTTCAACAAGGGATGATTACTATCGGTGACTATATTATGGTTGTTACCTATATCACTTCTTTTTTTCCACGTCTCTTAGAATTAATTTATCAAATGCGCCACCTCCTTATTTCTTCAATTGATTTAAAAAAATATTTTCAAATTTTTGACGAAAAGATTCAGGTACCTGACCCCAGTCATCCGGTTAGAGTTAAAGATATCAAAGGTAAAATAGAATTCAAAAATGTTTCTTTCACCTATCCAGACAACGACAACAAGGCTTTAAACAATTTTTCTTTAAATATTAAGCCAGGACAATCAATTGCCCTAGTCGGTAAATCTGGAGTCGGCAAAACCACTATCAGTAAATTAATCTTACGTTACTATGATGTTCAACAAGGTGAAATTTTACTTGATGATATTAATATTAATCGCTATACCAAATCAAAATTAAGATCTTTTATTGGGGTTGTTCCTCAAGAGCCAATTTTGTTCAACGATACTATCATGTACAACATCGCTTATAGCAAAAACAGAGCGAGCAAACAGCAAGTTATCTCCGCCAGCAAAGCAGCTCATCTCCACGATTTTATTATGTCTTTACCTCAAAAATACAATACCATTGTCGGTGAAAGAGGTATCAAATTATCTGGCGGTCAACGTCAACGCTTGGCTATCGCTCGAGTTATTCTTGCCAACCCTGATATAATTTTGTTTGACGAAGCTACTTCACAACTAGATTCAATCTCCGAAAAACTAATTAGACAATCTCTTAGATACGCCTGCAAAAACAAAACTACCATCATTATTGCCCACCGTCTATCCACTATCGCTTGGGTTGATAAAATATTGGTTTTAAACAAAGGTAAAGTCGTCGAGTCTGGCACTCATACCAAATTGGTCAATAATTCCAAAAGTCTTTACAACAAATTTTGGCGTCTTCAAAGTGACCATATTTCTGAGGATACGCTTCTATAAGATTTTTCCCCAATCTGTTTATATCCCAATTCTTCCAATATTTCTCTATGATTTATCCCATGGATTGCTTCACCATAGGGGATGTAAGTAATTTTTTCCTCACTCGGTTTAGATATTTTAATATCAAAATGTTTTACTTCTTGATTGTAATAAGTCAGTGGGTCAGCAAAACTACCAATTATATAAACAGGTATTTCTTTATCCAAATTTCCCGCCATATTTTTCCAATCTTCTTTAAAATTATTCTCATCAAAAATAGTAAAAAAACTAAAATAAACAAAAATAAAAACAACTAACAAGTATTGCCAAGTTTTTTTAAGATTCATTGCCAACAATATACAAAGAGGAATCAGTAAGTACACAAAACGAAAATATTGCATCATTGGAAATTTGAGAGAAACTATCAGAGCCAAAATCAAAGGTCCAAAAATCATTTTAAGCCAAAAATTATTTTTTATCTTTTTAGTCAATATTCCACTCCAAACAATCAAAACTGGTAGCAATTGCCATTTTTCAAAATCAATTCTGCCGGTAACAAATTTTATCGGAATCAAAAAAATATTTTTAAAATTAACATTGCCCAAAGTTAAACCCCAGTTTTTGACATCAACCAGTGCCCCTGTGGCATATCTTAATTGTGTCCACAAAAGAGGGGAAACAATCAAAATCCCCGCTATCATACCCCAATTCCAAAAACTTAGACAAAACAAAAAAAATACAGAACCATAAAAAGTTAGGACACTCAAACAAGAAAATAAATAAAACAAAAAATTTCTATTTTTTAATTTGTTAAACAAAGCTAGGGTCAAAAACATCACCACCATCATATACATTCGCGCTTCAAAGGCATAATGGATCAAGAGGGGATTGAGCAAAACTAGTAGAGATGCTTTTTTGTTAATTTTATAAACCACCCAAACTGTAATCAAAAAGAAAATAATTGATGGGAACCTCAGGGCAATTTCACTATAACCAAAGATATTTGTCCATAATTTTATAAACAAATAATAAAGTGGAGGGTGAAAATCAGTGATAGAGAAATTTTTAATTATCTCCCAAAAACCGTAGTTTTTGACGACATTGGCAACTATCGCCTCATCAAGCCATAGAGATTGAGTTAAAATAGACATAGTTTATGATTAATAATAACATTCCTCTAGCTGCCCTACTTCGCCCAGAAAATTTGGATGATTTTTTTGGCCAAGAACATTTGGTGGGAAAAGGTAAGCCACTTCGAATTTTGATTGAAAACAAAACTTTGTTTTCAATGATTTTTTGGGGTCCGCCAGGGGTTGGCAAAACCACTCTCGCTCGTATCATCGCTAATGCTTCTGGGGCTGAAATTCATGAATTATCTGCCGTTTCTGCTGGCAAAGATGATATTCGAAAAATTATTGCTGACAAGCGACCCTTAATCAAAAAAATATTATTTCTCGACGAAATCCATCGCTTCAACAAAGCTCAACAAGACTTTTTGCTCCCCTATGTCGAATCAGGTGAATTGACTCTCATCGGGGCCACGACCGAAAATCCCTCTTTTGAAATAATTTCACCTCTCCTCTCCCGCTGTCGCGTCTTTACTCTCAAAGAGCTCGATGACAAAGATCTAAACAATATTATCGACAAAGCAATCGTCAAAATAAATCCTAACAAAAATTCATCCTCTTTATCAAAGAGGGGGGTAGGGGGAGATTTAAAAATCAACAAAGCTTCTCGTGATTGGCTTATCAAAATGGCCAATGGTGATGCCCGTCAACTCATTACCATCATGGATAATGCCTTTACTCTTTATGACAAAATCACTGTCGATACTCTCAAGCAAGCTCTTCAAAATAGCTTTCTTCGTTTTGACAAAAAAGGGGAGGAGCACTACAACGTTATTTCTGCCTTTATCAAATCAATGCGGGCTAGCAATATCGATGCCGCTCTTTATTATCTTGCTCGTCTTATCGCCGGTGGTGAAGATCCCAAATTTATTGCCCGTCGTATGGTAATTTTTGCCTCCGAAGATATCGGTATTGCCAACTCTTCCGCCCTTATGCTGGCCAATCAAGTTTTTCAAGCCGTTACTCAAGTTGGTTATCCCGAATGCTCCATCAATTTAGCTCACGGTGTCGTCTATCTCTGTAAATCACCCAAAAATCGGTCTTCATACAATGCTCTTAGAAGCGCCCAAAAAGATGTCGAAAATTTTGGCAATCTCCCCGTTCCCCTTAAGCTCCGTAATGCTACTAGTAAATTAACAAAAGACCTTGATTACGGCAAAGATTATAATATGTATACCAAGGAAACACTTTTACCTGATAAAATTAAAAATAAAAAATATTTTAAATAAACCAATATCTATGACCAAAATTATTCTCGCTTCACAATCAAAAACAAGAAAAATAATTATGGATTCTTTAGGAATAGAGTATTCAATTATTCCTGCCCATATAGACGAGAAAGCCATTAGAGACAAAAACTTAAAGCTCCGAGCTCAAAAAATTGCTCAAGCCAAAGCT
>CAZSQT010000011.1:0-6224 GCA_964609295.1 uncultured Gammaproteobacteria bacterium | reverse complement strand
ACCTAATAAAACAGGAATTAAAATTAAAGACTTAATCTTTTTACCACCATTCATAATTTAATTATAAACATATATTTAATAAATAAAAGTAGTTTAATTCAATAAATAGTTATTCTTCCAAATACTAAAATCATAACTATTAGGTTTCGCAAGATTACTTTTACAACTAAAATCAGCCTGCCAACCATAATTATCATCCTTTATATCAAGATATTCGCTTCTCCAAATCTCAAAATCAATCAAATCCACTTTACCATCACAATTGGCATCACCCTTGGTAAATAAATTACTATTGGAGCAAGTTTTGCAAGGAATAGGATTTAATCTTTGTAAAATATAACTAGCCTCGCATCTATTAGTCACCACAACCAAGCTTCCATTACTTACAAAAGCATAATCATTAACCTCATCGGTCCCCCTGTCATAAGCTCCCACTCGTAAATTACGAACATCACTATAATAAATATTATTATTTTTCAAATATTCCACCACCTTTTTCTGTTCATAGTCATAATAATCAGAGGGAAATTTCATTCCCCAAGTACCAATATCAATTCGAGTATAACCATTTTTATCAGGCAAATTAGCTACATTATGCTTAATTAATTTTAATTCATCAAATCTACTTCCGTCTAGAGACAAAACATTTTTTCCTTTTTCATCATCATAAATATAATTTAATTTTCTTAAACCATTGTCTTGCCATTTATCATATTCAAAATTAACATTATAAAGTTTTTGATCGAAACCTTTATTGTAAAGAACATAACCAACGGTAGACCAACCCTCGCTGTAACCATATTCACCAATTTGTGTTTTAATTGTTTTTCCCCCATCAACCCAAATATCTTTTAATCCTTTATTTTTATAACCAGAAACATAAATATCATTTAAGCCATCACCATCTACATCAACAATAGATATATCAGTTAAAATAACATGATCAAAAGATTTATGATAAAAACTATAAGGTTTAATAATCCAATCTAAATTAAAATACTGCAAATTGGTATTTGAAGAATCAAAAGCATCTCTAATCCTAATATAATGACCTTTTTTATTGTCTCTCAGCAAATATACTATCTTGTCTTTGCCAGTACCCAAATCCCCAACCACTGCCGTTCTATTCATCAAATCATTTACTTTCTGATTATAATCTAAAACTTCTTTATCTTCCCAAATCTTATTTTTTCCATCATAAACTCTACCCAATACCTCTTTTTCATAATAACTATTCCATTGAAAAAAACTTAAATCAAACTCTTTATATCCTTCACGGCCCCTATACTCTTCCAATTTATTATTTTTTTTATTAAATTTCAAAAAACGATAATAATTAACATTATTACAACGAAAACTAATCATAATTTCGTTAGCTTCACCATCTTTATCGATATCTAAATTATTTTTTACTTCAACAATTTTTCCATCTCCTTTTTTTAATTTACTCACCTGATCACTCCCCACCCAATCAATACTATCTTCTTTTAAAGAGAAACAATCATTAGGTAAATCTAAAACCAACTTATTAGACGGCTTCATCAAATTACTCTCTTGGTCATCAACAGCATAATAAATTTCCAATTTTGCAACATCATTTAAGCTAGCTTGTCTCACTAAACCTGCCACTAGCATATTATGCCTTCTTTTTAAAGAATAACTCTTGTAATAAGTTAAAAAAGAATTAGACAAATAAAAAGAATCCTTCCAACTAGGAAAAACAGAGGAAATAAAATTAGCCTCACCAACCTCATTAATACCTGTTTCAACCGCCGCCAAAACAGGATTAAAAGAAGAGACAGAACCTTTATCAAGACCCATCAAAAAATAAAAAGGTCTATTGGTACCATCAACGCTATAGATAGCATTAGACAAACTACCCATTCCCAGGCCATAATCTTTAAATTTATAATAATTTACCGAAAAACATTCTTTCCAAATAACATCACCAGGAGGAATAGGGGTTAAATCTGGTTTGTTATATTTACACTCATTATCACAAGAACTATCAGAAAAACATTTATCAAAATAACCTGGTTGCTCACCCTTATTTTTAACATCCTCAACTAATTTATTAGTACACTTAGCTTCACTAAAATATCTCCCAAAAAAATTACAACTAGTATCTTTACAAGTATACATCAAAGAAAGTAAAGAACTATTACAATCATCTTCTTTATCAACACAAATAGCAGAACAATCATTATTGTCTTTAATATTTGATTCACACTCCAACTTTGTATTATAGGATTCACCTAACTTTATTTTGTAGGAAATATAACAACATGGGTACCATTTTTTATTTTCACAATCAGCGTCAGTACTAGAAACATAACACTTTCTCCCCTTATGCAAGGCACAAGTTTCTAAATTATAATAATTCTCTGTCGTTTCTTTTGTTTTACCCTCATCATCACAATAATAATAATTTCTTAATTCTAAATTAAAACAATCTTTCTTGTCATTAAAACATTTATCATATACAATATTATCTTTATCAAGAATTCTCTTAACATTATTTTCACAATCCAATTGAGTAGTTTTACTAGAATTAATAGGTAAAATTTCACCATCACTAGGATACAATTTACAATAATACCAAGATTCAGGCTCAGGCTCAGGAATAATAACAGGAATACTGTCACAATTTAAATCAAAACAAAAACTATTATCCTTACCATTTCCTTCCAAATAAGAACATAAACAAGAAGCTTTTTGAGTATTTTCATCAAAACATCCCTTTATCTGACTACATTTAGCCACATAATTAGGCTTAGGACTTGCAATATTACTATTACAACTAATATTACAACGCTGATTTTCATGCCAAGTGTCATCACCTGTTCTCGGACATTGACATTCAGTCACAAAAGAACCATCTTTTATTAAAGTACAACCACTTGTGGTTGAACAATTTTTACGAAAATCATCTGGCATTTCACAAACAGGTGCCCAATATCCCATCAAACTTTGAGTAAAACAATTAATATTTTCTTTTAAACCATAAAAAATACCTGATTCAGAAGTCCTAACCCAAGGACAAGTACAATCAACTCTTTGATTGGCTTCATCCCAACAACCCAAAGTAGTGGAACAAACAGGAACTATCGGCCTAGTATCTTCACAACCCAATTCTTTACAATACATATTTTTCTCATCATCAGTAACCCAAGGACAGTCACAAGTAATCATATTTGTAGAACTCAAACAACCATACTCCAAACTACAAGTAATAGCCTCAACCTGTTTTAAACCAAAAAAAAACCAAAAAAAACTCAAAAAAAATACTGTAAACATTATTTTTTCAACAAATTATCTAATGATTTAAAATAACTATTTTTCCAAATAATAAAATCAAAATTATCGACATTACCACTACCATTAAAATCAGCCTTAGTAATGGAATTATTTCCATCCAAAGACACCTCTCTCCAAATTTCAAAATCAACCAAATCTATATATTTATCACCATTTGCATTTCCATCTTTAAAAAGAGGATTGCTATCAGAATCAATGTCGCAACTATTAAGCCAAACCTCAATTAAACCAGTCCCATTCAAAAAAACAAGATCTTCCCCTCCTTTTCCATCCAAGTTATCAATCAAAAAAGTCCTTAAATCTTGGCCAATGTTACGCTTAATCGGTTCCCTAAAATAACCATGTCCTTTGCTTATAAAAATATTTAACCAACCCCTATCTTTATTCCTCTCATCAACCGATAAAGTCAACAAATCGCCCAAACCATCATGGTTATAATCCAAAATAACAGCATCTCTAATATAATTATCTACAAATAATTCTGGTTTTTCATCAAAAACCAAATCACGAGTAGATTCATCCGTTTTATTTAAATATACTTTTGCAATCCCTTTGGTAATCCAAGGTAAATATTGAGGAATAACCCTACTTTTTTCCAACTGAGCCATATATGTATTAACATCACCAGAAAAAGAAAGACACTTATTCTGGCCTTGAGCATAAATATCTTTATCGTCGCACAATGTCCTAGTTGAAGAAGGTCTACGGCAACCATTACCTATACGGCAATCAAAATCTTTAATATTAAAAGCCTTTGGGTAAACCAATCTTTTAACTTTAGCTGCACCCCCTACTACTAATACATCATCTTTACCATCACCGTCAATATCACCAACTGCCACCGCTGATTGCATTACTTCATACTTTATATCACTCTTAGCCACTACATGATAAGAAATATCTCTCTGTACAGTAAAATCAGTGATTGTTTCCCTATTATATCTAGGGTCAACTTGACGACAATAAGAGTCATTTGATTGTCTCATGTCCAAATATTCACCATAATCACAGCCCCAATCCAACAATTCATTTCCACTAAAAACTAATAATTCCCCTTCTTTTTGCTCCGGATAAACATACTTAATCCCTGCCAATTCATAAGAAGAAGTTCCACCACTAGAAATATTAACTTTATTGGTTGTCTTACCATCATCATTTTCTCTAGAAATAGCCACCAACGTTTTTTTTCCATCACCATAAAAATCCCCATAATTAAAAGCATTAACACTAATCAATCTCTTGTCTCCATCTTGACTTCCTATATAATTAAAAGTCGGTATATCAGCCGAAATAGAAGTAGCATCTTCTTGAATTCTAGCTCCATAAATTTTATTAGTCCCTCTAATCCCTATCAAAGATTCATTACGAATACCATCACCATCACGATCAATCATTTTTGTTCCCAAAATATAATCAGTATCACCTAATTTTATCTTTTCATTAGTTCCTTGTTTTTGAAATAAATCAATTGGCCCCTTGGGAATAGGACATTTCATTCCTTCCCTCTGTAAAACTTCCGTCATCTCAATATCACCTCTTTGATACGAACCAACAGTGCCAGTCATCACCCCACCAACCAAAGGAGTAAAACTACAAATTTCTTTAGAATTTCCTCTCTCATCCCAACAATCATTATAAATAGAAACAAAATTATCCCGCCTTCTTCCCGTTGTATCATAAAAATCATCACAAGTAGAATAGTTTTTCAAAAAATTATCACTCTCACTAAAAGAATAATAAACGCTAGTCGTATTTCTGTACAAACTAGTCTTATTAGGAAGAGTACTCATCAAACCAATAGCAACAAGATCATGTATGCCATCATTATCAATATCTCCAGTAGATACACCACATTGGTCTAAATCCAACAAAACTCTGTCATAATTTCTAGCGCTAACAGTCCCCATATTCCAACACTGAGAAGGTAAATCGCTACTAACATAATCAGTTACAAGCACCTCTTCAGCTTGAACCCTAAAAGTCGCAAAACAAAAAAAACAAGACAATAAAATAAAACATAACTTTCTACTTAAAAGCTTGGACATCTGTCTTCTTCATAACAACTATTAACCCAAACAGCATAGTCTAAATTATCTGGTCTACTAATCTCATCACTACAATTAAAATCAGCTTCCCAATTATGGTCTTCATCTTCTATGTCATATTTTTCAGTAAAAAAGATAGAAAGATCCAAGTTGGTTATTTCACCATCACAATTAGCATCACCATATTTTTTACTATCTGTCCCCTCTATCGTTTTATCTAGACATAAATTACAAAAATTAGAATCACCTGGATCACCTGAATCAGAAGTTATTTTAACCGATACCGGAGACAAAGAATCTGCCACTAACTGAATTCTCTTGTTGTCAGATTCAGTATTTTCACCAACCAAATCAGAGTCATTAGACATCAGCTTAATTTCAGCCTCTCCAGTCTCATTAGCTAAAAAATTCATTTTAAAAAGTGAAATTACTTGTGTATCTTCATTACTACCAATTAAATAATCACTAGGTTTTTCAACTAACAAAGTTAAAGAAAAACATTTTTGTCCATCTCTATCATCTAAATTAGAATGATAAATACTAAAAGGAGTCTCTTCATTACCTCCTTTAATCGGGATAATATCCTCTTTTGTAATAGACAATTTAGGACTATGACACAATACCCAAGTAGAACCACTAATTCTTGCCTTAACTCCTAACACCAAGGAAACATCAAAATCTCCCCCCTTCTTCACTTCCACATCAGTTTTATCAAACATCAAAGTTGCTGAACCCAAAGTCCCTGCTGCCCCCCTCCTTGTTTCTTGTCTTTGCTTAACTAAAGTTAAAGTCAAAGCTAAAACACCTAATAAAACAGGAATTAAAATTAAAGACTTAATCTTTTTACCACCATTCATAATT
>CAZSQT010000010.1:0-7280 GCA_964609295.1 uncultured Gammaproteobacteria bacterium | reverse complement strand
TCGCCCATAAAATCTTCTGGTCTTGTTCCCAATCTTATTTTAAAATCAAGACCAAAGGTGGAATAAAATAATTTACAAATATCTAATATTTTTTTGTATTCATCAGCAATTTGGTCTTCAGTAATAAAAATGTGAGCATCATCTTGATTGAATTTTTGGACCCTAAGAAGACCGTTGAGTTCTCCTGATTTTTCGTGACGATGCAAGGTATCGCAATCAGAAAGTCTTAAAGGTAAATCTTTGTAACTGCGGATTTCATGGTCAAAAAGAATCATGGCATTAGGACAATTCATCGGTTTGAGACAATAAATTTCTTTATCGTTTATTTCGCTTTTAAACATATTTTCTTGATAATGATCCCAGTGCCCAGAAGTTTGGTAGAGTTCTTTTTTGTTGAGAAGAGGGGTGATGGTTTCTTGATAACCTCTTTTTTTGTGCTCAATACGCCAAAAATTTAATAATTCATTGTAAATAATAGTGCCCTTGGGTAACCAATATGGCATACCTGGAGCGGTTTCATGAATGAAAAATAAACCTAATTGTGGGCCTAAGTTGCGGTGGTCGCGCTTGCGAGCTTCTTCTAGATTGTGTAAATATTTATCTAATTCTTTTTGAGTGTCAAAAGCAGTGCCATAAATCCTGGTCAACATTTTATTTTTTTCATCACCATGCCAGTAAGCACCAGCAATAGATAATAGCTTGAAGGCTCCTATTTCACCGGTAGATTTGATGTGTGGACCACTACATAAATCAATAAATTCTTCACCTGTTTTGTAAATAATTGGCTGGTCGATATTTTTTAACCAATCTAGTTTGTAGGGATTATTTTTAAATATTTTTTTGGCTTCATCTAAACTTATTTCTTCCCTATTTATAGGCAAATTTTCTTTAATAATTTTGCTCATTTCAGCCTCAATTTCAGGGAAATGTTCTTCGGAAATTTTGAAGTTGTTGAGTGGTTCAAAGTCAAAATAAAAACCTTCGTCAGTTGATGGACCCATGGCCATGAGAAATTTATTGGGATAAAGTCGTTGCATTGCTTGCATTAAGACGTGCTCGCAAGAATGACGGAGAGGAATTAGTTTTTTATTTTCAGACATATGCTATTTTAGCAGATTTACCAACTGCCGCCACCACCGCCACCAAATCCCCCACCACTAAAACCTCCGCCGCTAGACGAATGAGAGCCACTAGCAGCATTGACTTGAGCGTTAAAACTAGAGGAAAAGGAATTTAGGCTGGATTGTAAACTATGATTTGCTAGAAGAAAACCATTGAAATATTCTGGTGGAGTAACTCCTAATTTGTCCATGTCTTTGGCTAGTTTTTTGACGACACCAAGAGAAATAGCAAAAGGTAGAATTTCTTCTATAAATAGGTTTTTTTCTTTAATTTCTTCTCGCCATTTTCCTAATTTGATGGTTTTTTGGAGTCCTTTGGCTTGAAGCATCAAATTATAGCCAAGAGCTGTTCTTTGTGAAAAGTTTTTTAAAACAAATAGGCTAATAATAAAATTAAAAACAAAAACATGGGTATTTAAATTTATTATAAAAATATTAATAATAACTAAAAATATAACTAAAAATATTTTTGTTGTTTGAGGGTTGTGGAAAAAATATTTTTCTTTTACAAGAGTTTCGTTAATGATTGTTTTTGATTGATTAAAATATTTATAAAAAGTATTTTTGAGGGCTGATAGTTTAATTGATTTTTTGTTTTGAAAAATATTATCCAATAAATATTTTTGTTGTTTTGGTAATTTATTGTCGCTATTTTTTAATTGTTCAAATAAAAAATCTTCTTTTGAAAAAATACCTTTTTTGGGAATAAGGGTAATTTTGAGATATTTTTGACGAGCTAAATCAATAATTTCAGCGATAATATCGCGATTGTTGGTTTTTTTGTCTATGATTGTTCCAGCAAGTCCTGGACTAAGATTGAGAGGTTCGTAGACAAAGGGAATTCTTTGATAATAGAAGAGCGGTTTTAATTTTTTTGGTTGAGAAATATCAGTATCAAAAACATTGGGAGAGATAAATATTTGATCTCGACCTTTAAAATACCAAAATAGGATTATAAACATTGACAGGATTAAGGCAAATGGTGTTTTGAGATAATTATAGTTGATGGGAAAAATTAATTGATTGTCGGGGTCTAATGAAGTGTAAATAGTAAAGTTAGAATTTTGGGTAATGGTTTTGTCGTAAAAAAAGTTTTGTAAATCAAATTTACACAAATTATCATTACTATTGATTGGCCCAGAATAGCAATTACTAGAAATAATTTTGGCATAAGGTGATTTAATAGTAGCACTAGATTTTTCGATAGGAATTTGCCAATATTCACCGGTAATATCAAGATATAATTCTGGTTTGTTTTTGGACAAAATTGTGTTGTGAATCGTGTAACTTATTTCGTATGTTTTATTGCCAGAAAAAGTTTTTTGAGGGTCCCCTATTTTTAAAACTAAGTTACCATTATTGGTGCTTTTAGAAAATGGGGCGTTAACACTAATATTTTTTATAGAGGCAGTATATTTGTCATATTTGAAAGGAATTGTTCGAAAAATACCGTGTTTTTGTTGATCGGTAGTGTATTGGATGGTTTCTTTGATGGAAATTGAAGTGTCTTGATTTATGGTAATATCAGAATGAAAATTGCTTATTTTGTCTAAGGCTTTGATATTGGAGGGGCAGACTAGGAAAAATAATATAATGAGTAAGGTAACATAGCGAAAGAAATTCATGACAAAGATTACTTTAAATATCGGTGCTGGTCAATGCTTGGTGCCGAAGGAGGGAACCCCGCAGTTGCGGGGCAGGTCGAACCCAAATGCTGTGCCGAAGGAGGGAATCGAACCCCCATGGTGTTGCCACCACACGATTTTGAGTCGTGCGCGTCTGCCAATTCCGCCACTTCGGCTTACAATTTAGTGAGTCTAAGAGGACTTGAACCTCTGACCTCTTCGATGTCAACGAAGCGCTCTAGCCAACTGAGCTATAGACTCAAATAATTAAGTAATAGACTAATAGGGATTATAGCAGATTAGTTAGCACTACGGGAAGCGGAATGTTCACCTGATTGCATGTATTGTTGATTTTTACCTTTTTGACTGTTGTTCCAAAAACAATTTTTCTTTCTTTTTTTGTTGTTGCAAGATTCGAACCAAAGATCAGCTTCTTCTATATTTTTTCTTAAGTTAATAATAAAGTTTTTTAGTTTGGTAAAAAAATTGACTTGGTATTCAGTGTATTCTACAATGTTAGTCTCAATAGCATTTTCAACATCTTTTTTGACATTTTCAGTACTTTTGATTAGTTTTTTAATTTCTTCTTTTAATTCAGATAGTTCTTTTTTGATCTCTTGCTCTTTTTGTGAGTATAAGACCTCTTGTTCTTTTTTAAAATTATGAAAAAATTGTTTGATAAATTCGGCATTTTTTTGAGCAATTTCGTTTTTTTCTTGCTCTTGGGGTTGGTCATTAAGATTTATTGATTTGTTGAGCTCCAAAACACCGTTAAATGATTTTTTGTTATTTTTCGGTTCGTTGCTAAAGAGATTGCTAATTATTTCACTGCTAGTACCGCTGTTCTTTTTGTATTTTTTATTAGTATTTTGTTGTTTTTGCATTAAGCCACCTGCCATATAATAATTATATCAAATTATAAGATACTTTTCTAGTATTTTATTTTGTTTATTATAGGTTAGAGAGATATTCAAATACTTTTTGTTGTTGAAGTAAATAATAGACTAGATTTATATTTGATTGAAGGTTGGGATTTTTTGCAATTATGTCTTGGACTTCTTTGGGCTCAATTTTGATATTAGCAGTTTTACCAATTTCATCAATAATTAAATTAATTTTCCATTCTTTTTCTATCCTAGTTACTAAATCTTTACGATATTCTTCTATATTAGTATTTTTTTGAGAAAGATATTTTTCAACAGTAATATTGGCTTGATTGGCTTGATCAACTAATTTGCTAAGTTGATATTCCAAGTCATGATCGATAACAACGCTGGGTATGGTAATTTCTGTATTTTTTAACAAAATTTCGATGATGCCGTTTTGTTGTTTTTCGTTTTTTTCTTTATTTTCTTGATTGAATTTTTTGATTTCTTCTTGATATTTGGGGTCAATTTTGACATCGGGAATTTCGGCGCCGACAATTTCAAATTCCCAATCTTTATCAATATCAATGGGGGTAGTTTTGATAGTAACTTTTGGTTGAATAATAGGTTTTAATTCATATTGTTGAATTTTATCACTATATATTTTACTGATAACTTTGGGAATTAATTCTTTCATTATTTCTTCTTTATCGACATTTTTTTCGAGAATGTCAGTAGGAGCTTTGCCTTCTCTAAAGCCTGGAGATTTAAATTTCTCTTTGATTTCTTTTAGAATTTTTTGATATTCTTCTTGGATAAAATCTTTACTGGCAGTTAGATTGAGGGTAAAAGTTTTATCTGAAGTTTTTTTGATTTCATCTTGTTTAGTTGTTGTCATATTAATTTATATGATAACATGTAATGACAGTTTATTTATGAATAAATTATTTTTAAACATTTCTAGAGTTTTTTTTGGTTCCGTTTTGATGGTTCTTTTTTTGGTTTTTTCTTATGTGGGTGTTTTATATTTAGCTAAAAGTGAAGCTAGGACGGGTGAGATTTTTACTTTTAATGCCTTGGGAAATAGTAATTTGCTGGCGGTGAAAGAGGCTTTTGTTGATGATGAGACTAAAGACAAGGCTATTTTGGTTGATGAAATTGTGGGTGGCGGTGATGCTAGACCTTTAATCATCAAAAGATATTTAGAAAAATACAAGAGCCCTTTACTCCCCTATTCTGATTTAATTTTTGAACTTTCTGAAATTTATAATTTTGAATATTATTGGATTGTGGCAATTGCTCAACAGGAATCAAATTTGTGTAAAAAAATTCCAGAGGATTCTCATAATTGTTGGGGTTATGGTATTCATGCACGAGGAACTCTAAAATTTGAAAATTATGAGACGGCTTTGAATAGTTTTGCTTCTTACCTTAAGAGGGAATATTTTGATAAAGGTTTGGATACTCCTGAATTGATAATGCAAAAGTATTGTCCCCATTCTAACGGTTCTTGGGCTTTTGGTGTGAATCAATTTATCAGGGAAATGGAAAATGGCCAGATATAGTTTGACATATATATAATATTTTGCTATTATACCCCTAGGTCCCGGGGTGGCTCCTCTAAAAAGCATGCTCTGGGATTTTTTTGTGTTAAAATCAGATTTATATGACAATGATATCAACCGCTCAATTTCGAAAAGGTATGTATATACTTTTTCAAAACGAACCAAATATGATTATTGATATTTCCTTTGTATCTCCGGGTAAAGGCAGTGCTTTTTATCGGACTAAATTGAGAAATCTTTTTACTGGTCGAGTAGTTGAATTTACCTATAAATCGGGGGAAAAAGTCGAAGAAGTTTTAGTGGAAACTCAAGAGGCTGAATACTCTTATTTTGATGGTAGTAACTATGTTTTTATTGAGCCAAGAACTTTTGATCAATATAGCGTTCCTGAGGAAATTGTGGGAGACGATAAGGTTTATCTAAAAGAAGGTAATTTGTATCGAATTAAATTTTATGAAGAAAAAGCAGTCGGGGTAATGCCGCCAAAGACAATTGTTTGTAAGGTGGTTGAAGCGGAAAATTCAATTAAGGGTGATACGGCAACTAATGCGATGAAAAATGCTGTTTTGGACAATGGAATGACGATTTTGGTTCCTTTGTTTATCAAAAAAGATGAGGAAATTATTGTTAATACAGAAACAGGAAGTTACGTATCGAGAAATTAGGATTGGAAAATGTGTTTAATTGTTATTTTTTTGATAAAATAGGGTTGTTTATTAATATAAGATATATTTAGGCTTGTGGTGAAATGGTATCACAGCAGTCTCCAAAACTGCTTTTCCAGGTTCGACTCCTGGCAAGCCTGCATAGGGTTGCTAGCTCAGTTGGTAGAGCAATCGCCTCTTAAGCGATCGGTCGTGGGTTCAAATCCCACGCAACCCACCCAAAAGCCGAAGTGGTGAAATTGGTAGACACGTACGGTTTAGGACCGTATGGAGCAATCCATGGGGGTTCGATTCCCTCCTTCGGCACTATATGTATTTTAGTTTTTTGCTCTGATTCTTATTTCGATGGCTGTGTGTGGATTTCCTTCATATTTACCGGCGAAAAACGATTTTCCTTTTTTGGGAGTAATTTTTTGTAATAGGGCAAGATTGGTTTCTTCTATTTTGCGGTCATTATTTTCAACGGGAGGTAGCTCGGTTGTTTTTTGGAAGATTAAGTGTTCATCATTAGGAGACAAAAAACCTTCAATGGTGGTATTGTTGTTGGTACCTAAGTTAAAATAAAAACCTGATCCATTTTGATGAAAAATTTTTTTATAGTTTGTAGTTTCTTGTCCTGTTGTTAAGTTAATTTCTTTATAAGAGAGGATATAGGGGTTATTTTGTTCCATAATTATTGATTATTTATTTTAAACTGGTTATTGAGATTATATTAGCATTTATTTTGTCAACAGGGTGTTTTTGTTTTTTGTGGGAGTTAATTTTATTGGAAGGCAAGATAAGGGGAGGATAAAAGTTGTTTAATTAATTTTAATTGTTTAGATATAGTATTTTTTGGGTGAGGAGCTTGTTTTCTATTTTTCTGTTCGATTAAAGTGTGAGCGATATCTAAATAAATTTCTGACAAATTAGAGTGGAAGTTGTTACTATCTAGTGATTGTTCAATGAAATTATTTAATTTTTTGTCAAAACTGCCTCCAAATTCAAGCCAACTTTGGGCTATATATGTGATTTGTTTTTTTTTGGGTATTTTGGAACTACAAGAATTACCCTCTCCTAAGAATATTTGTAGGGATTCCAAATTTGTCATAATTTCCTCTGTCCTTTTTTTGTTATCAGTTAAGCCTGTTTGGAAATTATTTTTATAACATTCATCCCAAGCTTCTTCAATAAGATTTTTGGTGTGAGAATATATATTTGGATAGTCGTTTTTTTCAACACTAAATTTGGCTGTTGTATTGTTAGATTCTATTGACATAAGAATATGGATTAGGTGGAAAATAATAAGGGATAATAACTACCTTTATTATAGCAAAATTAGCCGTTTTTTTCAAGTATTTGTCCTGGTCCAATACCTAGTGAACGCTTCCTCCTTTTAATAATTTAACATGTAATGATTGAAAATAGGACATGGGAGTAAGGTAATGAAGGGACTGAT
>CAZSQT010000009.1:0-3165 GCA_964609295.1 uncultured Gammaproteobacteria bacterium | reverse complement strand
ACCTAATAAAACAGGAATTAAAATTAAAGACTTAATCTTTTTACCACCATTCATAATTTAATTATAAACATATATTTAATAAATAAAAGTAGTTTAATTTAATAAATAGTTATCCTTCCAAATACTAAAATCAACTAAATTAGGTTTTTGGAGTTCATCACTACAATCAAAATCAGCTGTCCAATCATAATCCTCGTCATTAATATCAAAACTTTCACTTCTCCAAATTTCAAAATCAACTAGATTAATCTTGCCATCACAATTAGCATCACCTTTACTTTTGTCACCAATTTGACACAAATTACACCTCAAATAATCCAAACCCCCACCAACCTTAACTGCAAAAACATTATCATAACCAGACACCCATTGAGGAGCAAAACCATCAAAAAACCAATTATCATCATTAATGATAAAAGGTGCTTCGGTCCTCGATACATTTGGCTTAAAATACAAATCAGCTATTTTTAACTTTCCAGATTTGTTGACACAACTACCACTAATTTTAAAACAATTAAGATCTCGGTGATATAAAGAATCTTTTTCTATTATATATTCACAATCCTGATCAATCTTTTTTACAAAATCCATACTATTGTGAACACAAATTTCAAAATCAAATTTATCCAAAGTTTTTTCTCCTACAGTATCAGCAAAAAATAACAAATTCATCTCCTCATCTGCTACTAATTCTCGAGCAGAAACATCATAAGACATCAATAAAAGACTATCTTCTTCTGGCATAACCTCAACATTAACTACTGTCCCATCTCCCTCCATATCAACAGTTTTATTTTCACTTTCATTATTTACCCCTACCAAAACAGAATCATTTTTAATCAATTCAAATTTTGCTTCACCTTCAGCTATCGCCTTCATCTTGATATTTAATAATTTAAAAAATCCAATTGGTAAGTTATCGTCTGTTGTATTTCCAGTCAAAACTATTTCTTTACAAATCAAACCATTTTGGCTTTCCCTATCAATCAAACCCACCAATAACTTCTTTCCACCCTCACTAGACCAAGAAATCAAATCATCTTCCGACTCTAAAGATAATTTATTGTCATAGCAAACAATTAAACTAGTAGCTGAAACTGTTGCTTCTGTATTTAACATCACATCAACATCAAAAGTCTGCCCCTTCTTTACCTCCACTGATTCAGGATTTAACAAAACTGTTGCTGTCGCAAAACCAGCTGCTCCCCTTCTTGTCTCTTGTCTCTGTCTTACCAAAGTCAAAGTTAAAGCTAAAACACCTAATAAAATAGGAATTAAAATTAGGGATTTAACTTTTTTATTCATATATTATTTATACACCAAAATAATTTATTCTCCAAATATTAAAGTCAAAAGTATCAGGTTCAGTCAAAGCATCACTACAATTAAAATCAGCCTGCCAATCATAATTGGCATCCTCCATATCAAAACTTTCACTTCTCCAAATTTCAAAGTCAGCTAAATCAATCTCCCCATCACAGTTAGCATCACCTAAAGACTTGTCGCCAATTTGGCAAGTATTGCAAGGTATAACTACTTTATTTATTTTACGCAAAGAATCAGCTAAAACTAAATAATCACCAGACTCTTTTATATACCAAGGATAATTATGACTAGTCAAAAATAAATCCTCAACAGACTCAAGCATAGACAAAGCTTTTTGAATATCACCCATAATTAAAGAAACTCTACCAACAAAAACCCAAGGAAAAAAATCATCAACAAGTTCTGGTTTGTCTTTTTTATACCAATAAGGAAAATTTAAATTAAAATCCTTCCAAATTTTTTTTGCCAAATCACTTTTACTATCAATTATCTCATAATATATAGGAAACAACTGAGACACTGCATCAGGATAAAAATTTTTTAAATCTATTGACGAACAACTACCCAAAGTTACACAAAAATATGATTCATCTTTAATCATTTTTTTTAAAATACTTTGCTTAACTTCTTCTGCTTTTTGTTGAAAATAAATAGCCCTTTCACTATCTTCAAAAACATTTTTCTCTATCCAACTACAATCCAAAAAACCTTTATAAACCTCAGTATTATCCATTAAAAATTTAACAGAATAGTCAGCCTTAGCAAAAGTTAAACCATCATCCATTAAATTTAAAACAGAATCCTCTACCAACCTAATTTTTGTTTTATTATCGAGTAATAATTTCTTATCCCCAGATTCATCAACATAAATCTTCAACAAAGACAAAAAAGTAGCTCCATAACTATCCACACTATCCCTTTCATAGGAGTTTTTTTCTTTTTTATCAGACAATGTATATATATAAAAATCATTAATTGAACCATCAACATTTAGGTAAGACAAATACCACAATAAATATTTTTTTACTACCGCATAATCATTTGTTTCATTTTCCAATAAAAGTAAATTTTCTAAAGCTAAATTAGAAAAATAAGGAACAATTTTTAAAAGTTTTTCATCTCTCCAAATATCTCTAGCTTCCTTATTTTTTACCAAAGCACCACTAATACTCTGTTGACTAATTAACCATTTTTTCTCATTTTCAATGTTAATATCATGCTCATTTGCCATCAAAGAATTTGGTAATAACAATAATAACAACAATAAAAATAATAATTCTCTAAATATCCATTCTTTATATCCCATAATTTTTTATCCAAATACCCAAATCTTCCAAATCAGGCTTTTGGAGTTCATCACTACAATCAAAATCAGCTTTCCAATCATAATCCTCGTCATTAATATCAAAAGATTCACTTCTCCAAACTTCAAAGTCAGCTAAATCAATCTTGCCATCACAATTAGCATCACCCTTAGACTTATTATCTTGTTCACCTTCACAGGTATTGCATGTATTAGCTCCACTTGGGGTACATTTGTTAAGATAAACTAATGCTGAATCTCGTGTAAAAATAACAAAATCATCTCCACCTACATTGTCAAAATTAGCTACTGTAATATCAAAATTTAATTCATCAGAGGTAGTAATAGATCCTGAAATACCATAATTAGAATCTTTATTACCTTTAACAACAACAAAATCACCATTCCATCTACCCACAGCAACAATATCTTTTATGCCATCTCCATCAAAATCAGTAGAAATCATAGATCCAAAACTCGAAATATCTGTTACCTTAAATTCTTTTACCCTATTAAATTTTAAATTACCATTATCT
>CAZSQT010000008.1:0-12140 GCA_964609295.1 uncultured Gammaproteobacteria bacterium | reverse complement strand
ACATGGACTCGAACCATGGACCCCCGACTTATAAGATCGGTGCTCTAACCAGCTGAGCTATGCATCCAATTATAATATTTTAAAGTGTATTTCAAGTAGCAGAGGCGGGACTTGAACCCGCGACCTTAGCGTTATGAATGCTACGCTCTAACCAGCTGAGCTACCCTGCCAAAAGTACTCACTATTATACCAAATAAAATCAATCGTATAACAGCTTTGTCCTGAATTTACAAAAAAGGGATATAAAATCCAACAAAAAAGCCCTTTTACCTCGTGTATTGGGTTGTATTTCCATAACCTGATTTTATTTCAAGTGTTCGGTTTCCATTTTGAACCCGGTGTGTTGTACTAGAGTCCTTTACATTCGTTTTTTATTCGGGTAATATTAATTATGAACACAAATATGGATGATACAAAAATTGTTTTGTTTAAAGATAAAAAAATTAGAAAAGTTATTTACAAAAACGAATGGTGGTTTGTAATTATTGATGTAATTACTGCGTTGACAGATTCCGTTCAACCTGACGGATATATCAAAGACATGAGACGTAGAGATCCTGAGTTATTAAAAGGGTGGGGGCAAATTGCCACCCCCCTTTTAATAAAAACTCTCGGCGGTCCTCAAAAAATAAATTGTGCCAACACCGAAGGCATATTTAGAATTATTCAATCCATTCCTTCACCCAAGGCCGAACCGTTTAAGCGTTGGTTGGCCAAAGTCGGTTATGAACGAGTTCAAGAAATTGAAAACCCAGAGCTAGGTATGCGTCGCACTCGCATGCTTTATAAACTAAAAGGTTATTCCGATGGCTGGATAGAAAATCGCATGCGAGGTATTGCCATTCGTGATGAGTTAACCGATCAATGGCAAAAGAGGGGTGCCAAGATCCAACGAGATTATCAAATTTTGACAGCCGAAATCTCCAAAGCTACCTTTGGAGTTACCCCAAGTGAATACAAAAAGATAAAAGGTTTAAATAGAGAAAATCTACGGGACAATATGGATGATTTAGAATTAATATTTTCGATGTTAGGGGAGCGCGCAACTACAGAAATTCATAAAACAGAAAATTCCAAAGGCATGGATAAATTAAAAAGTGATGCCAAATTTGGTGGCAAAATTGCTGGTGATGCTCGTAAAAAACTTGAAACTCGCCTCCATAGATCTATTGTGACAACAAAAAAGCCCTTAAATTAATAAGGACCCCTTTGTTTCAAAATTACGATTCGCTTATTTTGAAAGCGAAGCAACGTTAAATTTGAATATCAAATTTTTACGTTGTTGCGGAGCTAGGAGTTGAACCTAGTCTGTGAGATTATGAGCCTCACGTGCAGCCGTACACTACCCCGCATGTCAAGCCAAATCGCTTATCACGAATAATAACACAGATTCTTTAATTCGTAAACAATTTTATCCACTTAAGGATATTAGCTTCTTTTTCTTGCTTTTTTATTTCAGGATATAAATTAACTTCTGCTTGTACTTTATCTTCAATCCAATAATCATCATTAGTCCCCAGACCCAAGATTATTCTTGATTGTTGTTCCAAAAAAGCACTACTAGTCGCATATTCTATTTTTCTCAATAAATTTTTATTATCTTTCTCTAAATTAATCAATTCTTCGGACAAATATATATTTTTATTCCGTGCTTCCTTAAGAGTAATAAATTGCTTAATTGTGTTAATTATAGTGGAAATTATCGTTATTATTAAAACCGTATTAATAGATGTTCTTAAAAATTTTTTAAATATAAACATTTGCGTTTAATCCTAAATTATGTTATTATAAGCCAATGGCTGACTTATCATTAGAAAATTCATTAAATATGTTTTCTACTGCGCTTTCCCAAAAAGGAAAGTCGACTAATACTATTGTAGCCTACAAAGGTGATATTAACCAAATGATTTCCTTTTTAGTCAACAAACTCAAAATAAATGAAGTTGATATGGTCAAGCCAGCCCATATTAACGAATTTAAAGAATATTTAATTAAAAACGATTATACCGCTAAATCCGTTTCTCGTAAACTTAATTCTATTAAGAATTTTTTTAATTTTATCGAAAATGAAGGATTAATTACCACCAATCCTTCCTCCGATATCAAACATCCCAAATACAAAAATGATTTACCTAAAATTTTAAAACCTATCGAATATCGATCTCTTAGAGATGCTTGTCGTAATGATGTTCGAGCTACTGCTATTGTTGAATTGATGCTCCAAGCGGGTTTAAGAATTAAAGAAATAGAAAATTTAAAACTTGACAATATTAACGACAATGAAATTATCATCGAAAGTTATGAAAGTCATTTACAAAGAACTGTTCCCCTCAATAATTCAGCCAAATCTGCCCTCAAAAAGTATGTTGAAGAGGGACGTCATGATACCAAATCCAAAAATGTCTTTATTACCAAAAGCGGTCGTACTCTTTTGGCTAGAAATATCAGAAGTCTTTTAAATAGATATTTCAATAAAGCCGAAATTAAAGGAATTAAAGTTAATGATCTAAGAAACACTTTTATCGTTTTCCAGCTTAAAGCTGGTGTTCCTCTTGATGTTGTTTCTCAAGTTGCTGGCCACAAAAGAATCTCTACCACCGAAAAATACCTTGAGCTAATCGACAGTAAGGAAGAATCAAGAGGTATTAAATTAAAAGAATTGTAATATTTTGTTCTTTGTGATTTTTACAATTTAGCCCTTTTGATAATCTCTGCTTCTACTATATCCCTCGGTCTTCCATATTTTAAAGCTGATAGCCTTTTTATCATTTGAGCTTTTTTGGGATCACCTGGTTTCTTTTTTTCCAAAGCAGCTACTTTAACTGAAAAAGGATCTTTAGGGACTCCGTCTACCAATGTTTTCAAATAAATTTCTCCTGTTCCCAAATTTAGCAAATCATGTTCTCCAAAAGTAGGAGCAAATTGTTTTGTCAAAAAACCAGCGTCAGAAATACCCAATCTAAAACTACAAATAGTACCTACGTTTCCAAAAACAGCATTTTTAACTTCATCATCCATTTGAGAAATAAATTGGTTAGCCACAATCAGATTCAAATGATATTTTCTGGCCTCAGACAAAATAACAGCAAAATCTTGGGTGGCAAAGTTTTGGAATTCGTCCACATATAGGTAAAAATCTCGTCTTTTTTCTTCTGGAATATCTTGTCGGCTCATAGCGGCAATCAAAATTTTGGGGATTAATACCAAACCCAAAAAGGCACTATTTTCTTCTCCAATCGTTCCCTTGGCCAAATTGATAATTAATATTTTTCCCTCATCCATTGCTTTTCTAAAATCAAAAGAAGATTTAGATTGGCCGATGATATTCCTCATCATTGTATTAGTGATAAAACGACCAAATTTGGAGACGATATAATCCAAAACTTCTGATTTATGAAAGTCGCTAGTTTGGGCTATTTGATCAGTCCAATATCTTCTTACCATAGGGTCTTTGACCTTGGGAAGTAACTCTTGTACATAAGATTGGTCAGTTAAACAACGGACAATTTCAATAAAAGTTGCCCCTGGTTCACTCATAATTGTTAACATAATATTACGGATTGCATGTTCAAATCTTGGTCCCACAATACCCGTTTTGTAAGGATCGTACAATTTATACATCAAATTGATAATTGATGATGTCACAAAGTCTTTTTGGTCCTCTCTTTCACATTCCATTACATTAAATCCCATAGGCATATCCATCACCGATGGATCAAAGTAAATGACATCGTCAATTCTCTCTGGTGGAATTCTTTCCAATATACTTTCATAAGTATCGTGAGGGTCGATAAAACACACTCCCTTGCCGGCTTTAATATCTTGCAGGGCCATGTCTGCCAAAAGCCAAGATTTACCCACACCAGTTTGTCCTACAATATAAAAGTGTCTTTGCCTGTCGGTGTCACTCATATTAAATTTTTTGTTCATACCACGATATACATTATCACCAATATAGATACCTTCTTTTGATGAATCTGTTGGTAGTGGTGCCTTTTTGGCTTTTAGCCAATAGATATTAGGTGTTTCTATTGTTTTGTTTGGTAAATGAAAAATAGAAGTAATTTCATCTGTTGACAAAATTGTTTTTGTTTTCCACCAAAAAATAATCGGATATTTATAAATAAAATCTTCCATAAACATCGACTTAAATCTAATTGGTCTTTTAGTTAATTTATTCCAAGGTGAGTCATATTGAGCAAAACATGACTTTATATTGGAAACATTTAATTTGGCGATATCTTTACTTGGAGCACATGAAACTATTCGAATTACTGTTTCAAAACCATTTCGGCTAACTTTATTTTCTATCGCTTCTAATTGTTTACTTTCTACTTTGTAAGAAGCTTTTTCTGGGTTTGATTCACTTTTTTTTGTTGAACTAATAAAGTTTTTTCCATTTTTTTTCCACTTGTCACTAGTCGGTGAAATAATTAACTGGATAGCCACTGTCTCATCTCTATTTAATTTTGAAAGAGTTGAAGTGATAGAAGATAGGGGATCAGTTGGTATTTCCTTGTATGTTTTGAGTGGAAAAATAGGATTTTTCTTTAAACCCATCCATAGATATTCAACCTTACCTTCTTGGGTAAATATATTTGGTTCATCAACTACCTCGATATGAGCTCCAGTATAAACACTATAAATTTGTTTTTCAATCATGTCTTCATGACTTTTGGGAACAGACATATAAAATTTAATGTCGTCTCCAGTTCCAATAATTTCTAGAGAAACCATTGGTTGAGCTACAAAAGGTTCAAATATTTTCAACTTTGCACTTTTAGAAATATTAGCCAAAGAGCCGATAATTTGCTCCATTGCATCTATTTTTATTTCATTATCTTTAGGTACGGCAATTAGTAAGGTAATCATTTCCAACGACATTTTTTCCCTATCTTTAAATTTAAAAAACAAACCAATTCCATAAATCATTATTGCCAGCAAAACTACTCCAACTGCAAAAAACAGTAAGATTAAAACAAGAGACAATAATTGTTCGTTTATATTAGTTGGATTCATCTTCTTTAAAAACCACTCTCGCTTTTTTTAACTTTATAATTCTAAACAAAAATGTTGTTAGCCAAGTTATGGCCGAACTTATATCTTTCTTTTTTTTCTTTAGATTGGCAACAAAATTAGATTTGGTTAGGGGAATTTGATATATATCTTGGGAAATTTTATCAGGTGGTACCATCTTTATATTTCCATCTCGAACTATCATTCCTTCTGGATCGGAATTGTATTCTTCTACTTTTTTGAGCCAATGACCAGCCTCACCTCCCAACTCCTTTTCTTTTCTAGCACTAATATCAACCATTTCCCCAGATTCTTTCTGTTTTGTGTCAATATTTTCCCCGCTAGGAATATTTATTTCTTTTTGATTTAATACCATTAATTAAGTATAGGACAAAAACCCTTTCTTATCCACTAATTATTAAGGTATAATCACACTTAGTGGACTCATATATCAAACAAGTTAGAAAAATTGACAATAGTCGGCATCTTATTCCGTTTGCCACTTCTGCTATTTTATTTTTCCTAATTTTCATTTTTATCTGGTTTTTTCGTGGCGGATCTTTTCGTCTTTATGCTAGTTTATTTTTTGGTATTTACAGTGTTACTGGTCAAATATGGGTTTCAGTACTTTTAATTGGTGTTATCCAAAATTTAGTTTTTATGCCACTACGTTTTATTGGTGCCAAATTAGCCAACAGAACAAGAGATTTTGAAGAAGAATTAGAAAAAGTTAAAAGCAATGAACAGTATTTTGTTTTCAAAAAAGAAATTAAAGAAGGCAATATCGCCGTTGTTTTCTTTATTTTTAATTTTATTGTCAATGCTATTGCCTTCGGTTCTGCCTGTCGTATTTTTTTAATTGATTTTTATATCGATCCTAGCAAATTAAAAGCGATGAATCTTTTGTATGATTTTATTCCTTATCCCAAATACCCCCTTCAGGGAACTACATTTAAATTACCTTATTTTTTTGTCCAAGATACTATTGCTTTAAAATGGTCTCAAATTTTTCTTATTTGGTTAGGTATTTTTGGTATTTTTACTCTTTTTGCTTTTGTTTGGCGTTTTTTAAAAAGATTTCTTTGGGCTAACAAAAAAGTTCTTTTTATTCGCATAAATTATAATCATTTCTTAAAATATATTTCCGGTTTTAGTTTTTTCGCTTTTTTAATTTCTCTTTATATTTTACGCAATATTCCGTCACAAATTGGATCAGCAATTTTTTCCGCCGACCTAACTCGCCAAAACACTACTATGAATTTTGTTACTGCTGTTGGTACTTTTCTCACCACTGTCCATGCTGGTTATTTTAGTAATCGTAAGGCCATAATTGCTGCCCAAAAGAAAAATATTCCCCAAAATATTATTGAAAGCGTTACTCGTAAAAACATGGGAGTAAGTATCAAAAATGCTTTTATTTTGGGTCTTGGCGCCTTTTTTATTACCAACCAAATTCCCTCAGCTTTTGAATTATCGGTTGCTACTTTCGAGTTTATGTATATAATTTATCCCTATACCTTTGACAAAATGTTACATATTAAAGTACAAAACAATGATTAACATTTTAGATAATTACAAAAAACAAGTTTTTCCTTTCATCAAAAAATATCTTCAAGATAATTTAGGTTCAGACTTTCATTATCAGATAACCAGCGATTATTCTCTTCGACAAGGAAAATATCTTCGTCCAGCCTTACTCTTAATGACCGCTGGTAGTTTAGGTCTTGATATCAACAAAGCTATTCCAACTGCTGCTGCTATGCAAATTTCAGAAGATTGGATTTTAAATCACGATGATATTGAAGATGATTCTCAACAGCGCCGAGGACTTCCTAGTCTTCATCGTCAGATTGGTATCCCTTTAGCCATCAATGCTGGTGATGCTCTACATGCCCTAAATTGGCAGCTCATCCATTCTCTAAACAATGAGTCAATTTTCCAAGAATTTAGCAAAATTATCAATCAAACAATTAGTGGTCAAACATATGAAATCAAAATAATTCAAGATAAAAAATTTGATTTAAAAATTGAAGAAGTTTACCAAATTATCGAATCAAAGACTTGCTACTATACTATTTCTGGTCCAATGCGACTAGGAGCAATTTTAGCCAAAGCTTCTTCCAAACAACTTGATTTACTTTATCAATTCGGTCTTTATCTGGGCAAGGCTTTTCAAATTATTGACGATTATCTAGATCTGACCTCAGATTTTTCTGGCCAAAAAAAACAACTCGGTAATGATATTTATGAAGGCAAACGGACTGTTTTTCTTTTTCATCTTTTGCAACATTGCCAAGATTCAAAAATTATTAAAATTTTACAAAAAGATAGATTTCAAAAAACAGAAGCAGATATAAATTATATTATTTCTCTAATGAAAAAACATAAATCCCTAGATTATGGTTACAATTTAGCTCTCGATTTTGCCCAAAAAGCCAATGATTTTTTTGACAAAGAATTATCTTTTCTTGTCAAAGAGCCATATCGCCAACAATTAAAGCAAACCATCGACTTTATTGTTCATCGTCAAAAGTAATCTCTTCGTGATAAACTCAAGTGTGGATAACCAAGTTGAAGAAATCAAAAAAAAGATTGATATTGTCCAGTTGATTAATTCTTATTTACCTCTCAAAAAGCGCGGCCGTCATTTTCTCGCTTGTTGTCCTTTTCATGGTGAAAAAACCCCCTCCTTTACTGTTTCTCCCGAACTTCAAATTTTTAAATGTTTTGGTTGTGGTAAGGCTGGCGATATTTTTACTTTTCTTCAAGAATTCGAAAAAATTGATTTTAAAGAAGCCCTAGAAATTTTAGCCAAAAAAGCTGGTGTTACTCTCCAAAAAAGTTTTAAATATAATCAAGAAGAATTAAAAAGAAAAAAACTTTTAGAGTTAAATTATCAAATTGCTCGTTTTTACAACCATATTTTGCTCAATCACCCTTTGGGTAAAAATGCCCTTAATTATTTGACTAAGAGAGGAATTACCAAGGAAACCATCAAGCAATTTCAAATTGGTTATGCCCCCACTGAAGATAGACTAATCACTAATTTTTTAAAAAAACAAAATTTTAATCAAAACGAACTGTTGTCTGTAGGTAATTTTATGCCAAGTAATTATGGTAATTTTGTTTACGACCGTTTCAAAAATAGGGTAATTTTCCCTCTCTCCAATTCTCGCGGTCAAATTTTAGGTTTTTCTGGTCGTATTTTACCCAATGCTGGTGATAACATGGCTAAATATATTAATTCTCCCGAGACTATTCTTTATCACAAAAGCCAATTATTATTTGGCCTCTTCCAAGCCAGAGAAGCTATTCGCCAACAAGATTTTGTAATTGTTACCGAAGGTGAATTTGATATGCTTAGCCCTTTTCAAAAAGGGATTAAAAATATCGTTGCCATCAAAGGTACCGCTTTTACCAAAGACCAATTGGATATTTTACGTCGTTTTACGGATACTTTAGTTTTGGCTCTTGATTCTGATTTTGCCGGCTCTACCGCTTCTCTCAAAAGTATAGAGCTAGCTGATTCCCTCGAATTCGACATAAAGGTTTTAGTTTTAAACGATAAATACAAAGATCCCGACGAAGCTGTTAATGACAATCTAGAATTTTTCAAAAAACAAGTTAGTAAGGCTATCCCTGTCTGGGATTTTATTATTAATTATTCAGTTAAAAAATTTGGTATTGATACTCCTCGGGGTAAAACCGAAGTTCTTAAGTTAGTTCTGCCTTTTTTGACCAAGATAAATAATTCAGTTATCAAATCAGATTATCTCAAAAAATTATCCAACATTTTGGATTCTGATTTGGGAGCTATTTTGGAGGAGTTGAAAAAATACGATTCTAATTTTACTAACAATAATTCGAATAATAAAGTTATTCAAAAAGAAAATAACAATTCTGTTCTTAGGGAAAATTTAGAGAAGAAATTACTTATTCTTATCCTTGGCGCTAACAAGCCTCATCTACTTGCCAAGCGAATTATCAAGGATTATAAAAATTTTATTACTTATCGTTTTGATTCAATTATCAAAGCTCTTACAAAAATTAAAAAATTTAAAAGTGATCAGTTTGCTCAAAAATTAAAAGAAGAAATCAAAGATACTTATTACGACTTATATCTTTTAGCTAGCGAACAAATTTTGGATAGAGATAAAAGAAAAAAAGAAATTGCTAAGGTTATTATTCAATTAAAAATTTTAGTCATCAAAGAAGAAATTCATGTGATTAGTCAAGAGATGAATATTGCCGAAAGTAACGACAATAACGAGGCAGTTGATCAATTAGATTCTAGACTTAATAAACTTTTTTCTCAACTTTCCAAATTACAAATTAAGAAAAAATAGATTTTTACTCTATTTTCGGTTATAATATCCCGATGCCAAGTACACTTGATCTTTCTAAGATTAAACAAAAATTAATCAATCAAGCTAAGAAATTTCATTATCTTACCAATGATGACATTTTAGAGCAAATTCCTGAGCCAGAAAAATATATTCCCTCAATAGATGATCTTTTTGACTACCTTTTTGACAAAGGCATTGATATTTTTGACAAAGTAGAGTCCAAAGAAATTTTGGAAATTGACAAGACTAGGATTACTTCTTCTGATCTCTTAAATCTTTTGGCACAAAAAAACAATGTTGATTCGGTCAGAATGTATCTCAAAGAAATTGGTAAAGTCGACTTATTGACTTTTGAGGAAGAAGTCGATTTGGCTCAGCAAATTGAAAAAGGCTCCAGTAAAGCTAGAGAAAACCTCATCAATGCTAATTTAAGATTAGTAGTGTCTATCGCCAAAAAATACATTGGTCGCGGTCTTACTTTTCTTGATTTAGTTCAAGAAGGGAATCAAGGATTAATGAGAGCTGTCGAAAAATTTGATTGGCATCGAGGTTTCAAATTTTCTACTTATGCTACTTGGTGGATTCGTCAAGCCATTACCCGGGCTATTGCTGATCAAGCTAAAACTATTCGTATTCCTGTCCATATGGTGGAGACTATCAACAAAGTTTACAAGGCTACTCGTGCTTTGACCCAAAGACTTGGTTGTGAACCAACTATTGAGCAAATTGCTGCCGAAGTTGATATCACTGTCGAAAAAGTTGAAGAAATTTATCGTATTTCTCAAGATACTACCTCACTTTCCACTCCAGTTGGTGATGATGAAGATTCATTTTTAGGTGATTTTATCGAAGATACTACCCAGCTGTCACCCTATGAGGAAACTAGTCGTGAATTATTAAGAGAATCAATTGAAGAAGTACTAGGGTCTCTTGATGACAGAGAAATGAAAGTTCTTTCTCTTCGTTTTGGCCTAATGGGTGAAACCCCCAAAACCCTTGAAGAAGTCGGTAAAATTTTTAATGTTACCCGTGAGCGTATTCGTCAAATAGAAGCTAAAGCCCTTCGTAAATTAAGACACCCAAGCCGTCGCAAAAAACTTCAAGATTATCTTGAATGATTTTTCCATAGACTTATTTTTTTTACATTTTTTACTTCTTTATTTTCTATTGTTATTTCTAGTATCTCTCCTTTCATAATCAAATAAGGATTGCCCGGTACCCAAAGATATTTTGGTAGTCTTCTTTTTAAAAAATGATAATAAAGTGTCACTATAGGGTCGCCATGTGATACCAAAATGCAATCATTTTCTTGTCTCTTTTTTTCATTAAAAATTGACAACATCCTCTTTTTAATTTTTGTTCTACTTTCTCTTTCGGGATCACTTTCCTCATAAATCCAATCCTTTTCTTTTGGTATTTTGGTTCCTTGGATATTTGGTGCCCAAGTTTCAACCAATCTTTTGTCTGTTTTTATTTTTGATTTTGTTTTAGAAGCAATTATTTTGGCTGTTTGTTGGCATCTTTTGAGAGGACTGGCAAAAATAGGGATACCATTTTGACATTTTGAGGCAAACCAATCAGCCAAAATTTCGGCATGCTCTTTGCCTAATTTCGATAAAGATACCGGCATCCAAAAAGGATAAATACCCTCCGGATTTTCATATTCTGTATGTCTAACTAGATAAATTTTCATAGTCCAATCTCCTCTGCCACATTTTGCATAGCAGTTAGGCAAATTTCTATAAATTTTTCCAATGGCATATTAAGTCCGTCTGTTTTTTCGCACATTTTGACTTCTTCACGCCTTGTTCCAGCTGCAAATCTTGGTTCTTTAAGAAATCGCTTTATTACCGATGATAATTTTACATCAGCTAATTTTTTGCTAGGGTAAACAAGAGCTACTGCTACAATCAAGCCTGTCAAGCTATCGGCACAAAATATTGACCACTCTGATGTACTTTTTGGTTTTACCCCCGATAATTTTGGTGCATGTGCTTTTACTATATTAAGTATTTCATCATCAATTTTTATATTATATTTAGCCAAAACTTCTGCAGTTTTTAATGTATGATCTTCATCTTTGTAGGCAGGGGAATAATCCAGGTCATGTATTAAACCTGCCAATTCCCATTTGTCAGCCTCGCTTTCATTACCAGTTTTTATTGCCAATTCCTTCATACACGCTGCCAAAGCAATCGAATGTTTTGCAATATTTCCTTCTAATTCTTTATAAAGTATTTCTTTAATTTTATCTTTCATTTTTTTATTGTTATTTATTAATTATAACCCAATTGTTTTGTGTTGTTCTGGATACCAAGCTGGACTACAAGTTACAAACATTTTTAATTTTCCTTCCCAATAATATTTTTCTCCAACTTCAATCAAGGCCAAATCACCTTTTTTAATACTTATATCTTTACCTTCAATTGATAATTTACCTTTTCCATCCAAAACAAAAAATAATTCTTTACATTTTTCGTTAAAAACCCGACCTTCACTTGGATATCGACCACTTAATTCAATGATACAACCATCTATATCTTTACAGTGAAGTGGGTACTCAGTCGCCCAGCAAAAATCATTATTTTTTCTTTTAATTGTTTGATTGTTATGAATCAACTTCACATATTTATTATAACTTATTAATTTAATTAAATTATTCCTGTTTAACTTATTCAATGTTATAATTCAAAAGCTAAACTGATCCCCTGTAGCTCAGTTGGTAGAGCATCCGCCTGTTAAGCGGCAGGTCCGTGGTTCGAGTCCACGCGGGGGAGC
>CAZSQT010000007.1:0-6656 GCA_964609295.1 uncultured Gammaproteobacteria bacterium | reverse complement strand
TTGGTAGTGATGACAATTATTATGGTGTTGACAGTAGTTGGAATGATAAATTATGGAAATGCTAACAAAAAGTCAAGAGATGCCAAAAGAAAATCGGATTTGGAGTCAGTGAGGGTGGCATTGGAAATGTATCGACAAGACAATGGTAGTTATCCGAGTTATGAAGGTGATTTGGTTCCTGATTATATACAAAAATTACCAGAAGATCCGCAATCCCCCACTGAAAGTTATGGTTATACACTAAGTGATTATGAATATACTTTGACGGCTGATTTAGAAATACCTGAAGGTGAAAATCCTTATACAGTAACAAATCCATGAGACAAAGACCTGCCTATACACTAATAGAACTTTTGGTGGTGATAACGATTATGGCCTTATTGGTAGTATTGGTTGTGATAAATTATTCCGGAATTATGGCAAAATCGAGAGATCAAAGAAGATTGAATGATTTAAAATCAATTCAATTAACGATAGAGACTTATAAATTTGAAAACAAAAAATGTCCCGATGGGGGTAATGAAATTGTTGAAAATCTTTTAGAATCAAAAAGGGATCCAAAGACTAATCAGCGTTATTATTATTCACCTCACCCTCTTGATTGTAAATATCAAATTTGTGCTTTGATGGAGACTAAGAGAAATTTGGATCAAGATTGGGAGGGTTATGGGGCTGTGTATAATTATTGTCTTTTTGGTGATAGAGTTAATAGGGAGGTGGAGATATAAAAAAATGAAAAATAAAAAATTAGGGTTTAATCTCATAGAAGTGTTGGTGGCGGTGGGGATAATTATGCTTTTGACAGGAGGGATTTTGGTTTATTTTAATGATTTTAATTCGAGACAAAAGATAGAAGGGGCGAGGATTGAGTTGATTGGCAATCTAAAATTGGCAAGAAATTATGCAGTGACACGACAAAAAACGAAGGATGGTGTTGAATTGAAGTATGTTTATGTGAGTGTAGAAAATGATAATGAGACTGATCAAGCTAAAGTTTTAGTTAAGGATCAAGATAAAATAGATTATTTTGATAAATTTTTGAATGAGGGAAAACCAGAGGTAGAAGTGGATGTGGGGACGGAGTTTTGTTTTGAGGCTTATAGTGGCGAAGTTAAACAATATGACAAAACTGTAGGTTGCCAAGATGATGCTATAGAGTCAGATGTGTCCATAACTTTGTTGTCAGAGGCAGTTGGTGATACAAAAACAGTAATTATTAATTCGTCGGGGTTGATTTATGAAGGGAATTAAAAAAGGACAAGGGGTTGTTGAGGTGGTATTTAGTATTGGAGTGGTGTTGTTGATTTTGTCAGGGGTGGTGATTTTGATGGTTAATACTTTTGGAGCGAAAAATAAGGGGTTTGACAGAAAAAAAGCGACGCAACTGGCCCAAATGATAATTGAAGAAAAGGTGGCCGAGAGGGATAATAGTCCTGAAACTTTTTGGAGTAATATAGAAAATGGAGTTAAGGAGGAAAGGTTGACAAAAGAAGATGGGTTTGCAGGATATTTTTATAATGTTACTTATATTAAGATTGATGACGATAGTGGTCGAGTAGAGGTGGATGTGTGGATGGATGGAAGGGATGAGAAGGTAACTTTTGAGAGGTTTTTTGGTAGAATGTAAGTAAGAGTATGAAAAAAGCTTTTACATTGATTGAGATTATTGTTGTCGTGGGAGTGCTTGGAGTGATTATGTCAGTAATTGTAGGGATAATGACTAATACATTTAAATCTAAAAATAAGATTTTTTATCGACAAAAGGTAGAAGAAAATGGTGAATGGATAATTTCAGAAATTCGAAAAACTGTTTTGAATGCCAGTTTAGTTGAGCTAGGTGTGGATAATAAAAAGCTATTAAATGTTTATGGTGGTGATGAGGGGGATAAAGAGATAAAGTGTGAAGGGGGTGATATTTTGATAGATAATCAGGTGTTAAATACAGGGGTGGGAGTGTCTTGTAGTGATTTTGTGATAGAAAATAAGACAGTATCGATTGGTTTTTCTTTGTCGGCAGGCAATGAAGCTTTGGGAGTAGATAATTATGCGGTTAGAAGTTTTGAGACCAAAATTACTTTGAGGAATTAAGATGAAGAAAATAATATTTTTATTGTTTTTGGTGGTAGTAATGGGGGTAGGGGTAAAAAAGACAGAGGCTGCAAATGCTCTTGTGTGGCGTTGTAAGTACCATAAATGTACACCAGATATTTCGGCATCGCATTCATGCTCAGAAGAGGCAAAAGGAGTGCAGAAGGGGCAGTGTTTTTCGCAGTTGATTCCAGAGGGTATGAATTTTAAAGATTATTGTAATTATACTCCGGGCAATCCGGATTCCTATAATTGTTGGGAAGATGCTAAATCGTGTGGAAGTATGTGTATACATTGGATGGAAAGTTCTTGTAAGTGTATTAAAGAACTAGGCAATTATCATTGTGAACTTCAGCCAGTTGTTTGTCGAGGTGGTGATTTTAGTGATTTGGGGTATTGTGAAAATGGTTATGATTTGGGATGTGATATAGAGACAGATATTGATTGTTATTCGACTTTGTTGGATTGTGAAAAGGCTTGTCATGAACCGACACCGATACCAACTCCAACACCAACTCCAACTTTAACACCAACACCGCCAGAAGAATTGCCCAAGGAAGAGGATAAGCCTTGGTTTTGGGTAAAAGGAGCGGGGGTGATGAGTGGAGGAGATATTAAAAATGCAGTGCCAGCAGGTAATTTTATTTCACAAACAACAAGTAATAAAGATAATAGCTGGGTGGTAAGTGGAGGAGAAATAGATAAGGGTGAGGGACAATATGGACAAAGAAGAGATTGGTATGGTGAGAGAAAAGACATAATAAAAACAGGTCAAATTAAGGAATTTATGGAGAAATTGGATAAGGTTGAAGAAGAATATAATAAAAATAAATTTGATTTGATTTTTGGTGATTATACGATTGATAGTGATATTAACAAGATAGTATTTGTCGATGGTAATGTAACAGTTGAGGGTCAAGCAGGAGAAGTTAGGACGATAACGGGAGCTTTGTATGTGACGGGAGATTTGGTTTTGGATGGAGCCAATCTGGAGGTAATCTATGATCCAAGTTTGTTTAAATCGTTGCCTGATGAGGTAACAAAAGTTATTAAAAATTGGAGGCAGTTTTAATTAAAACCCCTCTCCCCCGCTGTTGCGGGGGTTTCTCCCCTTGAAAAAGGGAGAACAACAATAAATGAAAAATAAAAATTATAAAAAAGGACAAATTGTTTTGGTAGTGCTTTTGGTAACTAGTGCGGTAATGGTAATGGGCTTGTCTTTGTCGAGAGGTTCGGTAAAAGAACTAAAGATAGATACTAATGAGGAAACTTTAAAACAAACTTTTAATGCGGCTGAGTCAGGGATTGACTATTTTTTGACTAGGGGGAATGACGTAGAAGGGGTTACCTATGAATCACCAAACAAGGATTTTGGGGCTAGTGTAACAAAAAAAGTTTTGAAAGTTGAAGATATGGCTAATAGTAGGGCGGTGTTTTTTAAACCACAATTTTTGCAGCTTGATGGATATGATGGTGATTTGACAATAACACTGGATGATAAATTTAAGGGAGTGGCAAAAGTCGATGTGTTTTATAATAATGGTAGAGTAGAAAGATATGGCTATAATTTTAGTGAAGATGAAGACATGAATATAACTGGATTTGACCAACATACAGGAGAAATAAATATTCGAATTGGATCTGATTCTGATTTTCTTGTAGTTACTCCCCTCTTTGCACCAACAGCAGTAAAATTTAGTGGTGAAAATTTTACTGCTGTCCAAGGAGAGAGAATTGTGTCGACGGGGAAGAGTAATGATGGGATAGAGTCGAGGGTGAGTGTAGATGAGGTATGGGAACTCCCCTATTTTATGCTTGAAGGATTGGTGGTGGAAGGTGAAATTGGTTCAGGCAAAAACTATGAGAAATAATAAAGTTTTTGTCGAAATGGGCAAAAACTTGACATTAATGAATTAATGTAATATAATGAGTTTATTATGATAAAACGTGAGAATTATTTAAAAAAATTACGTCAGTTAAAAAATAAACATATAATAAAAGTTATTTCTGGTGTTAGACGTTCTGGCAAATCAACTTTATTATCTTTGTTTAAAAAGGAATTATTGGATAGTGGAATCAATAAAAAACAAATACAATCTATAAATTTTGAAGAGGCTAAGAATGCTGATTTACTTAATTGGAAAGATCTTCATGATGAGATAGAAAGTAAATTAATTGTTAATAAAATGAACTATGTTTTTTTGGATGAGATTCAAAATGTAAAAGAATTTGAAAAAATGGTGGATAGTTTATTTGTTAAAAAAAATGTTGATCTTTATATTACTGGTAGTAATGCTTATTTTTTATCTTCTGAATTTTCTACCTTACTTTCTGGGAGACAAATAGAAATTAGTATATTACCATTTTCATTTGCTGAATATATAGAAATGCTTGGAAAAGATTTGACAATTGATCGTCAAAAAATGTTTATAAATTTTCTTAAAAATGGCAGTTTTCCCCAATCAGTTGAAATGTTTAATGAAAATAATAATTTAGGAGTAGATTATTTGTCTGGTTTGTATCACACAGTAGTTTTGAAAGATTTAGTGACTCGTGAGGGGGTAAATGATTCACAGGCTTTAGAAAATACTTTAAAATTTGTTTTTGACAATATAGGTAATTTATTATCACCTAAAAAAATAGCTGATTATATGGGTAATAATTATAGAAAAATATCTAGCCGAACAATTGAAAAATTTTTATCGGCTGCTGTTGATAGTTTTATTTTGTATGGGGTTGATCGTTTTGATATAAAAGGAAAAGAACTTTTGCAAACTCAGCAAAAGTATTATTTAGTGGATGTTGGTCTAAGGCAAGTGTTGTTAGGTAAAGGTGAACAGTTTGACTTGGGACGAGCTTTGGAAAATGTAATTTACTTGGAACTTTTGAGAAGAGGTTATAAAATATGGATTGGAAAAACTAAAGGAGGAAAAGAGATAGATTTTGTTGCTAAAAACAAAGAAGGTATTTTGGAATATTATCAGGTAACCCAAACGATGCGTAGTGAAGAGGTTAAAAAAAGAGAGTTATTTGCACTTAGAAATATAGATGATAATAATCGTAAATTTATTATTACTCTTGACCCGGAGAAAAATAATTTTGAAGGTATAGAACAAGTTAATGCAATAGATTGGATACTTGGTGTTTAGTTTTTTTGTTTTAATCTATCAAATCCCCCGCCGTTGCGGGGCAGGCCCCTGCCGTTGCGGGTAAAAAGTTGTTCCTTGTCAAAGGATCCGCCAGTGGGCGGATAGGTCTGGTAATGACTGAGGATTTGAAATAAGATAGAATCAAATATGATTAAAAAAATGAAAGAAATGGTTGGAGAGTTGATTTAGGTGAAATGGGACAAGGTTAAATTGGAAATTAAGGTTGATTGTAGAAACGGGATATAAGAGAGATAATCATATTTTGCTATCACTTCTGTTTTTGATAGCTTGATCTACTAGTTTTTTTACTAATTCTTCATTTTGACCTAATGAGTTTTTATCGGGTGTTTCGAAAGAAGATCGCATAATATTTAGAAAATCCTTATTTTCTAAATCGTTTAAAGTAGGTTCGGCAAAACCCCAGGCGAGCATTCTATCTCTGGTGATAAATGAGATTACTTCGAAGTTTTTGGCGGATGTTTGCTGATCTAACAAAATGATAGTTCCAACAACTTGGCCGTGAGAATTTTGGATGGTCTCAGTGGCTTTTTGAATTGTTTTGCCGGTAGACAAAACATCACTGACAATTACTATTTTATCTTGATTGCTGATAGATGGCTTTTGATTGTCATCAATAATGGTAATTTCTTTTTGGGTTTGCTGGGCTAGCTGAGATGAAATTGTGGATGGTTCCAACTTTTTATTGGCAATGGCCAATTTGTTAAATTCAATGTTTTTTTCTTCAAATTGGGTGAGTAATTCTGTATAAATTTTAACTATTGTTGAAGAACTTTCGGGAGACAAGAAAAAATTTTCATCAAGTAGGTGTCCAATTTGTTTGGATAATCGGAAAAGAGTAGCTTCAGGATTTTTAGTAACGGTAGCTTCTTTCATTTAACGGTAATCTAGTTTATACAGAATATGGTTGGATGACAAGGGGCGATTTTATCTCTTCTTTTGTTTAAGGTATGGGAGGAGTGATAATATTGAATATGAGCAATTATTTTTTTGTTGATGGTAGTAATTTGTATGCTGGACAATATAAATTATTTGGACCTGATAAATATTTAGATTTTGGCAAATTTGTTAAGTGTGTTGAGAAAAAACTAAAAATTGATTTCAATAAACATCAAAAGGTGAAATTGATATCGTTGAGTGAAAAAATAGTTGGCTCTATATAAAAAAAGTCTCCCCGATACAAGTATCGGGGACGAGTTGATTTATTGTGTCAAAAATTGAAGGAAAAGCAAGGATTGTTCAGGTCCCTACCTTATCTTCCCATCTCTTCTTCCCTCTTTTTAACTAAGGCTAGGACATATAATGTCTAGGTCCAAACACATAGTGAACACTTGAATTAATGAAAGATGGTATTATCGGAACCACTATGGTGGCTCACAAAATATTACCTGGAGCAAAAAC
>CAZSQT010000006.1:0-4186 GCA_964609295.1 uncultured Gammaproteobacteria bacterium | reverse complement strand
ACTGGATCATAGTGAGCTGGTTCCATATAGAAACTACCTCGACCTTGAGTAAGGGAACGGATAGTAGTGGCATAGCCACGAACAGCTTCTAGAGGAACGAAGGCATTAATAGTAGTAAAACCAAGAGCTTCTTCGGTGCCATTGATTTGACCACGACGAGAAGATAAATCTCCAATAACAGAGCCTAAAAATTCTGATGGGGTGGCAACCTCCATTTTCATAACTGGCTCTAAAATGATTGGAGTAGCTTTTTGAAAACCTTCCTTAATAGCATAAGAACCGGCTAATTTGAAAGCCATTTCGGACGAATCAACATCGTGATAAGTACCGTCATAAACAGTAACTTTAATATCAGTACAAGGATAGCCAGCAATAATACCTTTTTGAAGTGTTTCTTTTACTCCTTTTTCGATGGCAGGAATAAAATTGGCAGGAATAGCACCGCCTTTGACGGCATTGACAAATTCAATTCCTTCACCACGGTTTTTGGGCTCAACTTTAATCTTACAATGACCATATTGACCATGACCGCCAGATTGATGAATATATTTACCTTCAGCATCGGCAGGGCTGGAAATAGTTTCTCTATAGGCAACTTGAGGTGAACCAGTTTTAACATTAACACCAAATTCTCTTTTGAGTCTATCAACAATGATTTCAAGGTAAAGTTCGCCCATACCAGCAATAATAGTTTGACCAGTTTCATTATCATAGGAAACTTTAAAAGTAGGATCTTCGGTAGCCAATTTGTTTAAGGCTTGACCCATTTTTTCTTGATCATCACCAGTTTCTGGCTCAATTGAAAGAGAAATGACAGGATCAGCAAATTGAATTGGCGAAAGAGAAATAGGTTTATTTTTGTCGCAAAGAGTATCACCGGTAGTTGATTCTTTTAGACCAATACAAGCAACAATTTCACCGGCATAACCTTCTTCAATTCCTTCTCTCTTGTCAGCATGCATTAACAATAAACGACCAATTCTTTCACTTTTTTGCTTAGTAGCATTGTAAACTTCACTACCAGCCCTAAGAACTCCAGAGTAAACACGAACATAAGAAAGAGTACCGACATGGGGATCAGACTGAACTTTAAACAACATAGCGGATAAACTTTCTTCATTGTTTAATTCACGAGTAAGTTTTTCTTGAGTTTCGATATCAAAACCTTCAACTGGAGGTAAATCTTTTGGAGAGGGTAAATAATCAACAATACCATCAAGAACAGGTTGGACACCTTTGTTGCGCCAACTAGAACCACAATAAACTGGGAAAAGTTTTCTAGCAATAGTGGCTTGACGCAAAACTTTTTTAAGCTCATCAACACTAATTTCTTCGTCATTTAAAAATTTTTCCATTAAAGTTTCATCTTCACCAGCGATTTTTTCGACCATTTTGGCACGAGCAGCTTCAACTTTGTCTCGATATTCATCGTTTAAATCATTGATGCTATATTCGACTCCTTGTTCATCTTTGTCCCAAACAATCATTTTTTTAGTCATTAGGTCAACAACACCAACAAAATCATGTTCTTTACCAATAGGATACACAACAGGCACAATAGGAGCATGGAGTTTGTCGGTAATACTTTTTAATACCATGTCCATATCAGAACCAATTTTGTCCATTTTGTTGATGAAAGCAATACGAGGAACACCATATTTATCAGCTTGACGCCAAACAGTCTCTGATTGAGCTTGAACACCGGCATTACCGTCAAAAACCATAATAGCACCATCCAAAACACGGAGAGATCTTTCAACCTCGGCAGTAAAATCAACGTGACCAGGAGTATCAATAATATTAAAACGATGGTCTTTCCAAAAAGTAGTAATACAAGCGGATTGGATAGTAATTCCTCTTTCTTTCTCTTGAACCATTGAATCGGTAGTAGTACTACCGTCATCAACAACACCAATTTTGTGGATTCTTCCAGTATAAAAAAGGATTCTTTCACTGGTGGTGGTTTTGCCAGCATCAATGTGGGCAATAATTCCTATATTTCTTACCTTTTCTAAAGGTAAATCACGATTTTTTGTTATTTTAATTTGGTCAGCCATTTTTTTAGAGCGTTAGAGCGTTAGAGCGTTAGAACGTTAGAGAGTTAGAACGCTAGAGCTTTAATTAGTAAATAGTAATTAAACATAGTATCATATCATAGATTATACATAAATATGAAGAAGGAAATTGCAATAATTGGGGCAGGAATAGGCGGACTTTATGCTGCTTATAAATTAAAAAATAAACATAGAGTAACAGTTTTTGAAAAAGAAGATGAAATTGGTGGACTTTTGGGAGATTTTTGTTTATCTTCTAATAAAAAAATAAAATTAGAAAAAACTTATCATCATATATTTAGTAGCGACAAAGAAATAATTGGTTTAATTGATGAATTAGGTCTGAGTGATAAATTAATTTGGAAAAAAGAAAATAATGCGATAATTTACAATAAAAAAGTTTATTCTTTTTGTGGGCCGATAGATTTGTTGAAATTTCCTTTGTTGTCGATGGTAGATAAATTAAGATTGGGATTAGTAACATTATATTTACAAAAAGAAAAAAATTATAAAAAATTCAAAAATTACTCGGCTTATGAATGGATGCGGAGATATTGCGGTGAAAAAGTTTATAAAATAATTTGGAAACCTTTGCTTGAAAATAAATTTGGTGATAAATATAAAGATATTTCGATGATTTGGCTTTGGGCAAGGATTCATTTTAGAGGTAATACTAAGTTGGGCTATCTTAAGGGTGGTTTTGGTCAAATTATCGAAAAGTTGAGTAAAAAAATAAAGATTGTCAAAAAAGAAGTTGAGGCTAAAGATCTGACAAAATATGATTTAGTTATTGATACTTCCCCATTGAAATCGGTTGAGTATCTAGGGGCAATTGATGTAGTTTTTACTTCAAAGCAATATCTGTCAAAATTTTATTGGCACAATATTAATGAGGAAGGGGCGCCTTTTGTGGCTTTTATCAATCAGACTAATATGGTTGATGATTATGGTAAAAATGTTTATTATCTTGGTGGATATTATCCCCAAAATCATCGGTATTTTAAAGTAAAAGACGAGATAATTTATAAAGAATTTTTTGAATATCTAAAACAAATATGGCCAGATTTTGACGAAAAAGAAGTGGCAGAGAAATATATTTTTAAATTTAAGAATGCGCAACATATACCAAATCCCCTATCAAAAACCCTCTCTCCCGCCGTTGCGGGAGCATCTCCCCTTGAAAAGGGGAGAACACCTATGGTTGTTCATATGAATTTTGCTCAGATTTACCCACAGGATAGAGGGGTAAATTATGCGATAAAGCAAGCTAAGCAAGTTGTTTCTTCATTTCTTTAAGACCGACTTCTAGGGTTATTTAAAGTTTTGCTTGTATCTGGTTAATTAGTACTTTTTTTAAATTTTGTATCAATTATGTAATAATAATAACGTCCATTTTGCTCTCGATGCCATCGACGTGTCGTTCCACTTTCCTCGACGGAAAGAAAATCATTATCAGCAAAAGATTTAAGAAAGGAAATAGAAGATGTTCCATGTGGAACAATTAATTCAGAATGATATTCTCCACTTTCTTCTTTGTGCCATTGGTATATTTTTCCTGTTCGGTCACCGGAAACAATGTCACCATTGTTTAGACAAGTAGCGGCAGAAATTGAAATATCAGGATTAATGTTTTTGATGATATTTATATATTTTTCTTGATTTCCTTGCTCAACTTCTGAATTTATTGCGTCAACTTTACTATCAAAACCTAAGACACGTTTTTGTAATTCCTGGAACTGCTCAGGGCTTTTAATAGTAATAGTATTTTCGAAAATACGTTTGATTCTATTTTGTTCTTTTGACATAGTAAAGAATTATAACACATATTATGTATTATAAGTTATATTTGTTGTTTCATCTCTTTAAGGCCTTCTTCTAGGGTTTTGGGGGATATTCCAAGGGATTTAATTTTATCGTTACTGATGGCGAGGTTTTTTTGCCAAGGACGAGAACCTTCGGGAAGAGTTTTAATATATTCTTCAAGACTCCCCTCTTTGATTAAATTTTTATCAAAACCCCAAGTTTCAGCAACCTGTTGAGCCATTTGAAATGGTGACTGACTAGAACTACCGACTAAATGAAAAATTCCATTCGGTTTGTGTTGAAAAAAATATTTAAGGCCAAGGGCAATA
>CAZSQT010000005.1:0-41692 GCA_964609295.1 uncultured Gammaproteobacteria bacterium | reverse complement strand
GAGTGTTTTGCCAAGTTTGCCTGATCATCCCAATAGTTGGGGGAGGATAGTCTATGAGGCAACAACTAATAGTGTTTATTATCAATCGGGTTATAGCTTTTTTTATCGTTATGATATTGATAGTCAAACTTGGTCGGAGTTACCAGATGTACCATATACACCTAGTGCGGGAACGGCTTTGGTGACAGTAGGAACAAAATTGTATTGGATGCGAGGTGGAAATGGTGTTTGGGCGGGTATTTTTGACACAAAGACACAAACATGGAATACACCGCCAAGAGGTTTGTTTAATGAGTTTTGGAAGGGACAAGAAATAAGAACTCAATATTGGGGAAGTGCAATGGTAAAAGGAGAAGGACAAAATTATTATATTACTAATGGCTATTTTGCTGATGCTTTTGCCAAATACAATCCGGTGACAGATGAGAGAACAGTCTTGGCCAGTATTCCTCAGGGTAATTTTCATATGGGTAAAATGGTATATCTGGCGGATAAAAAAAAGATAATGATGACGAGTAATTATTATTATCGAGGAGGAAATTGGTTTACTTATGATATACCGACAGACACTTGGAGTGTAAATACGGGGGACACAATGCCATGGATTTCTTCTAATTATAGTGGTCATAGTATGGTCTATGATGGGAGTCGGTATATTTATGCGGCAAGAGGTTGGGATTCAAGTGAATTTTGGCGTTATGATACGGAGGGTGAAGAAGGAAGCAGGTGGAGTCGAACAACCAATGCGCCTTATGGATTGGGTTGGGGTGCTTATTTGGCTATTAAAGATGGTTATATTTATAGTCTAAGAGGGCGAGCTTCTAACCCCAATCCTCTTTATCGTTTTGAAATTGGAACAACTACTTGGACAACTTTGCCTAGTTTGCCAGGAAGGGTTTATCAAGGAGCTTGGTTGGCTGATGGTGGTGATGGATATCTGTATGCAACTAGGGGGGAATATAGAAATGATATGTATCGCTACCATATTGGGACTTCGACTTGGAGTGATATCACTGATTTGTCATCACCCAATTTTGGTAGTGCCGGGGGTGAGGTGGCATTTGATGGAACTAATAGATTGTATGTTATTCCGGGTAATGCTAGTGATGGGACTTGGAATACGGGTATTTATACTTATATAATAAAAACAGAAAATACTGCTTTTGAGAGAGAGGGAACTTATGTTTCACCAGTTCATGATTTGGGTAAAGTTTATCGTTTGGCTAATTTGACGGTGGGTTATACTGGTGCGGATAATTTTAGTTTTGCTGTCTATACTAAGACAAGTGCTGATGAAGAAGAGTGGACTGATTGGGAAATAGGGACGGTGGATCAAGATATTGTGGGTAAGAAGGTCTATAAGATAAATTCACCCAAAAATCGCTATATGCAAGTAAAATTGGAATTGTTTTCTTCAGATGGAATTTATTCGGGCTCAATAGATAAATATACAATCAATTATTTTCAAGATGCGGTGGCGCCGAGTAATCCAGAACAATTGAGTGTATATAATTCTTCGGTAGGAGCAACGACTTTGACAAGTGATACTTGGTATAATTACGAGGCGCCAAAATTTGATTGGCCGGATGCAGAAAGTACAGGTGGGGCGAGTGATGGGGTCAGTGGATCGGGAGTAAAGGGTTATTACGTTTATTTTGGAGTAGGGGCAACAGCTGATCCAGCAGTGGATGGTGAATTTGTAAGTGTATCAGAGTATGTCCCTTCCGGTTTGGTGTCGGGAAATACTTATTATTTTAAAGTTAAGGCAGTGGATGATGCTGACAATATTCAGTCAACTGCTTGGGAGCCATTTGTCTATCATTTTGATAATATCAGACCAGAAAATCCAAGTACTTTGGTGGCGGATCCACCTGGTTATTCAACAGTAAATAGTTATACTTTTACTTGGAATGAAGGGACGGATGAGGCTTCGGAGGTTTATCAATATTGCTATAAGACAGGAAGTACGGCTTTTGAAGAAGTTTGTACTGCGGATACGGTGGTGGCTGATGTTTCTTCTTATAAGGCGGGGACAAATACTTTTTATCTTCGAACTAAAGATACAGCGGGCAATTATAGTAGTGGTTATATCACAGCAGCGTACTATTATAGTGCTAATGCACCAGCGCCACCATCCAGCCTGGTGGCAACTCCAATACCAGAAGGAAGTGAGGTGGCTAGCAATCCTGTCAATGAATTTGCTTTCTCTTGGGAACCACCACCATTTTATTTTGGAACTCAAGCTGGTTTGAGATATTATTATTCGATTAATGCTTTGCCGACATCTAGTAATGTGAATACGGTGGGATTGGCTCAAGCTTATTTGCCGGCGGGTGAATATGCGACTCAAAGAGGAACAAATACTTTTTATGTAGTAGCCAAAGATGAGGCGGGAAATATTGATTATAGTCTTTATGCTAGTGTTGATTTTGTGGCTGATACGACATCTCCTGGTATTCCTCTCAATATGGATATAGCCGATGTGTCAATTAAAGAAACTAAAAATTGGAAATTGGCGACAACATGGGATCCGCCAGAATCAACTGGTTCGGGGATTGCTTACTATAAGATTTATAGATCAACTACTGAGGATGCAAATTGTACTAATAATATTGATGATTTTGTGTCAATAGCTCAAACCTGGGGGGAATCTCATGTAGAATCAAAATTAACCCAAGTAAAACACTATTATTGTGTTAAATCTTGTGATTCGACTAATGAGTGTAGTGCTCCTAGTGATACAGTAGTTTTGTTACCTGATGGTAAATGGCGAGTACCACCAACTTTGGTGTCTGAGCCTGCTTCTGTAGTGAGGACAAAATCGGCAACAATTAATTGGTCGACCAATAGAACTTGTAATTCTTTCGTCAAATACGGGAAGGGCTCTGGTGATTATGGTGAGGAAGTGGGATCTTCGGAGCATGTATCTAGTCATGAGATAGAATTGGTGGGCTTGGATCCAGGGACAGTCTATTATTATAAAACGACTTGGACTGATGAAGATGGAAATACTGGGGAATCTGAGGAATATACTTTGGAAACTAATCCAGCCCCAGTGGTATCCCAAGTAGCGGCTAGTGATGTGGGTATGTATTCGGCTTACATTAATTTTACTTTGGCCAATGCAACCAAGGCGACGATTCAATATGGAAAAACTTCGTCTTATGGTTCATTTCAGACAATTACTACAGGAATGGCAGAATCGATTTACAATGTGAAATTAACAGAATTGGAGGAGGGAACTGGTTATCATTTCCGTATATTGGCAGAAGATGAAGAAGAAAACCAATTTTTTTCGGATGATTATATTTTTGAGACTTTGCCAGTGCCAAGAATTAGCAATGTCAAAATCCAACAAGTCAAAGGGATGTCAACTTCAACTGTAAGAATAGTCTGGAAATCAAATACAGGGATAAGCTCAATAGTAACAACTTACCCTGAGGGTAGACCAGAGATGGCAAAAGATCAAATAGTGTTAACTTTGACCAAAAATCATGAGATGATTGTTAAGGATTTGCTTGATGATACTGATTATGTAATTGTGGTAAAGGGTAAAGATATTGCCGGTAATAGTGCCGAAAATAGTGTTAATCAATTTAGAACCTCGGAGGATTTGAGACCGCCATTGATAAGTGACTTGAAAATAGATACAACGGTGACGGGGATAGGAGAAGAAGCTAAAGCTCAGATATTGGTGTCTTGGAATACGGATGAACCAGCGACAACACAAGTAGAATATGGACAGGGGACGGGGAGTGATTATCCTAACAAAACTCAAAAGAATGACAAGTTAACTTTAAATCATGTGGTAACTATTCCAGATTTGAACCCTGATCAGGTGTATCATTTGAGAGTATTATCAGAAGATAAATCTCTTAATTTATCAATCTCTTATGACAATGTAGTTTTGACTACCAAAGCGACTCGGTCAGCTTTGGATTTAGTTGTAGAAAGCTTGTCTAAGAGTTTTGGATTTGTTAAAAATATTTCAGGATCAATACAATGACATTAAAAAATGAAAACATAGTTAAGGTGGAAGGAATCAAAAAAGATTTTATTGTTGGTGGTCAAACGATAAATGTTTTAAGGGGAATTGATTTGGAGATAAAGGCAGGTGATTTTACAGTTATTTTTGGTCCTTCTGGTTGTGGTAAATCAACATTATTACATTCTGTTTTGGGCTTGGAACCACCGACGGCAGGTAAGGTGACTATTGATGGAGTATCTCTTTATGATATGGATGAGGACGGAATAGTCGAATATAGGAAGGAAAAAATAGGAGTGGTGTTTCAACAATCTATTTGGATTAAATCTTTAAATGTAATAGAAAACATTAGTTTTCCTATTCGACTTAAGGGAATTGATAAAAAAACAGCAGAAGATACGGCAATAGAAAAGTTAAGGATAGTAAAATTAGAAGATTGGGCTTATCATCATCCTAGCGAATTGTCTTCAGGTCAACAACAGAGAATTAGTTTGGCTAGGGCATTAACGACCGATCCGGCTATCATTGTAGCAGATGAGCCAACGGGGAATTTGGATACAGTTTCGGGGGACGAATTAATGGAATTGTTGTCTAAATTGAATAAGGAACACAATAAGACAATTTTGATGGTAACTCACGATTTGGAATATTTGAAATATGCTAATAGATTGTTTCATATAGTTGATGGATTAAAGGCGGAAGAATTTGTGGGTGACGGGGTGAAGAAAATGTCCTTTTTGGATATGCGAAACAAAAAAGGTGTTAGAACAAAAAAAACAGTTAACGATAAAGATTATTTGGCTAAAAATGGTCAAAGGTCTGAGGAGGGAGAAAAATGAAAAAAATTAAAATACAATCTTTGGTAATTTTTTTGAAAAAACTAGGAGGAGCTTCTTGGTCTAATTTTATTTTTATTGTTATTTTGTTTTTATATGTTTTGAGAGATTTTTTTAAGCTTTTGATAAAGATAAGGTTTGTAGGAAAAATTTTTAAATTGATTCGCTTGGATCTTTTGGCTATAGCATGTGATAATTTTATGAAATTTTTGGATGGTAATGTCAAAAATAAGATGTCAAGAATTTATCTGATAGAACTTTCTTTTAGAAATATGAGGGCCAAGAAGAATCGATCTTTTGTAACAATTGGAGGAGTAGCAGTTGGTGTTGGAGCTATTGTTTTTTTGGTATCAATTGGCTATGGTCTTGAAAAAATGGTTATTTCGAAGGTGGCGAGGCTAGATGAACTTAGGATGGCGGATATTACTGGGGCTGATTCTTTATCTCTCAAGATGGATGACGAAATTATTGAAAAGATATATAGTTTTGACGGAGTTGAGGATGTAATTCCTTTGGTTTCAATGGTTTCCAAAATAAAATATAATAATTCGGTTTTGGATGTGAGATCTTTTGGGGTGGATAGTCGTTATATTAAGGCAGTAAGTCCTAAATTTATACATGGAGGGAATTTTGAAGATAAAGACTTGGATTTTACTTTTGATAATTCGGGTGAGGTGCAAGGGATAAGTCAAGAGGTAGTTTTTGTTGAGTATGGGGAAAAAGTTGATGAGCATATTTATAATTATAATGTAAATCCAAATGATAGATTGATGGTTTATGAAAAAGCAGAATTAGGAGCAGAGGTAATTGGCTATGTAGTGAGAAATGAAGGTGGTTATGTTGGAGAAGAGATTTGGGGAGATAAATATTATGATGATCCTGAATTGTTAGCCAAAAATTTATTTAATGAAGATCAGTATTCTAAATGGATTAAAACTAAGGTGCCATTGTGGGATGTGGGTGAGGATGGTAGGGCTATTCCTCAGTTGTCGGCTGGAGGAATTCAAAAATGGATGGTTGGTTATATTAGGAAGGATAAAATAAAAATAGATTATGAAGATAGTTTTATTTTAGAATTTAAGAGTTTGGAAGATTATTTGTATGGTGAGGTGTTGGGAATTACGGATGAGGCGAGTGATTCGGCGACAACTTTGGAATTGGATGAATCTATGTCTGAAGATGAGGTTTTTGATGAAGAAAGTGAAGAAGAGACAGAGGAGGCAACAACTTCGGCTTTTGGGACAGAAGTTTTTACTGATGAATCTGGAGTGGAATGGATTGAATTAATGAAGGCTGGAGATGATCCTAATACTGTTCAAGAAGTAGAATTTTTGGGATTGCCCTCAGGGGAAGCTTATGTGACAACTGGAATGTTGAAATTGTTTGGTGTGGCCTCTGATAAGGCAATAGGAGAAAAGTTTATGGTTTCTTATATTATTATTGACAGTATGATTCCTGACAAGACTGGGAGATTACAATCAAAAGAAGTTGAATATGTAATTAAAGGGGTAGTGGAGGATGATAATAGTAGTTTTTATTATTATAATTTGGCTGACGCTAAGCGATTGGGAATCAAAAATTATTCGCAGATAAAAATTGTAGCAAAAAATACTAATTCTTTGTCTGAAGTAAGAAATGCTGTTCAAACTTTGGGATTTAAGACAAGCAGTACCGTAGATACGGTAACTGAAATAGAAAAAATATTTAAAACTTTGAGATTGATTTTGGGATTTTTGGGAACTATCGCTTTGGCGGTGGCTTCTTTGGGAATGTTTAACACTATGACAGTATCTCTATTGGAGAGAACGAGGGAGGTAGGAGTTATGAAGGCTATAGGAATGCTTCCAAATGAGGTGAGAGAGTTGTTCATGGCAGAATCGATGATAATGGGTTTGGGTGGAGGTATTTTTGGAATTTTGTTTGGATATGGATTGGGTCAGCTGTCATCTTTGTTTTTGAGTTCTATCTCATTGTCAAAGGGGCAAGGTTTTATGAGTATTACTTATATCCCATGGTTTTTTATTGGCTTTATTTTGTTGATATCTTTTATCGTTGGGGTAGTAACTGGTTGGTATCCTTCAGTAAGGGCAAGAAAGATATCGGCTCTTAATGCTTTGAGATATGAATAAAAGGATTAAATAAGGTGTTTGTAGACGATGTAGGATGCATTTTGAATAAATTTGCTTAGTGTATCAAAGTCGTTGCCTTTAGACATAATACAGAGGAGGTAAGGCTTGTTGAGGAGATAAATGATGCCACAATCATGGAGTTGTTTGTCTTGACTAGTCAGATAATTTCTTTCTCCAAATTTGTGAGCGACGAGAAGATCTTTGGGGAGGGGTTTGACGAGTCCTTTTTTGTAAGTTGATTGTGAAAGTAGATCAAGAGCTGTTTCTGACATTTCTTTGCTTAGATAAGAAGCATTGTAGAGGACGCGAAAAAAAGAAGCGTAGCTTTTGATATTAATAATATTGCCACCCGGATTGTCTTTGGCCAGAGAGATATCTATACCGAGATCATTAAAGATTTTTTCGTAATTTGTAATGTTAATATTGTTGATAAGTAGTTCGTAGGCTTCGTTGTCAGAATAAACAATCATTCTTCTGATTAGTTCTTCGATAGAATATTCTTCGCCACTGATGAGTTCTTTTTCTGGTTTGATATTTTGTTCTTGTTGGTTGACCGAATGATCAAAAAGGATGCTTTGCTGGAGGATTCCAGGTGAGTATTCGCTTTCTTTAAAATAAGCGATCATAAGAGGAACCTTAAGTAAGCTGGCAGGGGAGAAGAGTTCTTTTTCGTTGATACCAAAAGATGGTCCATTGTTTAAATCTCTAAAATATATGGAAGCAGCGAATATATTGTTATCTTCTAGCGATTGGTTGATGTAATTGCTAATCTCATTTTTAATCTTTTGAGTATTTTTTTGACTTTGAGGACTAAAATTGTATTCACATTCAAGGAGGGGATTGATAAAGGTATAAGTGCCTTTATTTCTGATTTCTGTAAATATATTGGATTTGTTGGGGTGAATAAAATAACCAACAAAAAAACCAATGAGAGTAAAAAGAGCAATAATGAGATAATTTGGGCGAACTAATTTCATATCTGAATAATGAAGATTTTATAGTAAAATATAGTTAAATGATAGATATCAAACAAGAAAAAAAATGGCAAGATTTTTGGGAGGAGAATGGGTCTATGTTTAGGGCAATTGATAATGATTCCAAAAAGAAAAAATATATTTTAGTAGAGTTTCCTTATCCTTCTGGTAGTGGGCTTCATATAGGACATGCTTTTACTTTTACAGGAATTGATATTTATGCTCGTTTAAACAGGATGAAAGGTTTAAATGTTTTGTTTCCAATGGGTTGGGATGCTTTTGGTTTGCCGACAGAGAATTATGCGATTAAAAATAAAAAAAATCCTAAAGATGTGACAAAAGAAAATACTGATATGTTTAGAAATCAAATGAAGCGATTGGCTTTTTCTTTTGATTGGAGTCGGGAGATTAATACAACTGATCCTAAATATTATAAATGGACTCAATGGATTTTTGTTCAGTTATTTAAACATGGTTTGGCATACAAAAAAGAAATGCCTATAAATTGGTGTCCAGTATGTAAAATAGGTTTGGCTAATGAGGAAGTAGTGGGAGGAAAATGTGAGAGGTGTGGAGCTGAAGTGAGTAGACGAAATATATCACAATGGATAGTTAAAATTACCAAGTATGCTGACGAGCTGATAGAAGGACTTGATGAGACTCAATTTGAGGAAAAAATTAAGCAATCTCAAATTAATTGGATTGGGAAATCAAAAGGGGCAATATTAAAATTCCAAGAAACAAATTCCAAGAAACAAATTGAGGTATTTACGACTAGGCCAGATACTTTGCCTAGTGCGACTTTTTTGGTTTTAGCACCGGAGCATCCTTTAGTTTCAGAATTAATTTTGAAGTCCTCGCCCCGCAGTGGCGGGGGTCCTAAAATTAATTCTGAAACTATCAAGAAGTATGTGGAAGAGGCGAGGAAGAAGAGTGATCTTGAAAGAGGGGAGCTTAATAAAGAAAAAACAGGAGTTTTTAGTGGTTTGTATGTGATTAATCCTTACAATAATAAAAAAATACCGGTTTGGATTTCTGATTTTGTTTTGTCAACTTATGGGACAGGGGCGATTATGTCAGTGCCGGCACAAGATGAAAGAGATGAGGCATTTGCCAAAAAGTTTAATCTAGAAATAGTTGATGAAGAAAATTTACCAATGGAAGAGGCTTTGAAGTATGGAGAAGAAACTTGTTCTTATCATTTGAGAGATTGGATTTTTAGTAGACAACATTATTGGGGTGAACCTATACCTATGATTTATTGTCAAAAATGTGGTTGGCAACCAGTACCTGAAGAAGATTTACCTGTTGTTTTGCCAGATGTCAAAGAGTATGAACCAACAGAGACAGGAGAGAGTCCTCTGTCCAAGATTGATAGTTTTGTAAAAACTAAATGTCCTCTTTGTGGTGGAGAGGCAAAAAGAGAAACGGACACGATGCCTAATTGGGCTGGGTCTGATTGGTATTTTTTGAGATATATTGATCCCAATAATGATACAGAAATATGCAGTCAAGAAAAGATGAAATATTGGATGCCAGTTGATATTTATGTTGGTGGTGATGAGCATAATACTTTGCATTTGTTGTATTCGAGGTTTATTTATCGTTTTTTGAAAAAAATAGGAGTGGTGGTTACAAATGAGCCTTATTTAAAAAGATTATCCCATGGAGTTATTTTGGGTTCAGATAATCAGAGGATGAGTAAGTCTCGGGGAAATGTGATTATTCCAGAAGTTGTAGCAGACAGGGATGGTGTTGATGTTTTGAGATTATTTTTGATGTTTTTGGGACCATTTAATAGTACAATTGCTTGGAATGAAAAGACTTTGGTTGGAATTAAAAGGTTTTTGGAAAAATTCGAGAAATATATCAAAAAACAAATAGACACTAATAGTGTTAGCGATGATAATGTGGTTTTGCTAATAGATAGGACTGTAAAAATGGTGGGTGATGAGATAGATTCTTTTAAATTTAATACAGCAATAGCTAAAATAATGGAGTTATTGAATAGCTTGGGTGATAAATCTATAGGCATAAATGAAATAAAGAAGATGCTTATCTTGATAGCACCTATGGCTCCTTATTTGGCTGAAGAGCTTTGGAGTTTAGTTAAAACAAATAATGATCCTAGTTCTATTCATCTTTGTGCTTGGCCGGAGATAGAAGATGATATTTTAATCAAAGAAAGGGTTTTGTTGCCAGTTTCTATAAATGGAAAAGTTAGGGCTAAGTTGGAAGTTTCTACTGACGCTTGTGAAGAAGAAGTTTTGTCTCTAGTCAATAAAAATGCTGATCTTAGTAAATGGTTAGAGAAAAAAAAGATTTTGAGAACAATTTATGTTAAAGGAAGAGTGTTAAACTTGGTAATTGGCAGTTAGAAATTGTTTTGCTAGATTGTTTAATGTTTCTTTTTGGTTGATTGAATGGGGAATACTTTTTATTTTTTTGTTTTTGACAATTTATTGCGTGTTTAATTATTGACTAAAGGGCAAGGTTTTTGTTTTAAGTTGGTAGATGTTTTTTGATATATATGATTTGACTACAATAGCTTTGTTTTGTCTTAATTGAAGTAAAAGGTTGTTTAGTGTTGTTTTTAGAGATTTTTGAATTGTTTTAAGACTAATGCGGTAAAAAATGATATATAAAGTTGTTAAATTATAGTAAAAATTGAATTAAATCAACACAGTATGTGCGGAGAATATGATGAATTATTTTAGATAAATTAATAAGATTATTGTGCGGAGAAAGATAAAAATGTTTCGGTTAATATAGTTATTTAGCTTTAAAATCTGCGGAGAAAGATAAAAATTATCTTGATCTAGCTTGAAGTAAGTATCCTCAGGGGGAATTGAACCCCCATTTCAGGTTTAGGAAACCCGCGTTCTATCCGTTGAACTATGAGGACGAGTTAGTAACTAATAATTAGTATTAGTAGTAATTGTCGGAGATACTGGATTCGAACCAGCAACCTCAGCGTCCCGAACGCTGCGCGCTACCAATTGCGCCAATCTCCGTTATTTTACTACAAATAAGGAGTTTTTAACTAAATGTTAAGTTGTTTTAATTAAAATATCCTTAGTTTTATTTTGATTACTAGGGTAATTTTATCATTATTTTGAGCTTTTTATTATATCTCCTTAGAGGATATGGATTTTATCTGATACAGTTATTTATTTTTGTATATACAAAGAATTAGAAAGGTAGATATATTAATCTTTTCTTAAATTTGTATTTAGCAAATGACCTCTTGGAGTGCTATATTTTGAGTTTTGATAAAATTATTCTTAAGATAGGTATAAAGCTTTATTTTTGCTTATTAATTAAATTAATTGCTATTTTTTTAGTTATAAAATGACTTTTTTGATATAAATGTAATTTAGGTAATATTATAAGATTATTTTTTTATATTATTTATGGTATTTTAGAAGACTAAAATTTTTTGGATTGAATCATTTGTTAGCGTGAGATTATTTAGTTTTGTTTTAGAGGCTTTGGTGAGCCAATTTGTATCTAGCTAATCGTTTGTGGTAGTTATTATTTGATCAAAATAGCGTATAAGTTTTTGGATGTACCTTGGTATGGGGCAGTTAAAGTGATGATTTTATTGCCGTCTGGTGAAGGGAAAACAACTTCAGTATCAAAATCACCGGCAAAAATTATTTGTTTGTTGGTGGCGTCGTATTCGATTGTTTTGATTTTTTGGTCATTGATATAAACAATATTGTTGGAATTGGCTAGCCAGAAGGGGTTGATGATTTCATCTTTGTGGCCAATAAGAAAATTAGTGTCTTCTTTGAAATCATAGACATAATAGTTGTCTTTTTCTATTTGACGGTGTTGTTGTTGGGTGCTGGGATTGAGAGGAGGGGTGATAATAGCTTGGGGTATTTCATTGTCTGTTGTAGCTAAATAAAGTATTTTTTCGGCTGAACTAGAAAATTCGAAGTTTTTGGATGATTCTGTAGCAATTAAATTTTTGATTTCCTCTGGTATTTTTTCGAGAGAATTAAGGGTGTATAGGGCAGCTTGTTCTTGCCATTCGTTTTCGATAACTTTGAGACGAGGAGTAATATCGACAATATCTCTTAATGATAGATTGCTGTCAACTGAGAAGAAGTAGGAGATATGGGAATTAATATTAGTAGCGATAACATTTTTGGAATTTGGAGAAAATTTGAAGTTAAATTCGGCCCAATTTATATTTGGATAATTGGAAGATAATTGCTTGGGGACATTTTTGTTGGTGGATAATAAGGTGGGGGAAGAAATATCCATAAGATAGAGGCCGTTGTTTTTGTTGGCTGATGCAGAAGCAACGGCATAAATTATTTTGTTACCATCAGGACTTAAGACTGGGTTGATAGCTCCAGAAACAGTGAGAGATTTGAGATCGGGTACAGATTTGAAGAGTTGGGCATCGATTTGGGTAACAATTTCTTTTTTGATATTAATTGTTTTTTGCCAAGGATTGAAGCCATCTTTGACTATCTTGACAGTGTATTCTCCTGGCAAAAGACCTAAGGTATCGTCGGTAGCAGTAGTAAGATGGTCGTTAATATAAACAGAGGCTGATTTGGGCTTTGACATAAGAGAAAGTATCCCAGTGGATCTAATTGTAGGAGTGCCATTGAGGTCTAATTTGTAACCTCTGGCATATAGGGAAATTAATAGGGTAGTGCTAACAATAAAAATAAGCACGGCAATAATGACAAAAAAGCTTTTGTGGTGGGTTGGATGTGATGTCATACATGTATTATATATAATAATGCGATTTAATTGTTAAAATGAAATATGAGTTTAATCAAAAAGTTAGGATTAGATCTGGGTACAATGAACAGTTTGGTTTGGGAGTCTGGAAAGGGTGTTGTATTGGATGAACCGACAATTGTGGCGGTAGGATTGGAAGATAAAAAGGTTATGGCGGTAGGAAGTGAAGCAAAAAAAATGCTTGGAAAAACTCCTGAGTATATTGAAATTGTAAGACCTTTGGAAAATGGGGTTATTTCTGATTATGAAGTGACTCAGGCAATGATTAAATATTTTTTGAAAGAAGTTTCTAGAAGTGGTTGGCTTTTTGGGCCAGAGGTGTTGGTGGGGGTACCGGCAGGAGTGACTCAAGTGGAACAGAGAGCAGTAATGGATTCAGTTTTGTCCGCTGGTTCAAGAAAAGTTTTTTTAATTGATAAGCCTTTGGCGGCGGCGATTGGAGCAAAAATACCGGTTTCTGAGAGTTTTGGTAATATGATTGTTGACTTTGGAGGAGGAGTAACTGAGGCGGCAGTTGTAGCCTTGGGTGGAGTAGTAACACACAAAAGCGTTCGTCTGGGAGGCTACAAAATTGATGAAGCTATTCGAGATTTTTTGAAAAAAAATTATGGTTTGGTGGTGGGAGAGCAAACGGTGGAAAATATAAAAATTAATTTGGGAAGTGCTATTAGGTTAAAAAAGGTGGAAAAAATGGAGATAAATGGTCGAGATACCTTGAATGGTTTACCAAAAAATATGGAGGTTGATTCGGCAATAGTTTATGAAGCAATTCGACCAGTCTTGGATTTGATGATTATGGCGATACGAGATGCCCTAGAAACTACGCCACCGGAATTAGTTGCAGATATTATTGATAGAGGTATTGTTTTAAGCGGTGGAGGGGCTCAGTTGAAGAATTTGAATATTTTAATTACTAGGGAAATAGGTGTTTCGGCTCATGTGGCTAATGATCCTCGTTTGTGTGTGATAAAAGGCATGGGGATGGTGATGGAAAATTTAGATACCTATAATAGAGCATTGAAGCAATATTCTAATTGGTAAATTTTATTGTATTTTAGTATTATAATAATTTATTTCTTTTTTTATCTTTTTTAAAGATATTTTATTATTTTTTGTAACTACTGGTATTTTTTTGAGTAAATAATTTATTCAATATATTTATTTTTTTATTTTTTATATTTTTATATTTGTATCTTATATTTTTATAGTGATTTGGGGGTTGATATATTTATAAAAAATGACTTATAAATAATGAATATGTTGCTTAAAAATAGGGGAATTTATTTTTGAAACAATGGGCTTAAATTTGTTTTTGAAAGAAATTAGTGTTTTTTGACTATTTTTCTGATAGAATTTGAGTAGGAGAACTATGAAATCTGGTAGTTTAATACATAAAAATAACCTAAAGATAGTCAATATCTTTAATATTCCTATATTTAGCGGAAGTAAGGATGAAGTGCTAACTCTGATTAAGGGTGTTTTGGCTAGGAAAAAAGAGAATTTTTGGATAGCAACGGTAAATCCTGAATTTGTAATGAATGCCTGTAAGGATAGGGATTTTAATGATATTTTACAGAAGACTAATTTGAATGTTATAGATGGAGTTGGTTTGGCTTGGGCAGTCAAAAGGAAAACAGGTAAAAGGCCAGAAATAGTAGCAGGAAGTGATTTGGTTGATGATTTATGTCGTTTGTCTCGTGTAAATAATTGGAATATTTATTTTTTGGGTGGTTTTGGTGATAGATCGAAGAGAACAGCTGAATATTTTAAAAAAAAGTACAAGACCAAGGTGGCTGGTTCTTATTGTGGCTTGGCAATTGGTGAGGATGAAAAGATATTGAAGGAGTTGAAGGGTAAAAAAATTGATATTTTGTTGGTAGCTTATGGAATGAAACGACAAGAAGAATGGATTGTTAGAAATTTATCAAAATTAAAGGTAGGAATGGTGATGGGGGTGGGGAGGAGCTTTGATTATTATAGTGGTGATCTTAAAAGAGCACCTATTTTTTGGCGTAAATTTGGATTAGAATGGTTTTATTCTTTGATTAGACAGCCATCAAGAATCAAAAGGCAATTAGTGTTACCTAAATTTTTCCTAAAAGTTTTATTTCAAGCTCGAGGTTGATGTTTAATTCTTTTTTTGCTTTGTTTTGGATGAGAGTAATCAGGGCGTAGTAGTCCTTGGCAGTGGCTTTTCCATTATTAACGATAAAATTAGCGTGTTTTTCGGATATTTGAGCATCACCTAAACGATGACCTTTGAGTTTTAAAAGTTGGTCGATAATATAGCCGGCTGGTTTGTCGGGAGAAGGATTTTTGAAAATACAACCGAGAGAATTAGTTGGTTGGGTTTGTTTTTTGTGGTTGATTATTTTTTCTTTTGTTTGCTGGGCTTGTTGGCTATCTCCTGTTTGTAATTGAATAATGGCGGAAAGAATAATATTAGTGTGGAGAGGATGGTATTGAATTTTGGTGACAAATTGATCAAATGTTTTTTGGGTTCCATGGATGTTTCCGGCAATAGCACCACCAACAGTGGAGGGAATATAGGCAAAAGTTTCTAATCCAGTAAGGTGGTGTTGTAGTGAAAAGTCAATTAATCTTGAAAGTTGAACACCAGAATCTACTTCAATTTGATTGTTGGGTAGGAGTTTTATATCTGAACTATTATTTTTGATACAAAAACCTTTAATTCCTTTGTCTGAGATAAGAATATTGGAGCCATTACCCAAAATAGTGATTTTTTTGCCCTTATTTGTGGGAATATCGTCTAATATCTGCTGTAATTGATGCTTTGAATTGGCAACGATAAAAAATTCAGCCGGACCACCTATTTTGACGGTGGTGAAAGGGGCTAATATTTTGTTTTTTTGATAATTCATTAATTAATAATAGCACAAGTCGACTATTGTCTTATAATTTTTATTTTGGTTTTGTATAAATATATTATAGGGAAAATTGTGGAAAAGTGTATAAAATATAGTTTATCTTATAAAAAATTATAGATAGGAATCTTTTGAAAAATGGGGTAGAATTGTTTATGATATTAGGAATTGATCCTGGGTTGGCCAATACTGGTTTTGCGATACTAAGTGAAGAAGAAAAGTTAATAGAGGTGGGTTGTATTGTTACTCAGGTAAAAAGTGATGATAGATTGGGTCAAATATATGAGAGCTTGGATAAGTTGATTAAAAAATTTAAAGTTAAAGAAGTAGCAATTGAATCTTTGTATTTTGCTAAAAATGAAAAATCGGCTAGTAGGGTGGCGGAGGCGATTGGAATGATTAAGACTTTGGCTTATTTATATAAAATTAAGGTTTTTGAGTATAGCCCTTTAAAGATCAAAATGTCTCTGACTGGTTATGGTAGGGCTGACAAATCACAGGTAGAATTGATGGTAAAAAATATTTTGAATCGCAAAAAAAAGATAAGTCCAAGCCATGCTTCGGATGCGGTAGCAGTAGCTTTGACTCATTTGAGTCATAGGAGGCTTAACTCCTTTGTATCATGATATTGTTTCGTGTATAATTTGGGAATGATAGCAAGTCTTTGTGGTATGGTTAAAAATATTTTGGCCAATCAAATTATTTTGGAAGTTGGTGGAATAGGTTATTTGGTCAATACAGGGGATAAACTACTTAGCAAGTTAATGATTGAGCAAGAAATTGAATTGTATACTTACCAATCAGTTTCGGAAAATGATATTTCTCTTTTTGGATTTGAAAGTTTTGAGGAAGTTAAATTGTTTAAAATGCTTATTTCTGTTTCTGGTGTGGGTCCCAAAACGGGAGCTCAGATTTTGAGTAAAACTGAAAGTGATTTGGTAATTAAAGCAATTGGTAATGCTGATGTAAAATTTTTTGAAAAAATTAAAGGTTTAGGCAAAAAGACAGCTCAAAGGATTATTATCGATTTGAAATCTAAGGTTGGTGGAATTAAAGATTTGGATTTGAATCAAGAGGAAATTGATAAAGAGGATGATTTGTATTTGAGCTTGAAACAATTGGGTTTTGAAAGGCGGGAAATTGAAAAAATAATGTCTAAGTTACCGAAAGAAATAATAATTATTGAGGAGCAATTGGCATGGTGTCTAAAAAATCTTTAAGACCTCAAAATTTATCTGAATTTATTGGTCAAGATAAATTAAAAAAACAATTGGATATTTTTTTGAGGGCAGCCAAAGAGAGAAGTGAGCCATTGGATCATATTTTGTTTTATGGTCCACCTGGTTTGGGTAAAACAACTTTAGCTTTTCTTTTGGCCAAGGAGATGAGCTCTAACATAAAAATTACTTCAGGTCCGGCGTTAACTAGAGTGGGGGATTTAGCATCAATTTTGACGGCTTTAAAAAAGGGAGATATGTTGTTTATTGATGAGATACATAGATTAAACAAGGCGGTAGAGGAAACTCTTTATAGTGTGATGGAGGATTGTGCTTTGGATATCGTGTTAGGTAAAGGTCCGGGAGCAAAAACAGTAAGGTTGAATTTACAAAAATTTACAGTAATTGGGGCGACAACGAGAATAGGCTTGGTTGGTGGTCCGATGAGAGATAGATTTGGTTATGTTCAGCAATTAGATTTTTATGACGATGAGGCTTTGAGTGAAATAGTAGAAAGAATGTCTGAATTGCTGGAGGTAAAGACAGAGAAGGGAGCAGCAGATGAAATTGCTAGACGATCAAGGGGGACTCCAAGGGTGGCAATTAGGTTACTCAAGCGAGTGAGGGATTATGCTCAAGTTAACAACGATGGTTTGATCACAGAGAGAGAAACAGAGGAAGCATTAAAAATGTTGGGGGTTGATAGCCTAGGTTTAAATGATGCAGATAGAAAGTATTTAGATACTATCAAAAAAATATATAATGGTGGTCCAGTAGGGATTGAAAATTTGGCAGCGACTTTAAATGAAGATGTGGGGACAATTACAGAAGTTTATGAACCATATTTGATTAAAAAAGGCTTGATTAAAAGAACACCCAAGGGCAGGATTTTAATTTAATTTATTCGGCTTGAATTCCCAGTAACCAAAGAACTGCTTCTTTGCGGTATCGTCTGTCTCCGCGGGCGTTAATGCGAATTGCTGGAAGTTTTCCTCTTTTACCCCATCTTTTGATGGTTAGCTTGGAAACTCTTAAAAGGTCAGCAACTTCGGCGACCGTGAGAAGATCGGGGAGATTGTCGATGGAAACTCCGTTGACCTTTTTACTAGTATTTTTTTGTATCACAGGGTTATCTTGTGATAGGTTTTGAATATCCATATAATGGCTCCTCTAATATCAAAGTAAATAATAACTATAATCAGTAAAACATAAACGATACTAGTGTGTCAATAGATAGATTATCTAGAAAATGATTTTTGCCTATGATATACTGAAAGACTTAACTATTATTTTTTAAAGTAATTAAGGAGATACAATATGTCTAAAATATTAGTATGTGGAGGAGCAGGTTTTATAGGGAGTAACCTTTGTAATATAATGGCAGCCAAGGGACATGATGTAACGGCATTTGATAATTTATATTTGGGTTGGAAAGAAAATTTGAATAGTAATGTTAAATTTGTGGAAGGAGCAGTTCAAGATAGAGCTAAATTAGAGGAAGCAGGTAAAGATTTTGACTATATTGTAAATTTGTCTGGTTCATCATCAGCGCCAATGTTTGAAGATGATTTGAGAGGGGCAATGGATAATAATATTTTGGGGCATTTGGATGTTTTGAATTTTGCCAGAGATATAGGAGCTAAAAAAGTTTTGTTTGCATCGACGAGTTCTATTTATGGGAATAATCCTACTCCTTTGACGGAAGATCAATTTGTAGTACCTCCAAATTTTTATTCGGTAACCAAGCATTCGATGGAAGAGACTTCTATTGTTTATTCTAAGAAGTACAATATGGAAATAATTGCTTTTAGATTTATGAGTGTTTATGGTTTGAATGAAGGTCACAAAAAGAAGTTTGCTAATGTTTTATCTCAATTTATTTGGGAAATGGCTTGTGGTAGACCAGCAATTTTGTATGGTGATGGGACTCAAGAAAGAGATTTTACAAATGTGAAAGATATTGTTCAAGGAATTGAATTGGCGATGATGTCTGAAAAGAGATATGGTTTTAATGTTTTTAATATAGGGACAGCTACAGCCGTGAGCTTGGTTGATTTGGTGGCTAAAATTAATAAAGCAATGAATTTAAATATTCCGCCACAATTGATTGAGAATCCAATTAAATCTGGTTATATTAAAACACAGTTAGCGGGAATAGATAAAATATCTGGTGAATTGGGATATAAACCTTCGGTGTCTTTGGAAGAGGGAATTAAAGAAATTGTAGATAACCTTGATTCTAGTAAAATACCTTTAATGCAAGAATAATTTTTGGATATTATTGGTATTTTGGGTCTAATTTGTTGTATAGTTCTTTGATTTCTTGGGCTTTTTTGGTAGTAGTTACTAAAATAGCATCAGGGGTTTCTACAATTATTATATCTTTTAGACCTAAAGTAGCGACTAATTTTTGTCCAGTATTAAATACAAGACAGTTTTTGCTTTGATGATCAAGATGTTTGCCTTTGATAATCATGTCATTTTTGTCTCTTTTGGACAAAAGTTGATAAAGAGCTCCCCAGTTACCAATATCGCTCCAACCTAAGTCAACTGGAATTACAAGAGCTTTCATATCTGGTTGTTTGACAACAGAATCGGCTAATTGTTCTTTTTCGATAGTTTCGTATAATTTGGTTATTTTTTTAAAACAGTTATCTTTTTTGATTATATTATCTATTTTGATTAAAGTTGAATGGGTTTGAGGTCGGTATTGCTTGATCCAATTCATTAGTGTTTGGGCATGACAAAAATAATTGGCACTATTCCAAAGATAACCCCATTGTGAGACATATTTTCGGGCGGTTTTTAAATCAGGTTTTTCGATAAAAGAATCAATATTGTAAACTTTTTCTCCTTTTATTTTGTTAAATTCTGAACCTATTTTGATATAACCTAGGCCGGTTTCTGGGGCGGTTGGGTGAATACCTAAGGTAACTAATTTGTCTGGGTATTTATCGATAGTCGCAAAACAAGCTAAATTGGCTTTGGCAAAGGCTTTTTCGTTTTGGATAACATGATCAGATGGTAAAGTGGTAAAAATAGCGTTAGGATCTTTGGCTAATAAGGAAATAGCAATAAATCCATGGGCAGCGGTGGTGTTTCTAGCACAAGGTTCGATAATATAATTATTTTTTGGTACTTTGGGTAATTGTGATTGAATTTCTTTTTTGTATTCGGGAGTGGCAGAGATATAAATTTGTTTTACTGGGAGGAATTGTTGGACTCGGTTAAATGTCTCTTGGAGAAGTGTTTTGTCTGAAGTGAAATTTGCGAATTGTTTTGGTTTGTTTTTTCGGCTATGGGGCCAAAGGCGAGTGCCTGAACCACCAGCCATAATTACGGCATAATGCATATTGAATATTTTAACATAGTAAATAGAAAAACCCCCTCTGACGAGGGGGTTTGGTTTTCGAGTTCTAAAGTATTACTTTAACTCCACTTGAGCGCCAGCTTCTTCTAGTTTAGCTTTAGCTTCAGCAGCGGCATCTTTTTTCATAGTACCGATGGCAGCAGGGCAAGCGTCAACGAGATCTTTGGCTTCTTTAAGTCCTAATTCGGGCTTAAATTCACGAACGGCTTTGATGACAGCAATTTTGTTGGCACCAGCATTGGTGATGGTGACATCAAATTCGCTCTTTTCTTCTGCGGGAGCCCCAGCAGTGGCATCGCCACCAGCAGCAGGTGCAGCAGCAGCAGGTGCAGCAGCAACAGCTTTGACATCAAATTTTTCTTCGAGAGCTTTGACTAATTCGGAAAGCTCTAAAACGGAAAGTTTAGCAATATCATCGATAATTGCTTGTAATTTTTTGTTATCTTCCATAGTTATTATTTAATTTATAATTTTTAACTTATTGTTTTAAACCCCTCTCCCCGCTGTTGAGGGGTTTCTCCCCTTGAAAAGGGGAGAACAACCTTAGTGTGTTAAGATTGTTTTTCTGAAATAGCTTTAAGAGTTAAAACTAGTTGAGTTTGGTTGAATTTGAAGGCATAAACCAACCTCTGAAGAGGATTAACTAAGCCACCAACTAGTTGGGCATACAAAGTTGATTTTGAAGGTAAATTTAAAAATGAGGTAAGTTCATCTTGGAGAAGAAGTTTACCTTCGTAAACACCGTATTTGAAACTAGTGATTTCTTTGGCTTTGTTGATTTTGTCTATCTCTTTGAGGGGACCGACTTCATCGTCATAACAATAAGTTAAAGAGGTTGGTCCGGTTAGTATTTCTGGTAAATCGATACCAATTTCTTTTAAAGCTTTGGTAATGAGAGTGTTTTTGACAACTTCCATGGAACCACCTGTTTCTTTTATTTTTGCCCTAAGCTCGGCAATATCATTAGCAGTAAGACCTTGATATTGGACTAAAGCAACAGATTTTGATTTTTTTAAGTTTTCGACTACTTGCGAAACTTTTTCTATTTTTTTGGTTGCAGGCATAGTGTTATAAAAAAATCCCCGACCGAAGAGGGGATCAATATTAAAAAAGATTTCCTCGGTAGGATTTATGTTTGTACCTACTGTCTTCGGTTATAAAGGGTATTGTATCAGTTAAAAAGGCTTTTGTATATGGGTAATTTGTAGTATAATAAGTCGTGAAGGTTTATTTTGTGGCTTCACCTAGGTTTGTGTTGAAAGATACTCAATTGTTTGAGAATATTTTTGGAGTATTGAATGAAAAGACTCAACTAATTGATGATTCGGTTTTAAAGTGGATTAAAAAAGGTTTTTCTTATGATTCTTGCTATAAGACAGCTTTGGATAAAATTAAAAAGGCTGATGTGGTAGTAGTAGAAGTGACAGGACATAGTATGTCAATGGGATTTGTTATCGTGAAGGCAATGGAATTAAATAAACCGGTAATTGCTTTGTATAAGGACAAAGGTAAACAAGTTTTTCTTAAATGGATGAATAACAACAGGTTGATAATGGCACCGTACAATAAAAGTAATATGGTGAAGGTGATTGATAATAGTTTGAAGCAAACAGCTAAATTGATTGATTTGAGATTTAATTTTTTTGTTAATTCTTCTATTTTGAATTATTTGGATTGGGTATCAAACCACAAGATGATACCAAAATCAGTTTTTTTGAGGCGCTTGATAGAAAAGGAAATGAAAAAAGATAAGGAGTATGGGGTTGGTAATTAGTAACTGGTAACTGGTAATTAGGAATTGGTAGATTGGAATTGTTGTTTTATTTTTTGCCAATAGGGAGATTGACGGCAGAGTAATTTGTGGTCAGATTTGTTTTTTAGTAAAGACTTGACTAGTTCTTCTAGATAAATAGTATTTTGAGAGCCTTTGACTAAAATGGTTGATTTTTGGGGAAAATTGAGAGGAACTTGCCACCAATATTGATAGGCAGTTTTGAATATTTTTTGAGTTTCTGGACCGACACCGATAATAATATCAGCATATTTTTGGGCAATTTTGTAAAGTTTTTGGTGTTCTTCGTTTGATTTTTGGCCAATTTCTCTCATATCACCGAGAATGGCAATGCGGGGAGATGGATAGGTGTTTAGGAGTTTGAGCATTTCAGTGGTGGCAACAAGAGATGAATTGTAGCTACTATCGACAATGGTCGTGTTATTTTTACCTTGAAAAATAGAACAACGAGAAGGGGGGAGGGGTAAGTTGTCAAAATTAGGAGAGATATCAAATTTTTTGGCAATAATATTGGCGATTTGTTTTGTTTGAATACCTGAGGGAATATTGATAATTTGGGTTTTGGTATGGATATATTTTTGGAGATTTTTGGGAAAAATAGCCAGACCGGATGATGGGAGAGAATTGATCAATTTAGCTTTTTCGTGACCAATATTGTCGATATTGTTGTCAAAGTTGGCCATATGAACGGTACTAAGACTAGTAAAAATACCGATATCAGGTTTGATGATACCAAGGAGATAATCCATATTTTTGGGGGATTTGATGCTATCGATGCCCATTTCGGCAATAATAAAATCAATTTTTGACCAAGATGTTAAAAATTTAATTGGAGTTAGTATCAATATTTTAAGCCAATCTAAAGCAGAATAGTTTTTGATTTTGAGATTTAAGATGCTTAGGGGGATACCTGATTCGGAATTGTAATTTTTGGTGGTGATGGTTTTGTATTTTGAGCTTAAAACATGATCAAGAGCATAAACGACAGATGATTTACCAGCAGAACCAGTAATACCAATGATTTTTAGTTTTGGGTTGAGTAATTTTAGTTTTAAAATTTGGAGTTTAGCAAAGAAGCGGAGGTAAGAAAGGACAAAAGTGGCGAGATATTTTTGCATATCTTATTATATAATATCAGAATGGGAAAAATAAGAGTAAAGGTTTTGATGGGAGGTGGGGGAGCGGAGCACGATGTTTCTATTATGAGTGGTAATGAGGTGATTAGAAATTTGGACAAAAATAAATATGAAATTATTGAGGAAAATCCCGATATAATCTTTATTGCTCTTCATGGTAAGTATGGTGAAGATGGACAGATTCAAAGAGAATTTGAAGACAAAGGAATTAGATTTACAGGTAGTGGTTCTAGCGCATGTAAATTGGGTATGGATAAAATTGCTTTTAAAAAATTTGCTAAAAAATTAGGAGTAGTGGTGGCAGAGGATACAAAAGAAATACCTTGTGTGGTAAAACCAGCACAGGGTGGTTCGAGCTATGGAGTGAGTATTGTAAAAAATATAAAAGACTTAGCACAAGCAATTAATTTCGCTAAAAAATATGATGACATGGTAATTACGGAAGAATATATTGAAGGAATTGAAGTTTCTTGTGGGGTTATAAAAGATGCTTTGGCTTTGCCATTAATTGAAATATGTCCAAAAAATGGATTTTTTGATTATGAGTCCAAATATGTAATTGGTAAATGTAAAGAAATTGTGCCGGCAAGGATTCCTGATGAAGTGGCAAAAAAAATACAGGAAATATCATCTTTGATTTTTAGAGAAATGGGATGTCGAGGATTTGCTCGATTGGATTATATTATAAGAAATAATATTCCTTATTTGCTTGAGATAAATATGATACCGGGGCTTACCCCAAATTCACTTTTACCAAAAGAAGCTCAGTGTGTTGGAATAAATTTTACAGAATTATTGGATTTGATTATTCAGTCTTCTTTTTGATGAAGAGAACCGCCGGGGCCTTCGAGACGAGTGATAGCTTCGTTGATCAATTCTTTGGGTTGGTAGTCTTTTTGGATTAGCTCAACACCAGAAGTTTTAGCAAGTTCTTCTATCATTTCGCGACCACGGGAGTTTTTGTAAGTACTAAGGAAATATATTTTTTTGATACCAGCGTTGATTAAAAGTCTGGTACAACGATAGCAGGGGGTAGCGGTAACATAAGCAGTGGCATCTCTTAAATCTTCTCTGGCGGTATTGAGAATAGCGTTTTCTTCACTGTGTAAAGTCCTTTCACAATGACCATCAACCATAAGATGGCCGACATCATCACAATGAGGTTGTCCGTGAGGGGAGCCGTTGTAACCGGCACCAACTAGCCTTTTGTTTTTGACGATAATACAGGCAACTCTTAATCTATCACAGGTACCTCTGGTGGAGTACATAAGGGCGAGAGTAAACCAGAATGAATCCCAATCGGGTCTTTTTGCTGCTTTCATATTTACTCATTATACAATAAGAGGAGTAATAACCAAGAGGTAAATAACAAACCCCTCTCCCCGCTGTTGCGGGGTGTCTCCCCTTGACCCCGCCAATGCGGGGCAGGCAAGGGGAGAACAACTATTTTATTTAAAATATTTTTTCTCAGTTATGGAATTGTAATGATATTACTTGATTTCGACTTTGGCAGATGGGCCCATGGTGGCACAAAGACAAAGTTTTTTGATTTTGGTAGGTTTGACAATTTTAATTAATTCTTCTACATTGGCAATTAATTCTTTGTCATCTTGTGAAGTTTTACCAACAATTGTGTGAATTACAGGTGCTTTTTTTTCTGTTTTAATTATAGTTTTGGCAACGGATAATTTTTTGAGGGCATCCTCTGGTTTGTCGGTTAAAGTACCATTTTTGGGATTAGGCATTAAACCTTTTGGGCCAAGAATTTTGGCTAAAGGAAGAAGCTTGGGCATAGTTGAGGGGGTGGCGATTAAAATGTCAAAATTTATCTTGTTATCTTTAATTTCTTCTAAAATTTTGTCAGTTAAAATGACTATTTTTTTGGAAGCGGTTTCTAAATGAGGGAAAGTGATTTCACCGATGGTACCAATATCAAAAGTATTGACATGAGCTTCAATTTTGCCTTCGAATTTAGAAAAAGATGCTTTTTTAACTAAAGAAATAGCCTCTTTGAGAGGATAATATTTGTTTATATCAATTAGTTTTTTGGCTTTTTGATATTTGCTACCTCTAACTTTGGCTTTTTTTTCGGTCTTTTCGATTTTTTCTTCGATGACTTCTTTTTCAGCCTTTTGAACTTTTTTGTCGTCTTGGACGATTTGTTCTTCCACTTTTTGAGTTGTCTCTTCGACAATTTCAGTGGTTTTGCTTTTTTTTGTCATATTGTTTTTAATTTATAATTTTACAAATTCTCAATTATTTTTATCTTCGCTGGTAAATGTGTGACCACGTTGAAGGCTTGATAAAAACAATATTCGATTTTGTTTTACTTTTAATTAATAATTTCGACGCCCATGGATCGGGCGGTACCCATAACTATTTTTTGGGCGGCTTCTAGGTCTTTGGTATTTAAGTCTGGCATTTTGTCTTTGGCAATTTGTTCGACTTGAGCCATGGTTAATTTACCGATTTTTTCTCGACCAGGAGTAGAAGAACCTTTGGCAAGACCAGACATTTTTTTAATCATATCGGAAACCGGTGGTTTTTTGATGATAAAATCAAAACTTCTGTCTTCGTAAATGGTAATAACGGCGGGAATAACAGAGCCGCGCATTTCTTTGGTTTTTTCGTTAAATTCTTGGCAAAAATCCATGATTTTGATACCGTGAGGACCAAGAGCGGTACCAACTGGGGGAGCAGGATTGGCAGTACCAGCTTGAATAGCCAATTTAACGATGGTTTTGATTTTTTTAGGCATAATATTTTAAATTTCTTTTGTAACTTGTAAAAAATCCAATTCAACAGGAGTTTCTCTTTCAAAAAAGGAAACAAGGACTCTAACTTTACCTTTTTCTTGGTCAACAGAGTCGATAGTTCCCATAAAATCAGCAAAAGCACCATTGGTAATCTTGACGACATCGCCGACAGAAAAAGGAGTTTGAAATTTGGGTTTGTCTTCAACAATAGTGGCAAGAATTTTATCGACTTCTTTTTGGGAAATAGGGGAAGGTTTGTTGTCAATACCGATAAAACCAGTGACACCTTGAGTAGTACGGACGGTGACCCAAGAATCATCAGTAAGAACCATTTGGACTAAAACATAACCAGGAAATGTTTTTTCTTGAGTTTTGACTTTTTGACCGCGTCTAATGACCATTTTTGATTGGATGGGAACGATAGCTTGGAAGATTTTGTCTTCTAGACCCATGGTTTTGATTCTAGTTTGTAGAGCATCGATAACTTTGTATTCGTGACCAGAATAAGTATTAATGACAAACCAAGAGGCGTCAAAGGTGGGTTCTTGTGAAGAAAGTTTAAAAAGATATTCTTTTTTGTTTGATGTTTCTTTCTTTTTTATTTTTTTTATTGTTGGCATAGATTATTCGTTTTTAATGTCTAATGGTTTGTCAATTACTTCAAAATTATCTTGATTTTCGGCTTCTGAAATATCTTCGATATTTTGAGGTAGGGTAATAGTTTGATTAGTTTGAGTTAAAAATTTAAAAGAATTAACAAATAAATAGTCAAAACCACCTAAAATTAGGGAAATGACAATCGAAATAGATATTACCACAATTGTCAGTTGAAATAAAGTGTCTTTTTTGGGCCAAGTGATATTTTTGAATTCAGCCTTGACTTCCTTGATAAATTGAATGATTTTTGACATCTAGTTATTATATCGCAGGAAGTGATTTTATTCTAGTTTGAAGAATTTGATTTAATATGAGATATTAACATCTAGTTGACAGACACTACGGGTAGTGTTTATCATTGAAGTCAAACACTATGTTATGTCCATATTGTAAATACGATGATTTAAATGTGATCGAAAGTCGTGATGCCTTAAACGGTAAAGCGACTCGTAGACGCAGGGAGTGCTTGAAGTGTGGTAAGCGTTTTACTACTTATGAAAAAGTGGGTGATATCGAGTTGAAGGTAATCAAAAAAGATGGTCGAGTGGAGGACTATAAGAGAGAAAAATTGGAGAGATGTATGGAAAAGGCTTGTTGGAAATTGAGCACAGAAGAGAGAAGTAGTATTGTAGATAAAATAGAAACAAAATTGTTAAATTGGGATTCTATTGAAATTCCAAGTAATGAAATTGCTTCTATGGTTTTAGTTCATTTGAAAAAGATTGATCCGGTAGCTTATATTAGATTTGCGACTATTTATATGAAGATTAAGTCAGTAAAGGAGTTTGAAAAATTATTAAAAGATTATAAAAATAAAAAGTAAATTAATTATTATTAAATTTTAAAATGGAAGATAAAAAAATAAAAACAATCATCAAAAAGGTAAAAAAACGAAATGGTAAAGTCGTCGTTTTTAGACCAGCAAAAATTATTAAAGTAATTAAGTCGGCTTTTAAATCGGCTGGGGAAACAGATAAGGGTAATGATGTTTTTTTGATTGCTAAAAAAGTGGTTGAACAAATGGAAGAAAGATTTAACGGAACGATTATCCCTGAAGTGGAACAGATACAGGATTTGATTGAAAAAGTATTGCAGGAAAATAATTTTGATGATGTTTATAAGTCTTTTAAGCTTTATCGTGAATTGCACAAAAAGATGAGAGATATTTCTAGCTTGGTAGATTCGGATGAATTGATTGATAAATATTTGCAAAAAAGTGATTGGCGAGTCAAAGAAAATGCTAATATGACTTATTCTTTGCAAGGTTTGAATAATCATGTAGCTTCTATAATTTCGGCAAATTATTGGATGAATAAGATATACACTCGTGATATCAGAAAAGCTCATTTGTCTGGTGATATTCATATTCATGATTTGGCACTTTTGTCACCTTATTGTACTGGTTGGGATCTTAAAGATATTTTGATTAAGGGTTTTGGGGGTGTCTCGGGAAAGGTTAATAGCGGAGCACCTAAGCATTTGAGAACAGCTTTGGGTCAATTGGTCAATTTCTTTTACACTATCCAAGGAGAAGTAGCAGGGGCGGTAGCAGTGTCTAATTTTGATACTTATTTGGCACCATTTATTAAATATGACAAATTAAATTATGATCAAGTAAAACAGGCGATGCAGGAGTTTATCTTTAATATGAATGTACCAACAAGGGTTGGTTTTCAGACTCCTTTTACCAATGTAACTCTTGATCTTAAACCAAGCAAAATGGTAGGTGAGGAAGTAGTTATTATTGGTGGAAAACCAGTCAATGCTAAATACAAGGATTTTCAAAAAGAGATAGATATGTTTAATCGAGCTTTTGCCGAAGTGATGATGGATGGTGATTCGCAAGGTCGAGTATTTACTTTTCCAATTCCAACTTATTCAATTACTAAAGATTTTGATTGGGACAACAAAAATTTAGAGTCGGTATGGGAAATGACTAGAAAATACGGGATTCCTTATTTTTCAAATTTTGTTAATTCGGATATGAGTCCTGACGACGCACGATCAATGTGTTGTCGTTTAAGATTGGACAATAATGTTTTAAGAAAAAGAGGTGGTTTGTTTGCGGCTAATCCTTTGACTGGTTCAATTGGGGTAGTAACTATCAATTTGCCAAGAATTGGTTATTTGGCCAAAAAAGAATCAACTAATTTGGAACAAGCTAAAAGAAAATTTTTCTCTCGATTGGCAAAGATGATGGATTTGGCGAAAGATTCTTTGGTTATCAAAAGAGATGAAGTAGAAATGTTGACCGAAAAAGGACTTTATCCATATTGTAGTTATTATTTAACTGAGATTTACAATAGAAATGGAGTTTATTGGAGAAACCATTTTAATACTATTGGACTAGATGGAATGAATGAGGCTTTGCTTAATATGATGGGTAAGGGAATTGCTGATCCAGAAGCCAAAGAATTTGCTAAAGAGGTGATGGATTATATGAGGAGTAAAATCTTGACTTATCAGACAGAGACAGGGGAAATGTTTAATCTTGAGGCAACACCAGCTGAAGGAACAGGCTATCGTTTTGCCAGACTAGATAAGACAAAGTTTAAAGATATTGTTTGTGTCAACGAGGAAAATTATAAAAAGAAAAAAGAACCACCTTTTTATACTAATTCTACTCATTTGCCAGTCAATTATACTGATGATTTTTTTGAAGCCTTGGATCACCAAGATGATTTGCAGACTCGATACAATGGAGGAACCGTTTTGCATGGTTTTATGACTGAAAGTTTGCCAGATATTGAATCAGTCAAAAAGTTAGTAAAGATGATTTCTTCAAAATATCATTTACCATATTTTTCGATTACGCCAACTTTTTCTGTTTGTCCAATCCACGGGTATTTGCCCGGTGAGCATGAGTATTGCCCAAAATGTGACAAAGAGATAGGTTATAAGGCAAAAGTTAAAAGTTCAAAAAGGAGAAAAAAATGAAAAAACAAAGAACTCGATGTGAAGTTTTTTCTAGAATTGTTGGTTATTTGAGACCTGTTTCTCAGTGGAACGAAGGTAAGACAGCCGAATATAAAATGAGAACTGAATATTCAGCTTCTGATATTTTATGAAAATAGCTGGTCTACAAAAGACAACTTTTTTGGATTATCCTGACAAAGTGGCATGCGTTATATTCACAGCAGGGTGTAATATGCGCTGCCCTTTTTGTCATAACAAAGAATTGGTAATTCAAGAAATTAATGAGTCAGAAAATCAGTCAATAAGTGAATCAGATTTTTTTGAATTTTTGGATAAGAGAAAAGATATTTTGGAGGGGGTAGTAATTACAGGAGGAGAGCCCACTTTACAGCCTGATTTGGAAGATTTTTGTCAAAAAATTAAAGCGAAAGGTTTTTTGGTGAAGTTGGATACTAATGGAACAAATCCTGATATAGTCAAAAGGTTGATGGATAAAAAGTTGATTGATTTTGTGGCGATGGATATGAAAAATGATTTTGAAAATTATCAGAAAACAGTAGGAGTGCCGGTGGATTTGGATAAAATTAAAAAATCAATTGATTTGATTCAAAATTGGGGTGGGGAATATGAGTTTAGGACGACGGTGGTACCGACTTTACATACCAAAAAAAATATAGAAAATATTTTAAAAATTATTCCTAAAAATAAATTAGTCTTACAAAGATTTAGACCTAACAACTGTCTTAATGAGGAGTTTAATAAGTTAAATCCGGTAGAAAAGGAAGATATTGAAGCATTTGATTTGGGAGTAAAAATTAGGTAAGATGAGGTGTATGAAAAAAAATAAAATTTCCTTAAATAGAGGCAGTGGGGTAGCTGTCTTGGTTATTTTGGTGGCTTTGATTTTTGTCTTGCCTTTGAGATTGATAAATTGGGGTAAGATTAATATTGGTCAAGATCAAGGAATTACAGTGGTTGGGGAAGCAAGCTCTAAAGAAAAAAATCAAATTGCTTCTTTTAGTGCTGGAGTAAGTGTAGATGATAAAGATAAAAGTAAGGCTGTTGGTGAAGTTAATGAAAAAATCAATAAATTGGTAAGTGATCTTAAGGAATTTGGAATTAATGAAGATGATATTAAGACTAGAGATATGAGTATCCATGAAGGGGAAAGATATGAGACTAGAGAAAAACTGTGGTATGCCAGTAATAATATTGAAATAATATTGAGAGATTTGGACAAAGCCAATGATTTGGCTGACTTGTTGTCTCAGAGTGGAGCGACAAATGTTTATGGTCCTAATTTGAGGATGGATGATACGAGTGATATCGAAAAGAGTTTGTATGATAGTGCTTTGAGTGATGCCCGAGAAAAAGCAGAGTTGATTGCCAAGGCATCAGGGAGAAAGTTGGGTAAAGTATTGAGTGTGGTTGAGGGAAGTGGTGGTACTTATGACAATGTGCCAATATTGAGAGATTTTAAAGAAGGCTTGGGAGGGGCGAGTATTGAACCAGGGACAAGTACGGTCAGTAAAACTTTAACAGTTGTTTTTGAATTAAAATAAAATTATGAAAGTAAAATTGGTAGCATGGACCAAAGAGGCAGAAAAAAATGTAACAGCAGCGATTAGACAATGCTATAGTCCAATAGGAGCGATAGGTTTGAGGAAAAAGATTGATAAAGAGACACAAGCGCGATTGATCAAGCAGGTTTTGGGTTCAGGACACACTTCGACGATTGAGCATGCTAGCTTTACTTTTGCCATTGAGGGAGTATCGAGAGCTTTGACTCACCAATTGGTTAGACATAGAATCGCTTCTTTTTCACAACAGTCGCAGCGATATGTTGATTTGTCCAAAAAGAAATTAAAATATATTACTCCAGTAGAAGTGGCGGGACAAAAAGACATCAAAAAAGAATATCAAAAGACAATGAATTTGATTGAAAAACAGTATAAAAAAATGATTAGTTTGGGTATTAAGCCCGAGGATGCGCGTTATATTTTGCCAAATGCTTGTGAGACAAAGATTGTAGTAACGATGAATGCTAGGTCTTTGTTGAACTTTTTTGCCGAGAGATGTTGTGTGAGGGCACAATGGGAAATTAGACAATTGGCTAACATGATGTTGGCTCAGGTTAAAAAAGTAGCCCCAAATCTTTTTCAAAATGCTGGGCCGACTTGTGAGACAGAGAAGATTTGTTGGGAGGGGAAGCTGAGTTGTGGTAAATGGAAAACAATTAAAAATGCGCAGTTATTATCAAGAATTTAATTATGAAATTTCTCATTAAATTTTTTCTGCGCTGGTGAATCTGCATTGCAGGTTCAAGGCTTGAAAAAATATAATTTCGAAATTTCTGTTATTTATTTATATAAGTATGAAAAAAGGGAAATTTATTGTTTTTGAGGGGATTGATGGTTGTGGTAAATCAACACAGATAGAAAAATTGTATAATTTTTTGAAGAAAAAAGGGAAAAAGTTAATAATGACTCGAGAGCATCAAAGACAAGGGGTTGGTTTGTTCATCGAAGATGTGCTGAATGGTAAAAAAAAGATTGATCCGTTGGCCTTGGAGGTGTGTTTTATCGCTGATAGATGTGATCATGTAAATAGAGTGATTAGCCCTAATTTGGAAGAAGGAAAGATGGTTTTGTGTGATAGATATTATTGGTCAACGGTAGCTTATAGTCATAGTCATTATAGAAATTGGATGTTGGAAGTTAACAAAAAAATTGGGATTGAGCCAGATTTGGTGATTTTTGTTGATACAGCACCAAAGGTGGCGATGGAGAGGATTGGTAAAGGGAGAACTAGTAAAACTATTTTTGAAAAAGAGAAAAAGTTAATCAAGATTAGAAAAAAATATCAATGGTTGGTCAAAAATGATCCGGTCAAAAAAATAGTCATCAATGGAAATCAGTCAGTAGAAGAGATATTTGAAGAAATTCTTGATAAACTAGGACATGGACAAAATATTTAATTTAATTGACAAAGAAGAGAGGAGACAATTTACTGGAATACAATTGATTCCTAGTGAAAACATTGTTTCGGGAGCGGTTTTGGAAGCGGTGGGGAGTTGTTTGACTAACAAATATGCAGAAGGCTATGTGGGAAAGAGGTATTATCAGGGTAACCGCTTTGTTGATGAGATAGAGCAATTGGCGATAGATAGAGCCAAAGAATTGTTTGGTTTTGAGGAGGCAAATGTGCAGGCTTATTCGGGTAGTCCAGCCAATAGCGCAATTTTGTTTGCTCTTTTGGAAAAGGGAGATAAAATTTGTGGTTTGAGATTGTCAGCAGGGGGACATTTGACTCATGGTCATCCACGGATTACTTTTTCGGGAAAATATTTTGATAGTGTCCAATATGATGTAGAAAAAGATGGTCGAATTGATTATAAAAAATTAGCGAAATTGGTCAAGGCAGAAAAACCAAAATTGATTTTTGCAGGGACGACAGCTTATCCTTTTGAATTGGATTTTAAAAAGTTTGGGGAAATTACTGATAGTGTGGGTGCCTGGCTAGTGGCGGATATTTCTCATATTGCAGGATTGGTGGCGACGGGAGAACATATGAGTCCAGTGGATTATGTCGATGTAGTTATGACAACGACACACAAGACTTTGAGAGGGCCAAGAGGGGCGATAATTGGAATAACCAAAAAGGGTTTGATTCGAGATAAGGATTTGGCAAAAAAAATTGATAAGGCGGTTTTTCCTGGGCTTCAGGGTGGGCCACATGTCAATAATATCGCTGGAATTGCTATTGCACTAGGGGAGGCGATGACAATGGATTATATAAAATATGCTAATCAAGTGAAACTTAATGCTAAAGTTTTGGCAGAGACTTTGAAGAACAAAGGTTATCGAGTTTTTGGGACAGAAAATCATTTGATGGTGGTGGATGTTGGTAAGGAGAAAGGAAAAGAAGCAGCAGTGGCGTTGGAAGAGGAGGGGATTTATTGTAACGCCAACACCATTCCTCACGACGAAGGTAGCCCACTTAAACCATCGGGAATTAGACTAGGGAGTCCTTGTGAAACGACTAAGGGAAAGAAAGAAGAGGAGTTTATTTGGATTGCCGAGAAGATAGATAAAGTGCTACGGGGATTAAAATAATTGACAGAAGATTATTGTTGTGTTATCCTCTACATATTAGTAGATGATAAGTAGACATATGGATAAAATAGCCATATTATTAAAACAGAAAGAAAAGTTATTTCATACGGCAGATTTGGCAGTGCTTTGGAAAATAAGTAATTTGAAAACTCTTTATCAGACAATTTATCGTTTAGTTAAAAAAGGGATTCTTTTCCGAGTTCAAAAAGGTTTTTATAGCGTTGTTCCTCTTGGTCAGATTAATCCAATTAATCTTGGTTTTAGGGCAATTAATAGTTTTGCTTATTTAAGTACTGAGTCAGTCTTGTCCATGAAGGGAGTGATTAATCAGCCGGTTAATAAAATTACTTTTGTATCTTCTTTTTCTGATAATTTTGTATTGGAAGAGAATATTTATTTAGTCAGACAATTAAAAGTTAGGTCTTTACATAATACTTTAGGAATTACTGAAGATGAGCAAGGTTTTTTGGTGGCTAATCTTGAGAGGGCGGTAGTTGATATGTTGTATTTTCGACCGCAATATCATTTTGATGGAGTTGATTTAATCAATTGGAATTTAGTTAAAAATTACAAAAAACAAATTTATGATTAGTTTACGACCAGTTGATGCTATTCACAAAGCTCATTTATTAAGAGTGTTAACGGCAATTGTAGATAATCCTCTTTTGTCATCTAATTTGTATTTTAAAGGTGGAACTTGTGCGGCAATGATGGGTATTTTGGATAGATTTTCAGTTGATCTTGATTTTGATTTTAAAGTTGATGGGGAGAAGGATAAAATAAGGTTAGAATTTCACAAACTTTTTGATGAACTTGGTTTTGTTTTAAAACAAGAGAGTCAAGAAGCATTAGAATTTTTTTTGAAATATGAGAGTTTACCTAATGAAAGAAATACTTTAAAAATTGACGCTCTTGATTTTTTAGTTAAAGCAAATATTTATTTGCCGGTTTTTTTGCCTGAAATTGGGAGGACGGTTAATTGTCAAAGTAAAGAGACTATTTTTGCCAATAAGCTAGTGGCGGTTAAAGATCGTTATGACCGTCGGAAATCGATTGCTGGGCGGGATATTTATGATATTCATCATTTTTTTATTAGTAAATTAAAATATAATGGAAAAGTAATTGAAGAGAGAACTGGGTGGGAAATTAAAAAATATTTTATTTATTTGCATGATTTTGTCGATAGTAAAGTTAGCCAAACTTTGATTGATCAGGATTTGAATACTCTTTTGCCGGTAGAAAATTTTAAGAAAGTTAAAAAATATTTAAAGAGTGAGGTTTTGTTTTTTTTGAATAACGAAATTAAAAATTTAGGGTGATAAAAGGATAATAATGAAAAAGAGTATTTGGAAGGATTTGAGTACTAATGATAAATATTTATGGTAAAAATTTATTTGGATTGCCGAGAAGATAGATAAAGTGCTACGGGGATTAAAATAAAGCCGAGGTATTGACAAACGTATTACATTGTTATACAATAATTTATGATAGTGATTGATGAGTTAATTTGGGATGAATGGAATATCAATCATATTAAAAAACATAATGTAAAGTCTAATGAAGTTGAAGAAGCCTGTGATAATTTGATTGAAGTGTTTGAAAGTTACAATAATAGATTAATAATTTTAGGAAAAACTGATAAAAAAAGAATATTAGCCATAATTATGGCACAAATTGATAAAAATAGTTATTATGTTGTAACGGCTAGAGATGCTAGTCGAAAGGAGAGAAAATTATATGAACACAAAATTAAATAAAATTCCTGAATTTAAGAATATGAGAGAAGAAGCAAATTTTTGGGATAAAAATGATATTTCTGATTTTTTGCCGGAAATGAAAAAAACAAAAATGGTTTATAAAAAGAAGACAAATAAAGAAGAAATGGTAGTAGTTAGAGTACAAACAGATATTAAAAATAGATTAGAAAAAGTAGCCGATAGTCAGGGTTTAGCATTGTCAACTATGCTTAGAATGTGGTTTATTGATAGATTGAAACAAAACATATAATCCTAGTATAAAGCCGAGGTATTGGAGGAGTTGAGGCCAGAAAAAATAATATATTTTGTTTTGTAACTGGTAATTAGTAATTGGTAATTGCCAACCGTTGGCCCAATTGTTGACAAGGACATGATCTTTGAGAAATACTGGTTTGTAGCCATCGAGATAGAAGGCGAGCCAACCGGGGTGGTAGGATTGGGGGTAGACTAAATATGATGTGTTTTGATATTGTGAATTAGAAATAATTTTGGTGTTAATAATATCTTGGTAGGGGATTTGATATATTTCTATATCTTTAATGTCATTTATGGTAGTTTTTTTGTTAAAAGTAGTATTGTTAAAAAGAATGGTTAAACTTTTTTCAAAAGCATTATTTTTGTGTTTAGGGATTACAAACCAAGCAGTTTGCCAATCTTTATTTTTTTCTAATTTGGTGGTGAAAAATGTTTGTTTTGATTGTTCACCAAAAGCACTTATGATAAGAGGGTAATTGTCTATATGTCTATAAGTGATTTTGATAAGATAGGAATTGTCGTATGAAATATCTGGGAAATATTTACCAAGCAAATTATTGGTCGAGGATGATTTAAGACGAATAAAATTTTGATTTTCACTGATTATTTCTTGAGAATTTTTCGGATTATCAATTTCTAGATTAAGATCTGTTTGAGTTGGGTTAGAAAAAGAATAAGTTTGATAAATAGGAAAAGGGGTATCGTCTATAAAGAGAGTGTTGTTTTCAATTTTTATTTCAAAAGGTATTTCATTTTGGAGTCTATTGGTAAATAAATTAGCAAAAGGATAAGTTATTTGAGCTTGCTTGGTAGAAATGTAATGATGATGATTAGTGAAAGCAATATCTTGATAAAAAAAGTTATTTTGTTTGATATTTTGAGGATTGTTAATTATTTTAGGAGAGGTATCAAAATTTGTTTTATAGATATATAGATTATCAAATTGGGCTTCTAGTTTTAAATTAGGCATTTCTTTTAGTATTTCTCTGGTACGAATAGCATTTCTGCCATAAATTGCTTCATCGGGAAAAATAACATCGTTATCAAAAATAAGGTAGGAAATAAAATATTTTTCAATGATTTGATTTAAAAGATTTTGGTCTTGCTTTTGGATAGCGTAGTTTAGTTCCCAATAATATTGTTCATTTTTTAAACTCCAAACATCGAAAGCTCTATCAAGAATTGGTTGCTCTATGCCATACCAAATAAAACCAGAGCCAGTAATGCCATGGCGATAATTAGTCCAACCCCAATAACTACCAGAAGGTAAATTGGCGATGCGAGAATTTTTTGGTTTGTCCTTAAAAAAGTTTATGAGTTGAAAATAAGATTGGGGTATTTGTTGACGCATTGAAGGGTAAATATAATTACCTTTAAAAGCAGGATAAGCTGAAATGAAAATTAAAATTATAATTAAGCCGTAGATAATTTTTTTAATTTTTAGATTTAATTTGGCGACAAATTGGAGACCGAAAGCAAAAAGAAGAGTAAAACAAAAACTAGCAGGAACAATAAATTTAGTAAAAGGAGAGCGAAAAACTTGATTTAAAATAGGTATTTGGCGAATTAGATCGTTGATGAAATTAAATGGTGGGGTAGCAGAAAGAAGAGCAATACAAGAGATAAAAAACAGTGAAATAAGGGCAATAATTTTGTAATTTTTTGTTTTTTTAAAAATTATTTTGGTCAATCCAAGGATGACAATAGAGCTTAGAGAATAGATAATAATTAGGATAATGGGTGAAGAGAAATAGTTTGACCAAGAAGACATTAGGAGTCCACCGGCAAAAGGAAAATCATAATAATAACCTCTTAAAATTAGAAAATCAGAGATGGTGCCACGGTATTCATTGCGATGAACGGTTTCTTCTGAGGCAATAAGGTTACCGATGCCAAGTTGGGTATTGGCGACATCGTTTTTGAGAAAGTAGACAAAAGGTAGGAGCCAAAAAGCATTGAGGCAAAAGATTAAGATACCAATAAAAAAAGTTTTTTTGATTTTGATTTTGAATTGTTGTTGATGAAAAATAAGGTAGGGGATGAGAATTGAGGCGAGAGTAAAAAGATAAACTAAAAAGATGGTTTGAACATAAAAACTGGGAATGGCGAGAATATTTATAATAATTAGTTTTTTTAATTTTGATTTATCTGGTTTATCTAGGTAGTTTAAGAGGGAAAAAATTAGCCAAGGGAAAAAAGCAAAAAAGGTGGAAAATGGTTCAAATGGTGGCCAATAATTTTGGATAGTGCCAAAATTAAGTAGATAAAAAAGAGAAGAGATAAAATAAATTGGGCGACTATTTTTGAAATATTTTTTTAGACCAAAATAGATACCAAAGGTGCCGACAAGGAGGGTGGCGAAGTGATAGAGATATCTAATTAGGCTAGTGGGAAGGATTAGAGTGAAAGGGAGAATAATTAGCTGACGAATAAGATCGGTGCTATGAGCCATGCCACCGACAAGGCCCAGTCCTTGATAATATTGCCAGACAGACAATAGTGATCTTTTGATATTTAAAAATATATTTAATTCGGGCATGAGATTGTCCCAGCCGATAAGATAGGTGCCGAGACTATAATTACGAAGACAAAGAAAGAGAACAATGAGGGCGAGTAAAATTTTGTCAAAGTGTTTTTTTATTTTTGACATTAGCATTTATAAATAGATTATACTTGGCTTTGGGCATAAGTTCTAACAGATAGATTATTGTTAGTCTTAATACCTCTTAGTTGACACCAAATTTCGTTTATGAGATGAGAGGGAATTGTCAGGACGGCGATGATTTGAAGAATATTTATAAAAATAGCTTTGATACTTGGTTTAAAGCCTAAAGAAAGAGCGTCGTAGCGACTTTTTAAAGTTAATTTAAAAGTTTCTTTGGGATTTTTGTGAGAAAGACTATTATTTAAGTGACGATAAAAAAGTATGTTTTGAGAAAGATTGGCGATATTACCATGGAGCATAAGACGAAACATAAGATTTATTTCTTCGGCAGAAGTAACACTTGGAGAATACCAAGTAAAGTTTTTGGGTAATTTTTTTAGATTAATCATGGTTGATGGTTGCTGCATGGGGATAGCCCAAAAAATCATTTCTTTTAATTTATTGGCTTCGGTGGGGAAATTTTTATTACCGATTAGGTGATTATTTTCATCGATAACGACACATTGGCCACCGATAGCGACAGTATTTGAGTGTTTTTTAAAATAATTTAATTGTTTTTCGAGACGATCAGAAAAGGAAATATCGTCGGCATCCATGCGGGCGAGAAATTCTCCTTTGGCTTTGGAAATAGCGATATTTGAGGTTAAAGAAACGCCTAAATTAATATTATTTTTTATCGCGATAATGCGTTTATCTTTTTTGGCATAGGAGCGGATGATTTTCCAAGAATTGTCGGTGGAAGCGTCGTCGACGATGATGAATTCAAAATTGGAATAAGTTTGGTTTAAGATACTTTCGATGGATTGATGAAGAAACTTGGACGCATTAAAGACGGGCATATAGACAGTAACTAATTTTTTTGTTTTTTTCGTTCTAATCATAATTTGATATGAACTCATCAGTATCGGTTTCACCGATAAAAAAACGAGTAGCAGGAAGCCTGAAAAAAATATAAAAGAAAAAATCTTAAATATTAATTAAAGGCTTCCTGCTATTTTTGCAGTTAGTTTGGGGGGGTATAGGAAACGCCTATGCTGTACCCGAAATTGAGTCCGTATTTGCTTTTCAAATCCTTCCAAGCCTCATTTATGGCTTGCTTATATATCCCCTCTGAATCCATGTCGATTATTAAAAGCCATGATTGGCGGGATTCCCAAACGCAGGGGATATTGTAGTTGGAAGATCCAACTTGTACGGTTAGATATGGAATTCCTCCCTGTCGTTGGTCTGAGTATGACACAAAGATGCTGACTCTTCGATTGGATTGTGGATATGATCGAATACTGTATATTCTGGAGTCTGACCTTAAATCATGAAAATTTGGATTGTTCTTGAAGGCATTTGCTAATGTACCGATTTTGGATTCCTCATCCTTTTCTTCGGCAGGGGGGTTATATATTCCCTGCTTTTCTTGTTGCTCAGACCAGTACCACTTAGACGGAACTTGGAACTTTACTTGGTAGTAACTGTTCTCAATTCCAAACCAGAAACGAAATCGGAAAAAACGAAGAGCATATTTTGATTTTGTGTAAAATCGCTCTCCGTTTTTGTAGTTGAATCGGATTTGTTGAGGGCCTTGGAAGACTCCCAAGAATCCAGACTTACTTCCGTTGTAGAAATAGGTTGACAACACTATTGATGTTCCTTCGGCCAACCACTCGTCTACATACAAGGTGGTTTCTGTTCCTGAGGGAATGGATGGTCTGCTTTGCGGTGGCAACTCTATTCCATGGCAGAAAATCCCGGTGGTTTCTGTTTCTGTGATCGCATTCCATTGAGTATAATAGAAGTCTTTGGTTGGATACGATGCAATACCAGAGGGGGTGACAACAATAAAAAACAAACTAACAATGATTAAAAATGAAACAATTTTTTTCATTTTAATTCCTTTCTTGATAGGTCTTTGACCTATCTTATATGAAAAAAAACACGACTATATTTAACTTTTTTGAAAAAATTTGAGGGTTTTGGTTTTCACCTTTCTTTCTCCCTATAAATTAAATTTTTCCAAAAAAAGATTGGTTTCTATACTAAACTAACTGCATGTTAACGTTCACCTAATTGAGAAAGCTATATTCTCTAGGTGCGTGATTATATCACAATAAGTGGAAAAAAGCAAGATTATAGGGTGGAAAAATCTTAGATGGCTAGTGGGTCAATGAAGGAGATTCTATTGTTTACTTTATCTCCATAACGGACTAATTGTTCAAATTTAATTTCTTCTAGATTAGCACCATGAGCACGAATGAGAGTTTCTCTCATAGCGGCAACAGACTGATTTAAGGTGTTATCTCCTTTTTTGATTAAGAAAACCATACCATCATAACCAGTAAAGCGAACACGACCACCACCTTTTGGAGCTTTGTAGTAGCAGAGAACATTTTTTTCATAAACAGAACCATTGTCATGAATAGCATAAGCATTTAAGACAACGATATCACCTTCATCAAGACCTCGATCATATACTTGACCACTAAGAGATAGGGGAGTAGTTTCGTGAACTGTGGCACCGAATTCGTCAAGAGTTCCCTTGAGTGGTTCATAAAAGTCTAAAACTTCTTCTTTTGGAGCCTCGGGTTGTTTGGGCTGTTTAGGTTTCTTTTCTTCTGGTTTTTTTTCTTCTGGTTTTTTTGGAGCCTCGGGTTGTTTGGGTTCGGGTTGTTTTTCTTCAGATTTTGGAGTTTTAACTTCTTTTTTTGGAGCTTCAACTTTTTTTTCAACAACAACTTTTTCTTTTTCGGGTTCTTCTTGTTTAACCTCTTCAACTTCTTTTGGAGCAATGTTTGTGTGGGTTACTTTGGGTTGTTCTAGCATTTCTACAACGAATATTTTTTCAATACCAGTTCCTTTATTGATTTCGTCAGCAAATTTTTCTTTAAATTCTTCAAAATTTGAAACATCATAACCTAAAAAGTAGGCTAAGTTGGTACCTTCTTTGGGGAGATTTTGAAGTTTTATTTTGGTGTCTTCACATTCATCACCGATGATAAAAACAATAGTATCAGTGTCGGTGTTGATATCGGTACCTTCGATGCTTAGACCAGCGGCACTATAGACTTTAGTAATAGTACCTTTTTTGATATTAAGTTCGTGTTCGGGTTTGCCTTTGTTGAAGTTTTTGTTAGCTTCAAGCTCGGCTTGTTTTTGTTCTTTTTCGGCTAATTCTTTTTCTCTTGCTTCTATGGCGGCAAGACGGGAATCGATGGATTCAAGAGTTTTGGTAATTTGAGTTGTCTGGGGATTGGTTGTTTGTTCTTTTTGTGACAAATTACAACCAGCGGAAGTGTTTATTACACCAGCAAGTAAAACGGCAGTTATTTTTTTTTGTATTTCTTTCATAGTGAGGTATTATACCATATTATGTTTAATAAGTCAATATTATGTCCTGGTCCAATACCTAGTGAACGCTTCCTCCTTTTAATAATTTAACATGTAATGATTGAAAATAGGACATGGGAGTAAGGTAATGAAGGGACTGAT
>CAZSQT010000004.1:0-9683 GCA_964609295.1 uncultured Gammaproteobacteria bacterium | reverse complement strand
ACTATTCCCCTAAAAATATTATATTTCCTTCCCAAAACCTGAGCTAAATAATAAAAATTAACCAACAACACTGCCCTAATCACCGAAGGTGTCATCCCTACCAGATATACATAAATCCAAATTATCCCCATTCCACCAAATATAGCCAATTTTCTACCTATAAACCTAGCTAAATTTTCGATAATTGTTCTACTAATAATCATTATATGAGTTCCGCTGACTACTACCATATGGACCACCCCAATATCTTTTAATTTTTGATAAAATTCTCCCGAAAAACTTTCTTTAACCCCCAACAAAATACCCGCCAACAAACCCGCTTCTTCATAAGGTAAAAAATAAAAAATCCTCTTTATTAAAACCTCTCTATCTACCAACTTATATATCAATAGTAAAACTAGTAATACAAAAAAATACTTACAAAACCAGACGATCTTTAATTTTTTCATAAGTTTTTTCTCCTATCCCCTTCACTAACTTAACTTCCTCTATCGACACAAAACCTCCCTTTTCATTACGATAATCAATTATCTTTTGAGCAAAAGCCGGACCAATCCCCGACAAAGTCATCAATTGATTTAAGTTTGCTGTATTCAAATTTATCAAATTACTTTTAACTTCATTACTCCTCACTCCCAATACCTCACTTTTGACCTCCTCTACCAAAGTTGGCCTTGGAGTAATCCGACTTAGATAAACCACTGTTTCTTCTTTTTGTCCCCCTTCTATCCCCAAATGTATTCCAATCATAATAAAAATCACCCCCAAAACCATACCCAAATCACCCCAATAGACAGAAAATCGTTTATTTCGTTTTGTCTTCATCTGTTAATAATATATACTAATTTATGGCATCAAAAATATTTAAGTTAACAACTCTCATTTCAACTATCATTTTAGCTTACTTTGCAAGTATCCTCATCGACTCATATTTTTATCCTCAAATTATCGCTCTCGCCACCCTAGTTCTCATAGTTTCCCTCTTTAAATACAAAAAAATCTCCACCATAATTCTCTCCTTTATCATTAATTTCATTATTTTTATCACTCATGGTCTCAATTCTCCTGTCTTTTTTCTAATTTACTTTTTGCTTTTTATCATCGCTTTCAAAAACAAACCTGTTATTACTCTCGCCTACTCCCTCGTTTTGATTATCTTTTTATCCCAAACTCTCAATCTAAATTTTAATTCTGTCCTCACCCTCATCTCACTTCTTCTTATCACCCCGCTAGTTTATTTCTCCGGCCAACAATACCTCGCCAAAATAAACACCGAAAATTGCCTAGAAGATAGCGAAACCGATATTTTACTTTGGCATAGTTTAAAATTAAAAACCGGTCTTTACAAAATTCTTGATAGTGTTTCCCTTCTCCTTTCCCACCCAGAATTTACTCATTCCCAAAAAGAAGAACTAAAATTTATCAAAAAATCCGCCCAATCATTAGTCAATTCATCCCAAAAATTAACACAAAAAATAGACGAAAATTCAGATGAAATCTAAAAATTTTTTTATTATTTTTTTTATCTTTTTGATACTTCTCTTGGTCAAACAAAGCCAAGCCGCTTATCAATTTCAATCCGACAGTTATGTTATTGACTGGGGTAATGTTAATATCACTTCTGGAACCAAAAATTCAACCAATTTTAGTCTCCACGATACTGTTGGTCAAAATGCTCCCGGTGAATATACCAATGCCCCCTATATCTTGCAATCTGGTTTTCAATACATCTACAATACCCTTAACAAATTTTCTTTTATTATCGAAGATAACAATCTCGATATTGACCTCGGTACTCTCGTTAGTGGCGTTGGTAAAACTTCATCTCATTATATTAAAATATCCTCTCCTGCTGGCAATGGCTATCAGATTATGGCCCATCAAATTCATCCCCTACAAAATCAAATTGGTGTCACTATCCCCAACACCTCTTGTGATGTTGGTTCTACTTGTAATATTTCCACTTCAGGTAATTGGACATCCTCCACTAGCTATGGCTTTGGCTATAACGCTCTTGGCGTTGATGCTACCAATATCGTCAACAATGTTGGTACCTCCAGTTATTTTAGTAATGCCAACCAATACCGACCATTTGCCGATCAATCGACCAATCCTCCACAAGACAATCAGATTATTATGTCCCAAGACCAACCTGTCCAAAATAAACGCGCTAAAATTACTTACAAAGTTAATATTTCTCCCAGTCAAGCCAGCGGTCAATACGAGACCGGCATTGTCTTAACTGCTGTCCCAAAATACTAATGGCTTTCAATACCACTCTTACACCAGCTCAAGCCGAATTTTTGATAAAACCGGGAGAAAACTATATCCGAGCTTTCAATATCACCAATAACTCCAGTAACACCCTAACCCTATCTACCAACATAAAATCATGGTCTCCCAAAAACAATACCGGAGAAGTTTCTTATGACAATTTTCTTCCCGATAACCCCAATCTTTCCTTCGCCCTCAACAATACTGATCTCAAACTTGGTCAAAAATTTATTTTACAACCCAAAGAGACTAAACAAGTCGTTCTCAAAATCAAAACTACTTCCAATCTATCTTACGGCGATTATTATTACACTTTATTTTTTGAACAAATCACTGAGCAAAAAGCCAAAGCCCAAGTCGGCGCTCATCTTATCTTTAGCTCCGTTAGTGATAAGTCAGTCCAAGAAGATTTCCAAATAAGTCAATTTACCACCTCCCCTCAGATAAAAGACATTTTTTTGACCCCCATCAATTTCCAGATCATTTACAAAAACAATTCCCCATACTTCACCAAGATTAATGGCCAATTTACTATCTCCAAAAATAATCAAATAATTAAAAAATATACCATCCTTCCTGACACCCTTTTGGGTAACAATACTCGAAAAGCCGTTTGTCTTGACACCGCAAACCAACAAAATGAAGAATATCCCACCGTTGTTCCTTGCTCCCTTCAAACCCCCTTTTGGCCCGGATTTTATCAAGCTCAAATTACTTATAGTCTCAACAACGAAACAAAAACTCAGCAAATATCTTTTTTTACTTTTCCTTATGCCTTAATTCTATTTCTAATCACCCTCGGCATTGTCCTTTATTTATTTTTCCAACGCCACCTACTTCGCAAATAAACACATTCCTTGTTTTTAGTAAATTATATTCCCCCTTTTGCCTGCCCCGCAACGGCGGGGTCAAGGGGAGATGCCCGCAGGGAGAGGGGTTTAAATTTTATTTTTCCAACGAGGCCTGAGCTGCTGCCAAGATAGCAATTGGTACTCTATAAGGACTACAAGAGACATAGTTTAATCCAATTTTGTGACAAAATCGGATTGTCTCTGGATCACCACCTTGTTCTCCACAAATACCAATATTCAAAGTCTTTTTAGCCTGACGTCCAAGATCTACTGCCATTGACATCAATCGACCAACACCAACTTGATCCAATCCTTTAAACGGATCTTCCAAGATAATCTTTTGGTCAATATATTCTTTCAAAAACTTTCCAGCATCATCTCTCGAAAATCCATAAGTCATTTGAGTCAAATCATTGGTTCCAAAAGAAAAGAAATCAGCTTCTTTGGCAATTTCATCAGCTACCAAAGCTGCTCTTGGTATTTCTATCATTGTTCCAATTTCATATTTAACCTTAACTCCAAGCTCTTCAAAAGTAGATTCGATTACTTTAACCAATCTCTCTTTGAGCCACTTTAATTCATTGACCTCACCTACCAAAGGAATCATTATTTCTGGGATAATCTCCATCTTCTTTTCCTTCTTCAATTCACATGCTGCCGTGACAATTGCTTTCACTTGCATTTCAAAAATCTCTGGATAAGTAATTCCCAAACGACAACCTCTGTGTCCCATCATAGGATTGCATTCAGCCAAAGAATCTATCTTTTGCTTTAATCTCTCCACTGTTATCCCCATTTCGGTAGCAATTGCCTCAATATCTTTTTCTTCTTTAGGCAAAAATTCATGCAAAGGTGGGTCTAGCAATCTAATCTTCACTGGTAAACCTGTCATGATTTCAAATAATTTTTTAAAATCATCCTTTTGAATTGGATAAATTTTAGCCAAAGCTTTCTTTCTTTGTTCCAAATCTTCAGCCACAATCATTTGTCTAACAGCAAAAATCCTGTCTTCTTCAAAAAACATGTGTTCTGTTCTGCAAAGACCAATTCCTTCAGCCCCAAAATCTCTTGCTGTTTGAGCATCTTTGGGAGTATCAGCATTAGTTCTAACTCCCAATTTTCTAGCTTCATTGGCCCATTCCATGACTGTTCCAAAATCTCCTGACAAAGAAGGATTCACAGTTGGCACTTTACCCAAAAAGACTTCTCCGGTCGAACCATCCAAGGTAATAAAATCACCTTCTTTGACCGTAATAGCTTCAGCATCGACATTTCCTACGATTCTAAATTCTTTATGTTGTTCATCAACCGACAAAGTTTCACAGCCAGAAACACAACATTTACCCATTCCTCTAGCTACCACTGCTGCATGAGAGGTCATTCCCCCTCTAGCTGTCAAAATACCAGATGCAGCATTCATACCAGCGATATCTTCAGGGCTAGTTTCCAATCTAACCAAAATTACTTTTTTACCTTCTTCAACCCACTCGACTGCTGTTTCTGCTTTAAAAACAACTTGTCCATAAGCTGCTCCAGGGCTAGCAGGTAAACCTTTGGCAATAACTTTAAAATTAACTTTTTCTTTTTCATCCAAAGTTGGATGAAGCAGTTGATCTAATTTATCAGCTTCAATTCGCAATAAAGCCTCTTCTTTGCTAATGATACCATCTTTAACCAAATCTACCGCAACTTTTATAGATGCAGGGGCTGTTCTTTTTCCATTTCTAGTTTGAAGAATATAAAGCTTTCTATTTTCTATAGTAAACTCTACATCTTGCATATCTCTATAGTGACCTTCCAATTTTCTAAATATATCTTTAAGCTCTTCATAAGCTTCTTCATTATCCTCAGACAAAGATTCAAGATGTTTTGGAGTTCTAATACCTGCTACTACATCCTCACCCTGAGCATTCATCAAATACTCACCATAAAATTTATTTTCACCAGTAGATGGATTTCTTGTAAAAGCCACTCCAGTACCACAATCATCACCCATATTTCCAAAAACCATACTTTGGACATTGACTGCTGTTCCAAAAATTTGTTTTTCATCAATTTTGTTTAACTTTCTATAATAGATAGCACGTGGATTATTCCAAGAACCAAAAACAGCTCCCACTGCTCCCCAAAGTTGCTCTTCAGGTTTTTCAGGAAAATTAACTCCCTTGTCTTCCTTGTAAATTTTCTTATAACCATCAACTACCTTTTTCCATTCCACTTCACTCATTTGAGTATCATCTTTAATTCCTTTCTCTTTTTTTATTTGTTCAATTACATGTTCAAATTTATGATGTTCAAGACCAGCCACAACATTGCTATACATTTGTATAAATCTACGATAAGAATCCCAGACAAATCTTGCATTACCACTCTTAGCTACCATACCTTCAACTACTTTTTCATTTAAACCCAAGTTCAAAATAGTATCCATCATCCCTGGCATTGAAGCTGCTGCCCCTGATCTTACCGAAACCAATAAAGGATTTTGAGAATTACCAAATTCTTTACCCGTGTCTTTTTCTAACTTTTTTAAAGCTTTTTCAACTTGGTCTTTAAGACCTTCTGGATATTTTTGACCATTATCATAATATTGTTTACAAACCTCAGTAGAAATAGTAAAACCAGCTGGCACAGGAATTCCAATACTAGTCATTTCTGCTAGATTAGCCCCTTTACCTCCAAGTATAAACTTCATTGATTTGTCACCTTCGGCTTTACCGTTGCCGAAACTATATACATATTTATTCATTTTTTGTGTATTTTTAAAACCTTTAATATAAGCCTTACTAATATACTCTAAAATCACTTTCTTATCAAGGACGAAACTCAATTTAATTTCCAAGCTTCCATACAATATAAATATAAATCAAAATAGGTCAATTTCTATTTACGACCAAACCAAGTATTGACAAACAAAAACAAGAAAGAGTAATATTAAATATAATCTTAAAATTAGTACAAAACTCGTACTCAAAATGAAAAAAAACTTACAAACAATCACCAGTGTCTTCATCATTACCCTTTTCCTGTTAATTTCTATCAATGCCAAAAATAGTCAAAGTACCCCTTCTACTAATGTTAAAAATACTCTTTCTTCCTCACAACTTTCTTATTTCGCCCGTATTGGTACCGGCACTAGTGCTGGTGACAATCTGATCAAAATCAATACTGGTGCCAATCCTTCACGCACTACCAACAATCTTTTTGAAGGCGATACTGTTTGTATCGCTGATAGTGGTGGTGGCTGTGACAATTTTGATGTTACTGATATTGGCAATACCGCCTATTTTCAAATAGACACACCTCTTCCTGCCGTCAATGCTGTCGTCGGTAGTTATGTTATTGCTACTCGTTCTGCTCAACATGTTGTTACCTTTACTCCCCAAAGCAGTATCACTGGTGGTAAATGGCAAGTCTTAATCAAAGCTACTAACAAATCCGGTGAAGAATACAACGATGGTATCCCTGACCAAGAAGGTTTTGATATCGGTGCTGCTGTTGTTGGTGATACTGGCCCTGGAGCTGTGTTAAGAGATACTGATGTTGATTGCCCATGGTCTAATATGACTGTTTCTGGTATTGGTGATACCGTTGGTATCGTTGCTGCTAATGGCACCACCTATTACTACCACACTATTACTTGTTCTCTCGACGCCGGCGCTACCAATCCTATCGGATCTGCTGCCACCTTTACTATCGGTGGCTCTAGTATCACTAATGCTACTCAGTTAACCAATCCCGCTCCCGACCATGTTCCTGGCGATGAAGGTGAAGCTGATCTTTACAATTTCTTTGTTCGCCACCTAGATTCTTCTGGTGCTGTCATTGATGGGGATACTGCTCGTGGCCAAATTGCTATGGTTGAAGCTGTCCGTGTTACTGCCACCGTTGATCCTACTATTGCCTTTACTATTGATAATGTTGGTGTTACCAATGTTGGTACCTCAGTTTGCCCAGGGGCTGTCCTCAAGACTACTGCCAATCAAGTTACTGCTACTCAAGTACCCTTTGGCTCTCTCTCCCTCCAAGCTTTCAACGACCTAGCCCAAAGATTGACTTGTACCACCAATGCCTCTCATGGCTATACTGTCACCGTCTACGAAGATATGCCTCTTACTATGATTGGTGGTTCTACTACCATTCCTGACACTACTTGTAATTCTGGCTGTACCAGTGGCTCTTCCGGAGAAGGTTCTTGGAATTCTTATGCTGGTAACACCTCCAAATTTGGCTATTCTCTCAACCCTCCTGTCACTGAAGCTGCCACTACTGCTTTTACTACTGATGCTAGTTTCAATGCCAAACCTTTTGGAATCGGTAGTGCTAATGCTGCTACTATTTTCAGCAAAGCTAGCACTCCCACAGGCAATGAAAGAACTTACATTTGCTATCGCGCCACTATTACCAACACCCAACCTGCTGGTAACTATGAAAACAAATTAATTTATACAGCTACAGCAACCTTCTAATTATGAAAAAAACTGCCCAAAACCAAACAATCTTAAAAAACACCTTACTCCTCTCTCTATTTCTTGGAATTTGTTTCTTAAGATTTACAAAAATTGTTTTAGCTCAAAATGTATTAGGTTTAAGTGCAGTTCCTCCTAGATTAGAAATAACCGTCGAACCAGGTGAATACATTACTAAAGAAATCAAAGTCACCAATAATTCCGACACCGAAAGAGTCATCAATACCAAAATAGTTGACTTTATTGTTGTTGACCAAAAAGGCACCCCTATCGAAATCGATGGTAAAGAAATGGACAATCGCTGGTCCGCTAGTCAATGGATACAAACTTCAGATCCCTACTTCAAACTAAAGCCACAAGAGACTAAAGCTTTTACTCTTACTGTTATTGTTCCCGAAAACGCTCGACCAGGTGGTCATTACGCCATGGTCTTACACAATCCTAGCAACGAAGTTGTTCTTTCTGAAACTGGCTCCGCCATTGAAGCCAATGTCGGTACCTTAGTTTATATTACTGTCCCAGGTGAAATCAAACAACAAGCTTCTGTTGACTATATGAATCGTCCCCCATTTTCCGAATACGGTCCTATTGATTTTGAAACCTCAATCAGCAATTTATCAGATGTTCATATCAAACCTATCGGTAGCATCGAAATCAAAAACTGGTTAGGTGGCAAAACCGCCGTTTTAAACTACAACGAAAATAATAACAATATTTTTCCTAGCACCAGTCATGTTTTTACAAACACTCTTGACAAAAAATGGCTCTTTGGTCGCTATCAAGCCAGTCTTAATGCTACTTATGGTACCAATGGTATTCCACTTACCGCCCATGTCTATTTTTGGGTACTTCCCTACAAACTCATCATCTTAATTGCTACCACCATTATTCTTCTAATCTTAATTATCAAATTAAGTCATAAGAAAAATAATAAACAAAACAAAAAAATAATTGATCAACTCGAAGAAGAACTCGAAAAACTAAAAAATAAATATAAAGATTAATTCCAATTATGGAAACTCGAATATCCGCCTCGGTAGAAGAAACTAGGATTACCATCAATGGTTTTACTTGCCCTAATTGTAAGGTCGAGTTAAACAACCCCTATGTTCATGCTATTACCAAAAGTAACGACAAAGGTTATTTCCAATTTTACAAGACAATTATTCCCAAAAAATATTCTGATCTTTGCATTTTTTCTATCGATCAAAACAATATTCAAACCATGCCTGTCTGTATTCCCCCACCACCCAATTCCAAATACCACACCGACATCGGCCCCATTATCCTTCCTCCTAGTATTTCTATCAAAGACTCAAATGCTTTTGGTTACACTATTCCCAATTCACCTGTCAATGTTCATCTCTTTAAGGTCAACAATCGCGGTATTCAAATTGCTCAACAAGCACAAGCATACTCTTTACCAAAATACTCCCTAGAGTCTTCGACAACCGGTTTCTTTAATTTTAATTTACCCCAATCATATTCCGATGAATACAAATTTTTTACCTCAACTAGTTACCAACAACAACCTTCTGCCAAATCCAATGTTTTATCCTACAAACTCCCATCTCTTTTTTACTTACAATGGCTTCTGCTCCCCCTACTTTGTCTTCTTTTCTTCTACTACTTCAAAAAGAAAAAACACAAATATTATCTTGCAATTTACCCCAAATCATTAATGATTTATAATAAATAAATTGACCAAAAATCTTATCATCACTATTTTAATCATTCTTTCTTTAATCACGGCCTTATTTTTGATCAACAAACCCATTATTTTCTTTCAAAAAGCCAGCACCAATTCTTCTTTTGTCAACAATTCTTATATCTTTGCTTCCCCCATTCAAGCCAAAGCTGGCGATGAAGAACTTATCCGCATCACTGTTTTTGTCCTAGATGATAAAGGTCTTGGTATTCCTGGCAAAGATGTCTCTCTTTCCTCTTCCCCTTCTCTCCAAATCAAAAACAATATTACTACCACTGATACTTATGGAAAAGCCATTTTTGATGTCTATTCTGATTTACCAGGGAAATTTAATCTAAAAGCCAAAATCGACAATCGCGAAATTGCCGAAAATGTTAATGT
>CAZSQT010000003.1:0-15481 GCA_964609295.1 uncultured Gammaproteobacteria bacterium | reverse complement strand
AAAAATTAAAATCTTTTACGTTCATTTTTCTTGTTGTTCCATTAGCAATTTTTACCAAAGACTCAACCTCTTTCGATATTTTTCTATATTTTTGAGTCTCTTTCATCCTTCTCCATGATGGATCACTATAAGTAACCACATTTTCCATTGCTTTTTTAAAATCCTTCATTACACTCACTTTACCTTGCTTAAGGGTATTTAATATAATTTTCAAAAAAAATTCAGCATCTTCCATACCTCCTTCTATCAAAATATCACCTCGTTTTTTACCATCACACAAAGGGTTAAATCCTCCAAAATCAATTAAATCAGATAATTTAATCAAACTTAAAGTGTTTCTCATCGAATAGCACAATTCAAACAAATCACTTTCTAATGGTTTTCTCAAAACATTTTTTAATTTTTCCCATAATTTTTCTTTATCAATGTCAAAAGGAAGTTTTTCCTCTGTTGTTTTTCTAATAGTTGTTACAAATCGATTTTTTTCTGACAATTTTCTCATTTTTTGTATTTCATCAGCATCCATCTCCACATCAAAAGACATTCCCATAAATTTAATATTTTCTTTATCTATATTTTTTTGGTTTGCAATTTCACTTAATAAGGCAATTCCTATATTTAAACCAGAAGTCCAAGTATAGCCATTTACCTTTACAGGCAATACTGGAATACTAATATCGTTTTTTTTCAACTGTTTCTGGATACTTTTTTCTGTTACATTATCTTCATCTTTATCGTAATTTATCGCCACAATCAATCCTTCAATTTCAGGAAAATTTTCTTTTAATTTCACTATTCTTTCAAAAAATTGCGATATATCTTGATTATCTTTATTCCAGCATCTTACCAAGGGGACAACAATATTTTTGTTTGTTTTACAATTTTCAAAATGATTATAAAAATTTTCAAAACTTGATTTTGTAAAATCTGAAATTTCTATATTCGGATAATTTGGCGTTTGTTTTATCTCAATTTTATTTTTTAAAGACTCAATATTCATAAAGTCTATTATACCACATTATAGGATAAATATCTATCTATTTTTTAGTTTTTTCTCGGTAAAGGGAAAAAGATACTCGTTTTTTTCTTATATTTTTCAAACTCAGGATTACCAATATATTTCTTTTCCAAAAGGGGAATGCCAGACACAAAAAGAATCAAAATTGTAATTGTTATCGGTCCAATAATAGCCCAAATAGAGTTCATACTTCTCAAAGAAATAACAAAAATACCCCACCAAAGTGTCACTTCTCCAAAATAATTTGGATGTCGGGTATAAGCCCACAAGCCTTTTTGCATAATTTTACCCTTATTTATCGGATTTTTGATAAATTCTTTCAGTTCATAATCACCCCTAGCTTCAAAATAAAAACCCAAAATCCAAATTAATAAACCTAAAATATCCAACCACCCTAAAGGCAATCCACTATTTTTATTACTGACCATGATAGGCAAAACAATGATAAAAAGCAAAAAACCTTGCAAAAGATATACTTGCAGATACGAACGAATATAAAAATATTTACCCCATTCTTTACGCCAAGCTAAATAACGATAGTCTTCTTTTTTACCTTTATTACGAGAGTGAATATGCCAGGCCAATCGACAACCCCAAATGCTTACCAAAATACCTATCAAAAGACCTCTGGTATCAAAATTTTTAGACAATAGCAAAGAAGTCCATGCCAAAAGCACAAAGCCCAAACCCCAAGCTATATCAGCCACATCATTCCTTTGTTTAATTAAAGAAATTACAAACCAAGCACTCATATAAACTACCAATATCAAAGCTAGTGTTATATAGTAATTCATAAGCCAATTTTATTGGCGATAAAATAGGTGATAATTGACACTGATCCTGCCAATACTGCTCCCCAAATCATATCAACAATGGTTACCAAAATAGGCCAGTCTTTAGCTACCGCCAAATTTGTCAAATCATAAGTAGCATAACAAACAAAACCAAAAAGCATACCCATTACTAGCGCTTGCATCCACGATTTTTTTTCTACAGCGGGAGCGATAACAAAAACAATTAGTCCAATGATAAAAATCAAATAAAAAACAATTGCTGCCACCCAATTCACATTTGACTTCATTAATGTCCCTATCTGCTTAGCATAAAAATTTTTTGCCACAATTCCTAACCACAGCATATCAATAGCCAAAAAAACAGGAAGAGCGATAAAATAAAGTTTGGTAAACATATAACATAAATATAGCAAATTTACTCAAAAAGTGAAAATTGGCGAAACATATATAGGTTTGGCAACAAAATATTCTTCTGACTCAAGTAAATTATTTATTTTTTAATTAATCTTTCTATCTCTTTTTTTAATTTATCAATCATTCTTTTTGAAGGATTTTCTTTATTCATAACATTAATTTTATTCAAATCATTCCAAACTGGTTCTAATACATTTAAATCATTGTCAAATCTGGGAATAATATGCCAATGTAAATGAGGCTGTGCGTTTCCCAATAATTCATAATTTATTTTTTTAGGTTTAAATACTTTAAAAACAGCTTCCGCTACAACAGACATTTCTATCAAAAAATCATTTCTAAACTTCAAATCTAATTCAAATAATTCTTTTTTGTGTTTGATACAGCTAAAAATAGTATATCCAGGATAATATTTTTTATTTAATAAAAAAACATATCCAGTTTTAAGTTTAAGTACCAATTCAGGATTTTTTCCTCTATCAGCTAATTTTATTCTTTTACAGATTTCACATTCCATAAATAATTATAAACAATATTCATTCGCTCACCACGACCACCTGCCAAAACTCCTACTGTTATTTCTTTACCTAACATAAAAGCATCTAATTATATCTTTTTCATGCAATCATTACTATCGGCTATCTGGAGGAGTATTTAGATATAGGACTTTTTTATTCTTATAACCTTATGAAGGGTTATAATCTAAAATTTCTTTTGCTTTAGAGATATCAACCCCTTTAACTTTATCGGTTATGGTGAATGCTTCATACCAAATTTTATTCTTAACATCTATTGATTTCTCAATCGCTTGAACTGCGTTTTCAACTTTTAGAGTTATTCCATTTAGATTCCATTTAACCCCAGTTTTATCTCCAATTGGCCCAAATCTTAAAATAATTGTTTGGAATTTTTTTCTCAATCCATAATTTGCCAAAATTTGTTCAGCTATCACTTTACTAGTTGAATAAGCCAGATCACAGTCACGACAATTTAAGTTGTCAGCTTTTAAGTGTTGATTTACCACTAAATTATTTTCTCTTATTGGTTTTTGATAAGGAATTCCAAGTTCAACCCCATAGTATCCAGTTGAGCTAGAATAAATTAACTTCTTAATTCCAGTTTCCAAACAAGAATTAGCTACATTTAGGGTTCCAATATTATTTAATTTAAAATAATCTTCAAAATTTTTATGTTCATTTGGTCCTTTAATTGCTGCTAAATGAACCACCACATCACAATCTTTCATAGACTTTTTTAGTTTTTCAAAATCTAGAATATCTTGACCATTTTCTAAATCAAAAGTTACAATTTCATGTTTTTGTGAAATTTTTTTCACTAACTCCAAACCAATAAATCCAGATGATCCTGTTACTAATATTTTCATAATTAATTATACATCCTATGTAATCATCATTATGGAATAATTCGTCTTGTCAGGCGGTAACGTATAATTTTGTTTTACAAAATTGACGTTCCAGCCACGTTGAACGTAAAATTGCGGAGCAATTAACGTTCTTACATGGCGGAGAGAGAGGGACTCGAACCCCCAAGTCCTTGCGAACGGCGACTTTCGAGGTCGCTGCCTTACCAATTCGGCGCATCTCTCCCAATACAAACTAAATTTCTAATTATTAATGTTGTGCGCCCACAAGGAATTGAACCTTGATCAACGGTTCCGCAAACCGCTATTCTATCCGTTAAACTATGGGCGCATACTGTCCGATTATACCAAATTATCAACAATTTCTTGTGTTTTGATTCTCGCCCAAGCATCTGCCGCCAAAATATTTTCTATATTTAATTCAAACACAGTTTCATGTGATTCCATTACCTGTTTAATAATTTTTGAGATATCCAAATACTTTATTTTTTCTTCAAGAAAGTTAGCCACCAAAACCTCATCACTAGCATTTAAGACTGTCGGCATTGTTCCACCAATTTTTATTGCTTCATAGCCATATTTCAAACAAGGAAAAAGATTGGTATCTGGTTTTTTGAAAGTTAAATTTTGAGTTTCAAACAAATCTAGTCTTTTAAAATTATTTTGAATTCTATTGGGGTAGGATAGGGCATATTGAATTGGTAATTTCATATCAGGTACACCCATTTGTCCAATTACTGAGCCGTCTACAAATTGAACCGCACTATGCAAAATACTCTCTGGGTGAACCACAACCTCAATTTTATTGACAGGTACTTCAAACAACCATTTTGCCTCAATTACCTCCAGGGCTTTGTTAAACAATGTTGAGCTATCAACCGTAATTCTTTTACCCATTGACCAATTTGGGTGATTTAAGGCGTCTTCTACGGTTACTTTTTCTAATTCTGCTTTATTTTTGTTTCTAAAAGGGCCCCCGCTACAAGTCAAAATTATTTTTTCTACCTCTTTATCTTGACCACTTCTCAAACTTTGCCAAATCGCACTATGTTCACTATCTACTGGGAGCAATTTAACTTCATTTTTTTTAATTTCTTCATTGATTATTTCTCCTGCCATTACCATTACTTCTTTTGTCGCCAAGGCAATATTTTTTTTATTTCTGATTGCCGTGATGGTGGGTATCAGGCCACTTGCCCCACTAATTCCCATGACCACTATTTCGCTTGCCGATCTATTCATTAATTCAAATATTTCTTTTTCACCGTAAGCATAGGTTATATTTTCTTTCTCTTTTAATTTACCTTTTTGATTATTATCAGCAATACCTACCAATTTTGGATTAAATTCTTTGATTTGCTTATTTAACAAATCAACATTACTTCCACAAGTTAACATTTTTACCTCAAACAAATCAGGATTGTTTTTAACAATTTCCAAAGTTTGGGTACCTATGGAACCAGTTGAGCCAAAAACATCAATTTTTCTTTTCATTTTTTGTTTCCAAAGGAAATTTTTTACTAAACCAAGCACCAATCTTATCAACTAATTTTGGAGAATCATCGATTAAAGGAATTCTTTTGACTATTATCTTTTTAATTTCTTCTTTATCGGCTGGATCTATAACTATCAAAACTTGACGAGGAAATCTCATTTTAGTTTCAATATTCAAAGTCATACTACTCAAATTATCAGTAAACCAAAACTTTTCCAAAAGATACCATTCATATTTGACATCACCAAAATAAACCGCCCTATTGGTAATTTTATTATTAATAAAACCTGGTTTAATTGTTGACATTACATAATACAAAAAAAGTGCCGAAAACAACGCCATAATTAACAAAAACTCTTTTATTAAAAAAAATATTATTGATACTAAAACTAAAATGATTAATGATGTAATCCAAAACTCTTTGTTTCTTTTTTGAAAAGGTCTTTCTGGACCCAGCCATTCAAATAAGGTTTTTTCTTCATTCAAATCAACTATCACTGATTGAGACTCTCTTTCTTCATTTAATTTCTTCTTTTCTGCCATACTTAATTAATTTTAAATCATTTTCCAAAAATTTGATATACTTTAACACGCTCTAAAGCTCTAATATAGGAAGGGTGCGGCGAATGGTAAGCCACAGGTTTGCTAAACCTGCGTCGGTAAAACGGCATGAGGGTTCGACTCCCTCTCCTTCCGCCACGTAATCCGCCTTCGTTCGCTGAAGCTCACTTCGGAGGACGCAGTCAGCATTAAAACGTAGGAGTATTCAGTATCTATGAAAATAATAAGATCAACCCAAAAAGAATGGCTGGAAAATAAGGGTTATAGCAAGAAAATTTTGTTGGACTGTGAAAGTTTAAAAACCGGATCATTAATTCAGGAAATCAAAATTAAGGCTGGTGAAAGAGTAGAAGAGCATTATCATCAGAAACAAACCGAAGTTTTTTATTTTTTAAATAATTTAGGCTATTGGATTATAAATGGAGAAAAACATCAATTTGAAGCTGGAGATATTTTAATAATACAACCAAATGATAAACATATAGTCGTCAACGAAAGTGACAAAGATTATGTGTATTTAGCAATAAAATACAATTATGAGGACAAAGATGATATTTTTTGGATAAACGACAACTTATTTTAATGTTTTATATAAAACATCAAACACTTATGTTTATTTCTTTAGGTAATTTTTTTTCATTAATTGGTCCAATTTCCGGCTCTCTATAACTTTTATCTTCATAAATTTGATCTAAATATTTCTCTGCAATCTTTCCTGTTAAAATAATCTCACTTTCACCCAAATTACCCAAAATAATTTTACCTTTATTTGCGTTTTCCAAAAAATCTTTAACCGGTATTTTAAATATTCCATACAAAGGCATATATGAGTGCCATCCTTCAATATTTGCCGAGGTATGTACTGATCCTCCACCAGGAGAACCAGTTCCAAGAGAAGATTCCTCCATTTCTTTTGGAGTTACATCCCTCCCTTGTTTGGTCAATCTTTCACGATCATCTGCATATCTTTTTAACACAACTCTTCCTTTTTCGTCAATTATCATCTTATTATTTTCAGGTTCCACATTGGGAAAAAATCCACCACTAACTGCATCACTTTTTTCTCCAGGATTTGGTTGTGAAATTCTTGCCAATTCAATCAATAATTGTTCTGGTGTTATTTTATTTGGATTGTTAATTTCAGCAAAACTTAATAATGTTGATTCATTGACCGATATTCCTTCGCTCATATGATTACAGTATAACTGAAGTTTTTTATTTTTTAAATAATTTAGGCTATTGGATTATAAATGGAGAAAAATATCAATTTGAAGCTGGAGATATTTTAATAATACAACCAAATGACAAGCATATAGTAGTAAACGAAAGCGACAAAGATTATATCTATTTAGTAATAAAGCACAATTATGAAGATAGAGATGATAGTTTTTGGGTGTAGAAAACAACCTTATAATTTAAAAAATAAGTGATAAAATAGTTTATGAAAATAGTAATTGCCGGGATTAAAAGTCTTAACGATGATCAAATTAATCGTATAAATAGATTAGGAGAAATAATTTATCATAAAGACATTCCCAGTAATAAAGAAGAAAAATTTTCAAAACTAAAAGATGCTGATGTAATTTGTGGTGAAACCGACTTTATAATGGATGTTATTTATGATCTAAAAGATAAGCTAATTTCTCTTCCTTTCGTCGGTGTTGGTTTTCTTGATTTGGATAAATTGACTAAGAATAATGTAAAGATAGCCAACTCACCAGGATGTAATAAATTAGCCGTTTCTGAGTGGATTATTTCCATGATGTTAATTCTTTCTAGAAAATTAAGAAAATATATGAATATTAAGAAAGTTGATGAATCTGATTTTATGGAATCAATGTCTGGTTTGGCAGGTAAGAAAGTAACAATTTTAGCTAAGGGAAATATAGGTTCAAAAGTTGGAGATATTTGTAATTCATTAGAGATGGAAGTTGATTATTTTACAAGAGGAGATAATTTACTAGAGAAAGTTAAAAATGCAGATTTTATAGTTAATACTTTATCTAGGAACAAGGAAACAGAAAATTTTTTAGATAAAGCATTTTTTTCATCTCTTAAAAACAATGTTTATTTTATAAGTATTACTGATACAAATATTTTTAATATAGATGCTTTTAGAGATGCACTTTCTTCAAATAAAATTGCAGGTGCAGCTATAGACCCTGCAGGGGAAAGCATTTTTAATACAGACAATGATTTTTATAGGGAGTTTATTTCTAATGAGAAAGTTATAGTAACTCCGCACATTGCTTTTCATAATGATATGACCTTAAAAACTGCTAATGACATTATGATTGATAATGTCGAAGCTTGGGTAAATAATAGTCCGATAAACATTGTAAATTAATTATTTCATCTCCACCTTTTCCCACGGATATTCATCATACCCAAAATGCCCATATCGTGCTGTTTTTTGGTAAATTGGTATTTTTAAATTAAGTTTTTGATTTATTCCTTCAACTGACAAATCCATCATTTTCCAAGCAAAATCTTCTATAGATTTTTGTTTATATTTACTAGTTCCAAATGTTTCAATAGATCTTCCTACCGGTTCTTTTTGTCCTATTGCATAAGCCAAATGCACCTCACATCTATCGGCCAATTTATTGGCCACAATATTTTTGGCAATAAATCTAGCTGCATAAGCCCCACTTCTATCAACTTTACTCACATCTTTTCCCGAAAAACAACCACCACCAATTTTTCCCATACCACCATAGGTATCCACCACAATTTTTCGTCCTGTCAGCCCAGTATCACTTGCTGGACCACCAATTTCCCATCTACCGGTTCCGTTAAGAATAATTTTTTGAGTATCAATTTTAAAACCAAAATTAGAAACAACAGGGGAGACAACTTCTTGGTAGAAAAAATCTACATAATCTTTTGGGGCTATCTCATAATTAATTGGTTTAGCCAAAACAATTTTTTCAATTGATACTGGTTTTTGATCTATATAATTAACTGTCACCTGAGACTTACCGTCAGGGCGAAGCCATTTATTATTTTTTTCTAATTCATCCATTTTACGGCACAAATTATGAGCCATAGATATGGGTAAGGGCATAAATTTGTCAGTCTCATTACAAGCATAACCAAACATTATTCCCTGATCACCAGCTCCACCACTATCAACCCCAAGGGCTATATCAAGAGATTGCTGATGAATACAAATTTCTATGTTTGATTTATCAGTAAAATTTAAAATGGGATCGATATAATTAAGCTCACGAATTTTTTTACGCACAATATCATCATAATTAAGGGAATTTTTAGATGTTATCTCTCCTGCCAAAACTATTTTATTAGTTGTTGCCAGTGTCTCAATCGCTATTCGTGAATTAATATCAGCTTCATAAGCCGCATCAAGAATTGCATCAGAAATTTGATCGCAAATTTTATCTGGATGACCAGCGCAAACAGATTCAGATGTAAATTGGGGATATTTCATTTTTCCTCCTTTTAACTAATAAGGCCTGTCCTTCAATTAATATTGAAGAAGCACCGCGATCTTTTGTCAGACTCGGTTGCTGATTTGATTTATCAAATCTCTTGACAGTTAATATATTTTAACCGATGTTTATCTTTTTTTTAAAGTTTGTTTTTCTAATTCTTCAAACACCGCCTTTGGGACATATTTTTTAACTACGTTTTCCCAGTCCTTTGGTCCAATAAGTTTTTTGACCATACTTGAGCTTATTTCACACAAATGTCTTGGAGGCATCAAAAAAACTGTTGTTATCGCCGAATTTATATCACTATTAATATTGCACATTCCAAATTCATATTCAAAATCTTTACTATTTCTCAATCCTCTAACAATAAAATTCGCACCTATTTTTTGAGCATAATCAACCAAATATTCATTGTCAAACTTCTTTACTTCTATCTTGTGATTACCAGCAAAAGTTTGTTTAATCATTTCCATTTTTTTCTCTACTCCAAAGTTTGATTTTTTATTGGGATTAATTCCAATCGCCACAATCAATTTATCAAAAATTTTCAAAGCTTCATTGATAACCCATACATGACCATTGGTTAGAGGATCAAAACTCCCTGCATAAACCGCAATTTTAATTGTTTTCATAATATTTATATTTTAACATTTTAATTATACCTAATTTTCCCCCTCTTTTTCGAAGAGGGGGATAGAGGGGGAGATTTAGTACATTCTTGAATTTATCCTATAATAGCAGTATAATCCTCTATGATAGGAAAAGAATCTTTGCCCCAGACTGATCGAGTAGAAGAAGCTCTTCAATTTGCCGGAAAATGTCACGAAGGTCAATTTCGTAAATCTGGTGAAGAATATATTTCTCATTGCTACAACGTTTATAAAATTTTAAAAGAAGAATGGGGTATTCAAGATCAGGATACTCTAATAGCTGCTTTACTTCACGATTCAGTTGAGGATGGTAAAGTAAGTCTGGACGAAATTGCTTCTCTATTTGGCCAAAATGTTGCCGAAATTGTTGATGGTGTTACCAAATTAAAGTCTGATACCGACAAACAAGCCTCTCAAAAAGTTTTTGACAAATCTATGCTTCGACCTGCAGTTGCTTTAGTCAAATTAGCCGATCGTTTGCACAATATGAGAACACAAGAATATATGGATTCAGATAAAAGAATTAAAAAATCCGAGGAAACTTTTAACACTTATATTCCTTTGGCTGAATCTCTTGGTATGTGGCAGGTCAAAAGAGAGCTCGAAGATTTATGTTATTACTGGTATGACTTAGATTCTTACAAAAAAATAGAGAAATCAGTCAAGCAAGATGAGCGTTCTTCTCAATTATTTCAAGCCAATATTACCAGTAAAATCGAAGACATATTTAATCAACAAAATTTCCCCATCAATCAAATTAATATTAGAAATGAAAGCTATAAATTTATCAATGAAAAATTAAACAATCTTCGCACAAATGATTTACAGGCCGTCAATGACATTATTAGTCTTCGTATTGTTGTCAATAGTGAAGAAGATATTTACAAAGCTTTATCTATCTTAGACCAATCAAAGGCCATAAAAATAGATCCATACAAATGTGATAGATATCTTAACGAAAATAAGCAAGCTAATGGATACCAAGCCTTACAAACCACCATAATTTCTAACAAAGGACTAGTCGAAATTGCCATAGTTACAAAAGAAATGGAAGAATTTAATAATTGGGGAATAATTAGTTTAATCCGTAATGGTCAAAAAATGAGTGAACTTACAAATTACTTTTTAAAACCAATTTTTGTTCATGAAGATCAAGTTAGATTTGTTTCTACTCAAGCTACCATTATCGACATTCTCCGAAATACCGAAAAATTAAATTATGCTATATCAGCCAATATAGATGGCAAGGAATGTCCACTGTCTACCATTCCTCCTAGCAGTAGCACTATTAGTATCAACTATGGTGACAAACCTGTCAATTTAAATGATTATAAAGATTATTGTTTACCCCAAACTCGTCTTTCCCTAGATAAACTTCAACAACAGGTAGAAGAAGAAAAAATTATTAACCAAGGTAAATCAAAAATCAAAAAAAATCTTTCTTCTAGAGGTTTATTATCCCTAGCTCATTTAGAAAAAATAGATTCTCTAAAATATCAACAACTTATTAACCAGTTAGGTCCCAATAAAAAAAATTTATATTATTCACTTGGTAATGGTTTTATGAAAGAAGAAAAATTCAATAAAGTTTTAGACGAATTAATGATTACCAAAAGTGATTTAAATGTTACCAGTATAGAAATTTTTGGTGAAGATAAGCCTCATATTTTGAATGAAATTTTAAGTCATATTCCTACCAATATTGTTATCAATGAAAGTTTTATTGATAACAACAATATGTTTACTACTTGCTTAGTTATCAAAGATTTAAATATCCAACAGGAAGAAAAAATAAGAAAATATTTTACGCCTCGTTTTACCTCCGTTCTTGTCGTATAATACATCATTGATATGAATAAAAAAACTAAGATTGAGATTCATGTGCCGGTAAAAAATAATCGTCTTTTACAAAAAGCCTTGGATAAAATCAACAAAAACGAACAAATATATACTCTTTGGCGAGTCGTCAATGTTAATGCGGTTGATAGACTTGGGATGACTGATCATGGTCCTGTCCATGTTCAAATAGTCGCCAATATTGCCCTAAAATTAGCCAGAATGCTTCAAGATGCTCAGATAGAGATGTCTCTTACCAGAGATTATGGTTTAGGTAAAAATCACGCTGAATTAGTAATAGTTTTGGCTAGCCTTTTACATGATTTGGGGATGAGTATTAGTCGAGCAGGACACGAAGAATTTAGTCTATTTATCGCTAACAAATTTCTCTACGAAATTTTAGACTTCCTTCCCATAGAAGAAAGAACTATAGTTGCTTCAGAAGTCCTCCATGCCATTATTAGTCATCGCAGTGATGGTCATCCTTTAACTATCGAAGCTGGTATCGTTCGTATTGCTGATGCCCTTGATATGTCCAAAGGTCGTTCTCGTATTACTTACGAATCAGGCAAAAGTGATATTTATTCTATTTCCGCGACTGCTATTGATGAAATAAAAATAGAAAAAGGTAAAGAAAAAATAATTCAAATCAATATTATTATGAATAATTCTGCTGGTGTTTTTCAAGTCGATCAATTACTCAAAAATAAAATCAAAAATTCTGGAATCGAAAAATTTATTAGTGTTCGGGCTATAATCAGCCAAGAAACCGAATCCAAAATTCTTAATGAATATGTTTTGTAAATTTCTTATGGCATTTAATTGATTCGTTAATACAGTCTTCTGGTTTATAACCCAAATCGTCACACCATTTAATTGTTGAATTAATTATATTTCCTAATTCTTTTTGCAGTTCTTTGTCATTATGAATATCCTTATCCTTAATAGCGTTTCTTTCCCAACGACAAATATCACCAAAAACCTTTCCCATTCTCACAATAATTTCACTTAATTTTAATTTTCTCTTTCCCCAAATTTTCCGTTCCAACTGCAATATTTCTTCTATAGTCATTAGTTAATAATATTCTATTTAATGTTATACTTCAACTGATATGATCTATAAACTCCAGGTCACTACTGATAAATTTATAGAAAAAATCTACCAACAAGCCATGTCCGAGCTTAATGAATTTTTTGGCATTAATTGGATACAAAGCTGCCCAAATATTTATTTGATTAAAAATCGTTCAACTATCGATGCTCTTTGGTCACGTAAAACAGAAAGTTTTGCTATTGGTTGGTTAAATAGAACGGGAGATTTATGTATATTAGACTATAAAAATTTAAATAAAGAAAGCTCTCATGTTTTTAGAAAAGAAAGATATTTTACTACCATAAAGCACGAACTAACCCATGCTTTTTATGACAAAATAACATCAAATACCTATAAACCAACTTGGTTTAGAGAAGGAATAGCTTGTTATTTATCAGGGGAAAATGAAAGCATTTCAAAAACCATCAATTTTAGTAATTTTCTTAATTATTCTGATTTTTACAATAAACAAACTTATAGACAAAATTATATTGAATCCGGTTTTGCTATAGAATTTTTGGTCAAAAAATACGGTAAAGAAAAACTATTAAAATTAATAAAATCAATAAAAAAAGATATGCCTGAGCCAGACTTTGCCAAATTATTCAAAAAAATCTACGGCATTCCGCTTGAATACAAATCTTTTAATATTTAAACTTTTGACACTTCGTATTCAAAAAACACGTCATAGCCGATGGTCCAACTGCAAGTTTCTTCAATCGTTGCTTGTTCCATTATTTTTCTAAACAATCTTATCGAATTTCCATGAGCTGAAATTGCAATTCCGATATCTTTTTTAGCATATTTATCTTTCAAATCATCAATAAATTTTTTGACTCTAATTTCTACATCAGCAAAACTTTCTCCATTTGGAGGTCTATCATTCCAACCTCGATGCCATTTCTCAAATTGTTCTTGTCCAAATTCATCAATTATTTTTTGGTGATTTTGACCAGCCAGGTCACCATAAGATCTCTCAATCATCCTATCATCCACGATTATTTCTCTACATTCTGGATGAAATTTTAATACCTCTTCCAAAGTTTTTTTTGATCTAATCAATCGACTTCTATATGCCAAATCAATTTTTTTGTCTTTCAACAATTCACCCAAAAATTTAGCTTGTTCTACACCCAATTCGGTCAAATCAGGATCCTTCCAGCCAGTAAAAATTTTTTTTAAATTAAATTCTGATTGTCCGTGTCTAAACAAATATATTTTAGCCATTGTTGTTTATCTCCTCTTCTATCCTCATCAACCTATTATATTTACATACCCTCTCACCTCTAGTCGGTCCAACTTTTATATAAGCACTGCCCACAGCTACCGCCAAATCTACCAAAAATGTATCATTTGTTTCACCTCCACCTCGATGAGAGGGGACTGTTGCTAAATTATATTTTCGGGCCAGCATACAACAATCCATGGTTTCCGTCACTGTCCCAGCTTGATTTAATTTAATTAAAATCGAATTCGCCACTTTCAAATCAATTGCTTTTTGCCAAAGTTTTGTATTAGTAACTGTTATATCATCAGCAATAACTAGCATTTTATCGCCAAAATTTTCTACCAATTTTGGCCAATTTTCCCAATCAAATTCCGAGAGCATATCTTCCATTGTGATGATAGGGTATTTCTCTGTCCACGGTCTTAGATACTCAATCATTTCTGCTGATGTTAAGGTTTTATTTTCAATTCGTAATTCGTAATTTTTTAATTCGTAATTATATAACTCCGATGCCGCCGCATCAATTGATATCCCTACATCGACCCCTGCTTTATAGCCCGCTTTTTCAATTGCTTGCATAAAAAATTCTAACGGTGCTTCATTACTTTTGATACCGTTGGGTGCAAAAGCTCCTTCATTTCCAACATTAGTCGATAAACCTTCGGCTTTCAAAATGCTCTTTAAGGCTTTGTAAATTTCCATTTCCATTCGCACATTTTCAACCGCTGTTTTATTTCCCATTGCGCTAATCAAAAATTCTTGCATATCAGTGCTGTTGTCGGCATGTTTACCACCCTCAATCATTACAATCATTGGTTTGGGTAAAGTAATCTCGCCAGTAATTTGCCATAAATTTCTTAGGTGGGTATAAAGTTCAACTTTTTTACTATTGGCTCCAGCTCTTGCAGTCGCCATACTTACTGCCAAAATTGCATTAGCTCCCAATTTTGCCTTATTTTCTGTTCCGTCTAATTGAATCATTTTTTCATCAATTGTGCGTAAATTCATTGCGTCCATTCCAATTACAGCTGGTTTAATAATTTCCAAAACATTAGCCTTAGCCTTAAGCATCCCTCTACCGTTATAGCGATTTTTATCTTCATCAAACAATACAAAAGCTTCTTTTGATCCAGCTGATGCACCATATGAAACAGATGCCTCTCCGACACTACCGTCTTCCAAATAAACTGAAACTTCTAAGCTTGGTTCACCACCCGAAGCCAATATCTCGCGGGCTTTTATATCAATTATCTTTGTCATACTGAGCAATTATACCGCAAAAAAATAAAAATCTCCCCTGTCAAGGGGATGTGGCCATAGGACGGAGGGGTTTGCGTTAAAGAGTCATCGCCATTTACATTCGTATTTTATTGGGGTAATATTGATTATGAATATGAATATTAGCACCAAACTCTCTTTGTTTGAAGGCAAACAAATTAGAAAAGTTATTTATCAAGAGCTGAATTCACATTCCAAACGCAACACCTTTAATTAATAACTCTTTTAAAAACACCTCTTGAGGTGTAAAAAAGTTTAACACTTTTTTAGGTCTATTA
>CAZSQT010000002.1:0-4369 GCA_964609295.1 uncultured Gammaproteobacteria bacterium | reverse complement strand
ATCAAAATGACAACAGGAATATTGTTCATATGTCCATGCAAATCAGAAACAACAAAACTATAAAGAGGAAATTCGTGAATAGTCTTATCTTTGACATCTGGATCAAAACCAATAAATCTAGTAGCATCAGGATACCAATACTTGTCGGTAGATTTTAAAAGGGCTTGTTTGTCAAAAATTGTCTTATTGTGTTGAAAATAATTTTGACCAATTTTGTAAGTTAAATGCAAATTACCACCAAAACAAAATAAAAATGATGAAAGAAGAGCCCCAACAATAACAAAAGTGAAGTTTTTCTTTTTGGAAAAAGTAGAAACAATAAAATTACTGACTAAAGAAAAAGATGAGACAAAAGAGAGGGCACAAACTGAAGCAATGGAAAGATTATAAGTGATAGCCGAACTAATTTGTGATATTTTGGTAAGGATGGCAAAAATTAAGTGACCAAAATAATAATAATTAATGGGCTGGCCGGCATACCACATATCGGTGGGAGGTAAATATTTTGTTCGCAAAATAGTATTTAAAAAACCAAAATCCATAAATTTTTCCAAGCCTTCAATGTCGGGCCTAAAAGCCCGGATAAAAGACCAAAAAATCAGAACTAAAAGAAAAAGTATTTCTTCAAAAATTAAAGCCGACCAATTAATTTTTATTTTTTTACGAAAAAACCAAAAATTTATAAAAAAACTAATGATCAAAAGTCCGACAAGAGATAATATATGAAAAGGTAATATTTTCAAAATACCCAAAACTAGGGTTAAGTATGAGACAACAATAAGTGAAATAGTTTTGGAAAAAATATAACCTTTGTCCCAAAATTTGTTAAAAACAACAGTGCTCAAAGGCAAAAAACAAAAACCAAAAATTAAAATAACAAACCACCATCTTAAGATAAAAACTAAATCACCAATCATATAAGATTAATAAAAAAGCCAATAATATTGTTTAAAAAAACAGGTGAATTGATGGGAGTGGCAATCAACCAAAGCATAATCCCGATAAACAAACCACCAATAATATCAACTGGATAATGAAAACCAACAATAACTCTAAAAACCAAAAGCGGAATTACCAGAAAAAGATAAAGGAAAGGGTTAAAGACTGAGAATTGCAAAATCAATAAAAAGAATAAAGTTGACTTGATAGTATGCCCCGAAGGGAAAGAACCAGTGTTATACCAACCTTTGACTAAGCCAGGTGGTGTTTTTAATCCTTTTTGAAACATTGGTCTTCGCCATAAAAATTTTTGTTTTAAAAAACGTTCAACAATTTCACCAATGATAATAGCAACTAAAATTTTGAGAAAATTATTGGGATTAGATTTTATCAACAAAAAAGAAATATAAAACATAATCAGCCAAATCGAATAATTTAAAATGATTAATAAAATTTGGGTGAATTTGTTTTTGGTAAAAAAGGCCAAAGGCTTACCTTTGGGTTGCCAAAATAATATGTGATGACATAATTTCATGAGTAAGTTGATTATATATTATAATAGGAAAATGAAAATACTTATATCGACGCCTTATTTTTTGCCAAATATTAGTGGAATTACTTACTATGTAGATAAACTAGCCAAAGGATTGAGTGCCAAAAAACACCAAATAAGTATTCTGACCACTCAACACAAAAAAGAGTTAAAAAAATATGAAAGGATAGGCAAAATAGACATCGTAAGATTAAAACCAATAATACGAATAGGTAAAGGGTTGATTACCCCGTCGATAATTTGGCAAGGGATAAAATTGGTCAAACAACATGAGGTAATAATTTGTAATTTACCCCAAATAGAATCAGCTTATTTAGCTTTTTGGGCTAAAATTTTTGGAAAAAAGATTATCTTGATTCATCATACTGACCTGAGCTTTTGGCCAGGAATAAAAAATAAAATAATCGATGGAAGTGTTTTTTTAAGTCAATTTTTGGCAGCTTTAATGTCAAATAAGATTATCCCCTATACTGATGATTATGCACAAAATTCCTATTTTTTGAAATATTTTTTGAAAAAAATTAAAAGTATTTATCCACCAATAAAATTTGATATAAAACAATATAAAAAAATAAAAAATAAAAAAATCGTTATTGGTTTTAGTGGCAGAATTGCTAAACAAAAAGGTCTTGAAATTTTAATTGAAAGTTGTAATTATTTGGACAAAGAATTGGGAAAAAATAAATATGTAATTAAATTGGCTGGGCCAATAAGGGTTGTTGGTGAGAATCATTTTGATTATTTAAACAAAAAATATAAAAAAAGATTAAAAGATAATTTTATTTTTTTGGATAATATCAAAAGAGAAGAACTGAGCAAATTTTATCAAGAAATAGATGTTTTGGTCTTGCCCTCAGATGATAAATTAGAATCTTTTGGCTGGGTGCAAATAGAGGCCATGCTGTGTCAAACTGCTTGTGTGGCAACAAATTTACCTGGAATGAGAATTCCAATTGCAAAAACAGGAATGGGTGAATTGTTTGAAAATCAAAATTCCCAAGATTTGGCTAAAAAAATTGTTAAAGTTATTCGCAACAAAGATAGATATGTTAACAAAGTAAATAAGGCGAAACTCTTGAAAGAATTTGATTATAAAAAAACTATCACTGCTTTTGAAAAATTAATACTTTAGGGTGATCATAAACAGTAAAGGCTTCTTCGGCCAAATCATCACGTAAGTAAATACCAGGGTAATTACAATCTTGATATTCGAGTAAGTTTAATGAATTACTAGGATAATCACTAGGGCCAAGATAAAGACATTTATTTAAAAAAGAAAGCGGTACCCCGGGGTAAGAGTTAAATTGCTTGATTAATTTAAAACTGGAATTACCACTAAATAAATCTTGGTAAAAAGAAGCAGTTTTAGAAAAAAAATGGCTATTGTTTAAAATTGGTGACCAAATACGATTGCTAGACAAAACCAAATAATCTGATTCTTGTAATTGAGAGTTAATTTTATTCCACTTTGCTTGACTTTCGGGAGCAACGGTATCCAAAATCAATTGTTTTCGATAAGGAGAATCACTGGTAATTAGGGGAAGAGCGTCATCCCAATACTCGGAGGTAATGGTTTGGTTTTTTTGGGTATTTTGATAAAGCCAAAGAGAGGCTTGATGCCTGGGGTGTGGTCTTAAAAAAATAGAAAGAAAGAAAAACAGATAAATAAAATGTAGAAATAAAAAAAGTTTTCCAATGGGTTTTTGAAAATCAAAGCAAAAAGCAATTATTAAGGCTATAAATGGATAAATAGGCAAAAAATATCTCATTGTTTGGACAAACTGGAGACCTTGTATCAAAAGCAAAAACAATATCCAAAACAAACTAATAATTAAAAATAGATTCTTTTTGGTAAATATCTTGGGCACACTAAAAACAAACAAGCAAGATAATGGCAAACCTATTCCCCAAAAAAATAAATTGTATAAAGAATAAATTATTTTGGGCCTGCCAAACCATTGTAGGGCTGGAGGGTAAAAATAATTATTGTCTAATAATTTTAATAATTTTAAATTTTGGATATAAGCATTGTTTAAATTAAAAAAATCAACAAAAAAATATGGTTGAAAAATTCTAAAACTAATAATAAAAATAAATAAAAAAATAAAAATATTTTTAAAAAAGTTTTTTTTGTAAAAGAATAAAAATAAAATAATTATTGGAAAAAAATAAATGGCTGATATTTTTGAAGCTAAGGCTAAAGCAAAAGAAATGGCTGAAAAATAAAGAAAATGTTTTTGATGAGTTTTTGCAAAATAAACTAACAAATAAAAGGTTAAAAATATAAAAAAATTCAAAAAAGTATCAACGGTAAAAAAATGAGAAAGTTGGATAGGCAAAATCATTACTCCATACAATAAGGCAGAAACACAAGCTTTGTTGAAATTTTTGCTAAGCAAAAAAACTAATTTGAAAAGTAAAAAACTAATACCTAAATCCATTAAAATTGTCAGGAATCTACCTAAAATATGAATAGTATCATAAGTATTTAGGTGTAAAAAATGCCCCAAAATTTTATTTAAAAAGATAGGAAAAGTACCATAAACAAAAAAATCAAAACCTTGATTGTGGGGATTAAGAGAGGAGAGGGGTGTATTAAAATACAAAGAAAGAGTGGGTGGAATTTGAATTTTTTCTATCACCATGGTCAAAAATCTTTCATCTGGATGAAGATGGTGACCATTGTCCCAATTTAAACCAATAATCCTGATGACAAAAATAAAAGCAAAAATAGTAATTAGAATTAATTTATTTAATTTTTTCATAAATTCGAATAGTCGGTCTGTCAAAAACAGTCCAAGTTTCTTCTGCTTGCTCATCGTCTAAAATAAAAAAATTTTGAGGAGTAAATTTTTTAATCTGCTGATAATTGGAATC
>CAZSQT010000001.1:0-3996 GCA_964609295.1 uncultured Gammaproteobacteria bacterium | reverse complement strand
GAGAAATGACACAAACCCCTCCCCCTTCGGGGACTCCCCTTGTCAGGGGAGGACATTTTTTTGTTTTTTAAACTCAATTTTGGCTATGACACTTAATTTCCACCACTTATGCAACATACGAGACCATTCTTTTAAAGAAACAGTGTCTTTGCATTCTTTGCGCCAAATTCTTTTGTGTTTGCCTTTCATTTTAGTTTTTTTGTATTGCTAAAGTTTGAAGAAGAAATTATTTTTGTTTTGGTTTTGGATTCGAGGGCTAGTCTAGCACTTTTGGCGATACTACCACCTTTTTTGCCAGCAATTTTGTTTTCGACAAAACCCACTGCCTTGTCGGTTTTGGCAATTTTTCTGGTGGACATCTCGGCAAGAGCAGTAAAGATTATTTCGGCTTCGGTCATATGATCACGTAGATTTTCGTGTTGTAACTTTTTTAGTTGTTTATGCTGTTTGACAGTGACACCAGCCCATTCCTGATGAATAATATTTGTTAATATGGCATATTCTATTGGTGTTTTTATTTCATGACCTTTCCAATAATCGGTTAATTTATTTCTTACTTCTTGACCCATCATACGACGCTGAATCCACTCTGGGTCTCGTCCCATTTTGAACCAATTTTCACGAGCGCGATTGATGGATCTTTCGGGGTCGGCAATTTCTTGAACTCTTTCGTAGCCAACACGAGCTAGCCAGAGCTTGATTGGTTCGGCTTTTGGACTGGGGACTGATTGAACTAAACGAAAAATTGTTTCGACATCGCCAACATCTGTGAAATAATATTTCCCATCTTTAGCCATTAATTTCAGTAGGTTACAATTTGTAACCACCTCACTGCCTTCTTCTTTTAGTCTATTTTTTAAGACCTTCCAATAATTGCGTGGATTAGTACTGTCGGTTAAAACACCAACAATATCAACAATAGAAAATAACCATTTTTCGTTTTTTTCATCCCAAAGACGGCGGATAGGTTTGTCTTCGAAAATGGCAAGTTTGTCTGGTTCTATATTTTGTTTCATAAAAAATATTACCCGAATAAAAAACGAATGTAAAGAGGTCAAATAATTTAATGGCGGGGTCGCAATGATACGGAGAGTTAGAGCGTTAGAACTTTAGAACTTTAGAGCGTTAGAACTTTAGAACTTTAGAGTGTTAGAGCGGACAATGACACGGAGGGAATGTTAAAACCTTAGAACTTTTTAGAGTGAGAGAAGGGTGATATAATAAGAAAGCTTTATTTTTTAAAATAAATAACTATGGGAGAAGATTTAAATCAATTTTTTACAAAAATATTAGCAACAAAAAAACCACCAAAAGATACACATAAAGTTAGTGAAAAAAGCAAACTAACTGATATTGAATTACAAATACAAGAATATGTTGCTAACAATAGTACTTTGCTTAAAGATAAATTACCAGAAATAATTGAAAAGTATAAATTTACGCTGATTGGAGAAAACTATGTTTTTGATTGTGAACCTATAAGACAAGAAATAGTGAAAGTATTACCTGATTTAAAAAAAAGAGGATTAACACATGTAATGGTAGAAGTTCCAAATGGTAAACAAGATTTTGTTGACAATTTGGATTACACAGATAAAGATGTCGCGAATATTCTAAAAAAGAATTTAAGCTCCTTTATTTCAAGTGGTGTTAGAGATATTATGATTATGTCTAAATTACTTGGATTAAAACTAGTTTGTATCGATGAAAAACCTGATAATAGCCATGCTAATAATACATTTTGGCAAAATAAAAGGGATGGATTTATGTTTGAAACTTTGCAAAAAAATATTGATGAAAATTCAAAAGTTTTAATTTTTATTGGGGATGGCCATATTCATAAAAGTCCTACAAAAACTTTTGATGGAGTAAATTATGTCACTAGAATCGGTACATTATTAAATAAAAAATATGAAAATCAAGTGTGTTCTGTTAGAAATGTTCTACCAAATTTTAAATTTGATGGACTCTTTTTATCTAAAAAATCAACTAGTCCTTCAAGAATATCTGTTGGTAAAAATGAAATAGTAATTATTCCAGATGATGGATTAGTAAAAGGAGATCCAAGAATTACAAATGCTGATTATATAGTTACCAAAATTTGATAAGATGTTTTGTGTAACAATTTAAACTTGGATGAATTAAAACTTTAGGGCGTGGGGATGATTATTTTAGTTTTTTTAAGGATGGATTATTTATTAATGATTTTATTTGAGAAATGGCATTTTTATTCAAAATACGGAGACGATCGAGTTGGGGTAAATTTTGCTCGATATAAATGGCATTGAGGCTTTCGAGATTTGATAAAACAACTAATTGTTCAATACTAGCATAATCACGAATATTGCCTTGTTTACCTTTGTTTTTATCTCGCCATTCTTTGGCGGTCATATTGAATAAAGCAACATTTAAAACATCAGCTTCGGAGGCATAAATAATTTCATGTTTTGGATTAATTAATTTTGGAATAATAAATTCTTTAATAGCATCGGTATGAATTTTGTAATTTATTTTTGACAATAATCTTTTGACATCCCAGCCAACGGCAAGTCGTCTATTTTCTTCATCTTTTAATCTTTGGAATTCTTTAATTAAATATAATTTGAATTCTGGACTGAGCCAAGAAGCAAATTCGAAGGCAATATCTTTGTGAGCAAAAGTGCCACCACCATATCTGCCGGATTTTGATCTAAGACCAATGGCATTAGTGAATTTAATCCATTTCTCAGGACTTAACACGAAAGAATTCACTCCGGCTTGATTTTTAAACTGGTCGAATTCGACCATGTTAAAATTTGGATTATTCATTTGTTCCCACAAACCCATAAAGTCTAATGTAAATCTTGTCTTGAGCCAATTTTTCACCACATCAGCGGGAAATTCTGGATTTTTTGACTTTGCCATGTCTGTCAGAGATAAATATTCATTTCCATCTTTTGAGACAAACGCAACAACGATATTTTTTACAATAATTTTTTGTTTCATAATTAATAGTAACCGAATAAAACACGAATGTAAAGAGATCAAATAGTTTAATGGCGGGGTCGCAATGACACTGTTTTTTATTTTAATTTTTTGAATTCGATTTTTTCTATGACATTGATTTTCCACCATTTATGAGTCCATTCTTTGAGAGAGACAGTTTCTTTGCACATTTTTTGCCATTTTGTTTTGTGTTTGCCTTTCATTTTAGTTGTTTTTGAGGTCCACCTGAGGTTTTAACCAAAAGGGGGTGGACAATTTGTCCATACCCTTTATTTAGTTCTGGATCTCTACGCCTCATTTTATTTATATAGTCAAATATGTTTAATGAATCTACTAAGGCATTGACCACATCACTGACAACAAACCACCATTCGTCGTTGTGAATTACTTTTCTAATTTGTTTTGCTTCGAACAAAGCGATTTTAGTATTCGTTGTGTTATCCATAAGTAATACTACCCGAAGAAATAACGAATGTAAAGAAGGGGAAAAAATTAGAACTTTAGGGCGTGGGAGCGAGAGAGGCAGGGTATCACAAATTCCATAGGCAGGCCATAGACCATACCACTGTAGGAACCATTTATTTTTTCAACAAAAGTGGATTGGTAAACATAATTGGCTGAAAAAGCAGCCGACCATAAAGTAACTGGATTATTTTTTACAAAATTGTTGATTTCTGCTTCTGATAATTTTCTAAGTAAATATCGAGTGACAGCTGTCTTGCAAACTTCAAAATGATTGACATTGTCTATATAGCAAAAACCGGTGTACAAAATACAGTTATTGTCTGATTGCAGGCGAAGCATTTTTTTGGCTTCTTGCTCATCTTGCGGTTTTTCCAAGACAGTACCCTGACAAACACAAAAAGTATCTGAAGCAATAATAATCCCTTTGTTTTGACTAGCGACATGTCGAGCTTTGGCTTGAGCAATTTTTTGAGCTCGGAGCTTTAAGTTTTTGTCTCTAATGGCTTTCTCGTCTATATGGGCAGGAATAATTGAATACTCTATTCC